>NZ_JBEXVQ010000064.1:0-27549 GCF_040629405.1 Lentzea sp. NPDC005914 | reverse complement strand
TCAGAAGGGTGTTCAGGTCGGTCCTCACAAACTGATCTTGAACACCCTTCGTCCGTCTCCAGACACCGCCTGGATTTAGGACTTACTCGTCTAGGTGTCTCGGATCAGGCACACCGGGTGGGGCTCACACGGCCGGGCCACGTAATCTCGTCCCGTGTCCTGTGCGAGTGCCACGCTGGTCGTGTGGACGTCGGGATGGCTGCACGGTCTGGCCGCCTCCGACGACGTCCTCGACGCCCTGCACACGTGGGCCGAGCAGCACGAGGTGGTGGCCGACGACGACGGCACCGCCACGGCGCTCGACCTCCCCGGTCCCGACGAGGCCCCCGTGGGGCCCGCCCTGCTGCTGGCCGCCCTGCGGCGCGCGGGCGCGACGTCCGCGCGGCTGGCGTTGCCGGTGCCCGGTGACGTGCGCGGCCTGGGCGGCAAGGGCCCGCTCTCGACGTGCGCGCTGCGGTCCGGTGAGGCTCTCGTGATCCCGTCCGTGCACATCGGCCTGGTGCCGAAGATCGTGGCCGACGGCGTGATGCGCTGGACCGTGTTCGACCTGCCGTCGTCCAACGGCCTGGAGCACATCCCGATCGGTGAGGCCGAGCACGGCCTGGGTGCCGCCCTGCGCGAGGCCACCGCCGCCCTGGCGTCCCTCGACGTGGCCAAGCACCGCCCGAACGTGCGCAAGGAGATCGCCGACCTGGCCGCCGAGAACTCCGCCCTGCCGTGGCCGGCCGCGATGCCCCCGCGCGCTCTGCGGGTGCTGCAGCGGGCCGCCGAGGTGGACGCGATCCTGTCCGTGGCGCGCTCGGACGCGCCCGGCGGTGCGATGTCGGCGTCGGCGATGAGCGCACGGACCGATGCGCTCAAGCCTGTGTCCGAGGCCGTGCGACGGGCACGGTGCGCGGCGGTCGACGAGGCCGTGCGCGTGCTGGCCGACACGGGTGCCGGCCGGCACTGATCAGGGCGTGCGCCTGCGCAACGTCACGGCGCCCAGCACCAACGCGAGAAGTCCGCACGCCGCCACGATCGCGAGGTTGCGCACCAGTTCTGCGGTGATGTCGCTCGACGTCGTCACCGCCGTGAGCGCGTCGACCGCGTACGACAGCGGCATGACGTTGGACAGCCATTCCAGCACCGGCGTCATCGCCTCACGCGGCGAGAAGAGCCCGCACAACAACACCTGCGGCATCACGAACAACGGCATGAACTGCACAGCCTGGAATTCGGTGCGGGCAAAGGCGCTCGCGAAGAGCCCGAGAGCCGTGCCCAGCAACGCGTCCAGCCCGGCGATGACCACGAGCAGCCACACCGAGCCGCCGATCGACAGCCCGAGCCACGTGAGCGAGATGCCGACCGCGACGAGGACCTGGACCAGCGCCACCACGCCGAACGCCAGCGCGTAGCCGAAGAGCAGGTCAAGCTTGCCGATCGGCATCGTCATGAGCCGTTCCAGCGTCGCCGTCGTGCGCTCGCGCAACGTCGTGATCGACGTGACGATGAACATGATCGCGAACGGGAAAACGGCCAGCAGGGCGGGAGCGGCACGGCTGAAGGCGGCTTCGGAGTTGAAGACGAAGCGCAGCAGGATGAGCAGCAACGACGGCATGAGCACCATCAGGGCGACGGTGCGGCGGTCGTGACGGAACTGGTTCAGGATCCGCGCGGTCGTGGCGAGCAGGATCGAGGTGTTCACGCCGCCTCCTTCGCCCGCACCAGGTGCAGGAACGCCTGCTCCAGGTCGCCAGTACCGGTCGCGGACAGCAGCGAGGCAGGTGTGTCGTCGGCGAGCAACGCGCCGTCACGCATCAGCAGCAGCCGCTCGCAGCGGGCGGCTTCGTCCATCACGTGGCTGGACACCAACAACGTGACACCGCGCGAGGCCAACGAGCGGAACAACGTCCACAGCTCGTCACGCAGCAACGGGTCCAGCCCGACCGTCGGCTCGTCGAGCACCAACAGTTCAGGCTTGCCGAGCAACGCGACGGCCAAGCTCGTCCGCGACAGCTCGCCACCGGACAAAGAGGACACGAGCTGCGACTCGTGGCCGCCCAGCCCGACCTCGTCGATCACGCGCTGAACGTCGGACCGGGGCGCGCGCAGCACCGCGCAGAAGTAGCGCAGGTTCTCGACGACGCTCAGATCGGCGTACACCGAGGGGCTCTGGGTCGCGTACCCGATCCGGTCGCGCAGGCCGGGGCTGCCCGCGGACGAGCCCAGGACCGTGACCGACCCGCCGGAGACGATCTGCACGCCCACGACCGACCGCATCAGGGTGGTCTTGCCGCAGCCGGACGGGCCCAGCAAGCCGGTGACACTGCCCCGCGGGATCGTGCAGCTCACATCCCGCAGGACCAGACGCTTGCCCCGGTACACCCGGAGCCCGGTGACCTCGACGGCCGCGGAACTGGTCATGCGACCAATTCTTCGCCCGTTGAAAAAGCCCTGTCTAGGCTCGGACCGGCCTCTTGACCGGTTCGCAACACAACGGCGCACACGGCGCGCCGTTCACCGTGCACCCCGCGACGGTGAACGAGGACAGCTTCCGGGCCGGGACACCCTCGAGGTGCTCCGCGACCAGCTCGACCACGAGCTCGGCGAAGCGCGGGTCGGAGTTCGGGGTGGCGGCGCGGGCGAACTCCATGCCGAGCTCGACGCAGCGGTCACGGGCCTCGGTGTCGAGATCCCAGACGACCTCGAGGTGGTCGGACACGAACCCGATCGGGCACACGACCACGCCGGTGACGCCCTTGGCGTGCAGGGCGTCGACGTGGTCGACGATGTCCGGCTCGAGCCACGGGATCTGCGGCGGGCCGGACCGCGACTGCCACACCACGTCGTACTCGGTGATGCCCAGCTCGGCGGCGACCAGCCGGGACGCCTCGACGACCTGGCGCGAGTAGCGGTAACCGCCCTCCTCGGGAGGTCCGGCGGCCTTGTCCGCGGACACCGGCACCGAGTGCGCGGTGAAGACGAGCCGGTACGAACCCGACAAAGTCTCCGCAGCCGCACGAACGCCGTCGGCGAACGCTCCGATGAACAGCGGGTGGTCGAAGAACTGGCGCAGCTTCACCAGTTCGGGGCCGTCGGGAACGGCCGCCAGCGCGCGCAGGATGTCCTCGTCGTACTGACGGCACGCGGAGTAGCCGCCGTAAGCGCTCGTCGGGAACACCAACGCGCGCTTGATCCCGTCCGCCTTCATCTGGGCGACGGTGTCCTCGACCATGGGATGCCAGTTGCGGTTGCCGAAGTAGATCGGCAGCTCGAACCCGGTGGCGCGCACCGCGTCCATGGCCTCGTGGTTCAGGCGGTTGATCGGCGACACGCCGCCGAAGTGCTGGTAGTGGGCCTCGACCTCGTCCAGCCGCTCCGGCGGCACGCCACGTCCGCGAACCACGTTCTCGAGGAAGGGGCGGACGTCCTCAGGACCTTCTGGGCCGCCAAAAGACAGCCACAGCAGCGCGTCGAAACTCACCGCCCCATCAAATCACGACTCACAAACCGAGGAAGTGCACGCCTCCGTCGACGAACACCATCGAGCCCGTGGTAGCCGGAAACCAGTCGGACAGCAGGCCGCAGACCGACTTCGCGACCGGCGTCGGGTCGTCGACGTCCCACGTCAGCGGCGCCTTCTCGCCCCACATCTTCTCGAGCTCCGCGAAGCCGGGGATCGACTTGGCGGCCATGGTGCGCACCGGGCCGGCCGAGATCAGGTTCACGCGGATGCCGTCCGGGCCGAGCTCGCGCGCCATGTAGCGGTTGATCGACTCGAACGCCGCCTTCGCCGCGCCCATCCAGTTGTAGGCGGGCCACGCCTGACGGGCGTCGAAGTCGAGACCGACGACCGACGAGCCGTGCGACAGCATCGGGCGAACGGCCTGCACGAGCGACTTGTACGAGTACGCCGAGACGTGCATCGCGACGGAGACGTCCTCCCACGGTGCGTCCATGAACGGCGCGCCGAGACAGCTCTGCGGGGCGAAGCCGATGGCGTGCACGACACCGTCGAGGCCGTCGACGTGCTCACCGACGCGCTCGGCCAGCGTGTCGAGGTGCTCCTGGTTCTGCACGTCGAGCTCGACCACGGGCGCGGGCTTGGGCAAACGCTGGGCGATGCGCGTGACGAGGCTCATCCGGCCGAACCCGGTCAGCACGACCTCGGCGCCCTGCTCCTGGGCGACGCGTGCGACGTGGAAGGCGATCGACGCGTCGGTGATCACACCGGTGATCAGCAGTCGCTTGCCCTCGAGCAGTCCGGTCACTTGATCCAACCCTTTCGCAGTAGACAGCCGTAGTTGAGAAAGCTCAGTGGCCCATGCCGAGGCCGCCGTCGACCGGCAGCACGGCACCGTTGATGTAGCCGGCCTCGTTGGCGGCGAGGAACGTGACGGCGCGCGCGATCTCTTCGGCCGCACCGTATCGACCGGCCGGGATCTGCTTCAAAGCGGCTTCACGGACGGCCTCGGGCAGCTCTGCCGTCATGTCCGTGCTGATGAAACCGGGCGTGATGACGTTCGCGGTGATGTTGCGCGAGCCCAGCTCCAGCGCGATCGAACGCGCCATGCCGACCATGCCCGCCTTGGACGCGGCGTAGTTGACCTGGCCCGCGCCGCCGGTGAGACCCACGACGGACGAGATGAAGACGATGCGGCCGAACTTCTTGCGCAGCATGCCGCGGGAGGCGCGCTGGGCGAACCGGAACGCGCCGGTCAGGTTCGCGTCGACGACCTGCGTGAACTGCTCCTCGCTCATGCGCAGCAACAGCGTGTCCTGGGTGATGCCCGCGTTGCAGACCAGCACCTCGACGGGGCCGTGCGCGGCCTCGACCTCGGTGAACGCGGCGTCGATCTCCTCGGAGTTCGTCACGTCGCACTTCACGCCGAGCAGGCCTTCGGGAGCCCCGGACCCGCGGTGCGTGACCGCGACCTTGTCGCCCTGCGCCGCGAACGCCTGCGCGATGGCGAGGCCGATACCGCGGTTGCCTCCGGTGACCAGAACGGACCGACTCACTAGCTCTCCCTGCAATCGCTGCTGGTTGACCGGGTGAGGCTATCGGCTACCGGCAGGTAGACCGGCATCGGCGGAGCCATGTCACACCCAGCCAGGCATGATCGGGTGATGCGGGCCTTTCTCGATCAACTCCGCCGTGACGTGGACGGTGACGTCCTCGACGACCCGGCGAGCCGGGCCCTGTACTCGGCGGACGCGTCGAACTACCGCCACGTGCCCCGTGTGATCGTCCGTCCACGCACGACAGACGCCGTGGTCACGGCCGTTGCGCTCGCCGCGGAACACCGCGTGCCGATCACCAGCCGCGGCGCGGGAACGTCGATCGCGGGCAACGCGACCGGCACCGGCCTGGTGATCGACTTCAGCCGGTACCTGAACTCGATCGAGGTCAGCGGAGACCGCGCGTTCGTGCAGCCCGGCGCGGTGCTCGACCGCGTGAACTCGTTGACCGGCGACTACATCTTCGGGCCGGACCCGTCCACACACTCGCGTTGCACCATCGGCGGGATGATCGGCAACAACGCGTGCGGCGCGCACTCGGTGAGGTGGGGCAAGACCAGCGAGAACGTCGCGAACCTGACCGTGCTGACGGTCGACGGCCGCCGGTTCGACACCTCCAGCCCGCCCGCGCTCGCACTGCCGTCGTTCGACCCGGCGTGGTTTCCGCAGCTCAGCCGCCGGGTCAGCGGGTACGCGCTGGACGCCCCGACGCTGACCCAGCAGCTCGTCGGCACCGAAGGCACCTGCGTCGTGCTGCTGGGCGCCGAACTGAAGCTGGTGCGCCGCCCCGAACGCCGCGTCCTGGTCGTGCTCGGCTTCGCGGACACCTACGACGCCGCCGACCAGGTCACCCAGATCGAGGACGCGCTGGCGGTCGAGGGCATCGACGAGGCACTGGTCCGCAGCGTCCGCACCCGCCCTGACCTGCCAGAGGGCCGCAGCTGGCTGTTCGTGGAGGTCGAGGACCACCCCGAACGCGTCGCGAAGATCACCAAGAACTCGATGATCATCCACGACCCCGCGCACCAGCGGGCGCTGTGGCGGATCCGCGAGGACGGCGCCGGGCTCGCCACCCGCATGCCCGACGGCGGCGAGGCGTGGTCGGGCTGGGAGGACGCGGCCGTGCCACCCGAACGCCTCGGCACCTACCTGCGCGAGTTCGACGCCTTGCTCGCGCGGCACGGCAGGCGTGGCATCACTTACGGCCACTACGGCGAGGGCTGCCTGCACGTCCGCATCGACTTCGACCTGGCCGACGGCTACCGGGAGTTCCTGCAGGACGCGGCAGACCTGGTCGTGAGCCACGGCGGTTCGTTGTCCGGCGAGCACGGCGACGGCCAGGCGCGGTCCGAGCTGCTGAGCCGGATGTACCCGGCGGAGGTGCTGAAGGCGTTCCAGGAGTTCAAGCACGCGTTCGACCCCTCGAACCTGCTCAACCCCGGCCGGATCGTCGAGCCGCTCAAACTCGACGACGACCTGCGGATTCTCGTTGCGCCGCCGCGAATTCCGACGCGGGCGGAGTTCGCGAGCGACACGCGCCGATGCGTCGGCGTCGGCAAGTGCCTGAACACCAAGGGCGGCGTGATGTGCCCGAGCTACCGCGTCACGCGCGAGGAGAAGCATTCCACTCGTGGGCGCGCACATCTGCTGTTCGAGATGCTCGCGGGCGACGTGATCAAGGACGGCTGGCGGTCGTCCGAGGTCGCGGAGGCGCTGGACCTGTGCCTGGGCTGCAAGGGCTGCAAGCGCGACTGCCCGGTCGACGTCGACATGGCGAGCTACAAGGCGGAGTTCCTGCACGAGCACTACAAGGGACGTCCGCGGCCGCGGTCGCACTACGCGATGGGCTGGCTGCCGACGTGGCTGAAGTACGGGCTGGTCAACCGTTTCACGGCGAAGCTCGGCAGCTTCGCCGGGATCACGCCGGAACGCTCGTTGCCCACTCCGACCACTCCCCTCGTCCGTCAGCTGCACCCGCTCGGCAAGGGCGATCCGGTGCTGCTGTTCCCCGACACGTTCACGAACTTCTTCGAGCCGGGCATCGGCCTCGACGCCGCCACCGTCCTGGCGCACCTGGGAAACCACGTCGAGATCCCGTCCGCGAACGTCTGCTGTGGACTGACGTGGCACTCCACCGGACAGCTCCCGAAGGCCCGCCGCGTCGTCGAACGGACCGCACGCGCGCTGCTTCCGTGGACGAGCAAAGGTGTGCCGGTGATCGGGCTGGAGCCGAGCTGCACGGCGTTCCTGAAGACCGAGGCCCCGAAGCTGTCGCAGGATCTCGCCGTGCAGGCACTGGCCAAAGCCACCCAGACGTTCGCCTCGTACGTCGCACCGAAGCTGCCGTCGATGGAAGGTGCGCGCGAAGCCGTCGTGCAGACCCACTGCCACCAGTACGCGGAACTGGGCTTCGACCCTGACCGCGAGGCCATGGCCAAGGCCGGTCTGAAGCCGACGATCGTCGAGGGCTGCTGCGGCCTGGCCGGCAACTTCGGGTTCGAGCAGGGCCACTACGACGTGTCGATCGCGTGCGCCGAGCAGGACCTCTTGCCCGCCATCAGGGCCAACGAGGACGCGCTGGTCATCGCCGACGGCTTCAGCTGCCGCACGCAGATCCGCCACACCACGGACCGCAAACCCGTCCACCTGGCCACCGTGCTCGCCACGCTCCTGGTGTGATTTACCGCCGACTAACCGGTCCCGTTCACTGTCGTGCGCATGCAGAAGAGGATTGGTGCCGCCGTGCTGGCGGCCACCGCGATCGCGGTGACGATCACCGGCACGGCCCAGGCCGAGTCGAACCCGTACTGCGGCAGCGTCGCGCAGATCGGTGCCACGAGGTACATCAAGAGCGGCGGCGAGACCGTCGCCTCGGTGAAGCAGTTCAAGGGCTGCAACAAGAACTGGGGCTACACCTACGTGTGGGACGCCTGGAAGGCCAGGCACGGCAGCAGGTTCCTGGTCGGCGCGGGCATCATGACGCGCACCAGCACGGAGCCGCTGGGCTACGGCGGCGCCCCCGAGGGCGTGCAGGAGGCGTGGTCGAACGGCTCGAACACGCTGTCGGTCTGCACCAGGGCGTACGGCTCCGTGCTCGTGCGGAACGGCGGCTCCTACTCCGGCGAGACCGAGGAGCGCTGCTGACGTGAGGAAGCTGAGCGCGGCAGTCCTGACCGCGGCAACCCTGGCCCTGACAATCACCGGTGCGGCCCACGCCGAGACCAACCCGAGGTGCACGAGCGGCGTCACGCAGATCGGGTCCACCAAGTACCTCAAGAGCGGCAACGCGACCGTCGCCTCGATCAAGCAGTTCAAGGGCTGCGGCAAGAACTGGGGCTACATCTACGTCTGGGACTCCTGGAAGTCCGGCCACCCCAACTTCGAGGCCTCCGTCGCCATCACGACGGGCGACGGTGACATCGACATCAACAACGGGCGGCGTGGCCAGCAGGAGGTGTGGTCGGACGGCGCGAACACGCTGCGGTTCTGCACCATGGCGCACGGCATCGTCGACCGCCTCCAGGGCTTCACGAACGAGGTTTGCTGACATGCTGAAGAAGATCGCAGCCACCGTGCTGGCCACCGCGGCCGTCGTGCTGACGTTCGCGGGACCGGCCCACGCCGAGTCGAACCCCAGGTGCTCGAGCGTCACGCAGATCGGCTCCACCAAGTACCTGAAGAACGGCGACGACACCGTCGCGTCGGTCAAGCAGTTCAAGGGGTGCAACAAGAACTGGGCGTACATCTACGTCTGGGACTCGTGGCGGGCCGACCACCGGGACTTCTACCTGCGCGCGGCCATCTGGACCCGCACCGGCTCCGAGGCCATCGACTACAACGGTGGCAGCCGCGGCCAGCAGGAAGTGTGGTCCACCGGCGCCAGCACGCTGAGCCAGTGCACCAGGGCCGTGGGTGACGTCATCTGGCCGTCGGGCCACGACCTGCACGGCAGCACGGACGAGCGTTGCTGAAGATGAAGAAGATCGGCGCCGCCGTGCTGGCGGCCGCCGCCATCGCCGTGTCCGTCACGGGCACGGCGCAGGCGGAGTACAACCCGAGGTGCGCGAGCGGTGTCACCCAGATCGGGTCGACGCTGTACCTCGAGCAGGGCGGCGAGAACGTGGCCTCGGTCAAGCAGTTCAAGGGCTGCGGCAAGAACTGGGCCTACATCTACGTCTGGGACTCGTGGCTCGCCGGCCACAAGGAGTCCTACTGGCTCAGCGCGGGCATCCGGACCCGCATCAGCGAGAGCTCGGTCGACTACGTGAAGGCCCAGAACAGGCAGGAGCTCTGGTCCTCCGGCGCGGACACGCTGAGCGAGTGCACCCAGGCAGGCGGCGCGATCTGGAACGACACCACGATCACCGTCGGCAACTGGACCGAAGAACGCTGCTAGAGGGAGCGGAGGGCGGCCGCCGCATGGCCGCCCTCCGCGGGTCT
This sequence comes from Lentzea sp. NPDC005914, assembly GCF_040629405.1. NCBI lineage: Bacteria > Bacillati > Actinomycetota > Actinomycetes > Pseudonocardiales > Pseudonocardiaceae > Lentzea > Lentzea sp. NPDC005914. Next base: position 18,108 of record NZ_JBEXVQ010000064.1, on the reverse strand, counting down.
CAGGTCCTGTCCAGCACCGAGTCCTTCGACGTCTCGCGCATGAACCCGTACACCAGCAACGAGATCAGCACGCACCCGGCGACGTAGTAGTAGAACAGCGACTCGTGACCGGCCTGCTTGAACCACAGCGCCACCAACTCGGCCGTGCCACCGAAGATCGCCACGGTCAGCGCGTACGGCAGGCCGACGCCCAGCGCGCGGATGTTCGTCGGGAACAGCTCGGCCTTCACGATCGCGTTGATCGACGTGTACCCGGTCACGATCACCAGGCCGCCGAGCATCAGCAGGAACGCCGGGAACGCCTCGGAGGTGTGCGCCAACACGGACAACAGCGGCACCGTGGCCAGCGTTCCGAGCACACCGAACCCGAGCAGCAGCGGACGACGGCCGATCCGGTCGGAGAGCGCGCCGGCGATCGGCTGCAGCACCACGAACACCAGCAGCGCCGCGAAGTTGATCCACGAGACCGTGGCCGCGTCGATCTTGCTCGTGTTCACCATGAACTTCTGCAGGTACGTCGTGTAGGTGTAGAACGCGACCGTGCCGCCCAGCGTCAGGCCCACGACGAGCAGGCATTCCTTGGGGTGCTTGAGCAACGCCCGGAACGTGCCCCTCTGGTCATCGCTGTTCTTCTGCTTCTCGAAGTTCTCCGACTCGTCCATCCCGCGGCGCAGCCACATCACGATGATCGCGCCGGTCGCGCCGATGAAGAACGCGATCCGCCAGCCCCACTCCGACATCTCGGGCTTGGTCAGGAACTGCTGCAGCACGATCTGCACGCCCAGCGCCACCAACTGCCCGGCGGTCAGCGTCACGTACTGGAAGCTGGAGTAGAAACCGCGCTTCGCAGGAGAGGCCACTTCGGACAGATACGTCGCCGAGGTCGCGTACTCGCCGCCGACCGACAGGCCCTGCAGCAACCGCGCGAGCACCAGCAGCAGCGGCGCCGCCACACCGATCGTGGCGTACGAGGGCGTCAGCGCGATGATCAGCGACCCGAACGCCATCAGCGTGACCGACAACGTCAGCGCGGCGCGACGTCCGTGCCGGTCGGCGTAGCGGCCGAGCAGCCAGCCGCCCAGCGGTCGCATCAGGAAGCCGACCGCGAACACGGCGGCGGTGTTGAGCAGCTGCGCGGTCTGGTCGCCCTTGGGGAAGAACGCGGCCGCGAAGTAGATGCTGAACGCGGTGTACGCGTACCAGTCGTACCACTCGATCAAGTTCCCGACTGATCCGCGCAGGACGTTCGCCACCACTCGGCGCTCGGCGCGTTTCTCCGCAACGACTGTCATGCCGGACACCATCTCGGCGCGGAGACGCCCCTCACAACCTGGGCAGAAGCTTCTTTACAGTCACTTAGGCGCGTCGCCACGCGCAGGAAACAGAAGTCATGGCCGATACTGCTCCCATGCGGGTGCTGTTGGTCGAAGACGACGACGGTGTCGCCGACGCCCTGGTGGAAGCGCTGCGGGCGAACGGCCACCGGCCCGCTCGCGTGCGCAGGGGCGCCGACGCGTTGATCGCCCACCGCGACGCCGACGTGGTGCTGCTCGATCTCGGCCTGCCCGACCAGGACGGGCTCGAGGTGCTGCGCAAGCTCCGCAAGATCGACCCGGTGCCGGTGCTCGTGCTGACCGCGCGCGGCGACGAACGGACGGTGGTGCGCGGGCTGCGGCTGGGCGCGGACGACTACCTGGTCAAACCGGTGCGGCTGGCCGAGCTGCTCGCCCGCATCGACGCGGTGGCGCGGCGCAGCGCGGCCCGGTCGCAGGAGCCCGACGACGTCGTGCGGGTGTCCGATGTGGAGATCGACCTGCAGAGCCGTCAGGTCGTGGTCGGCGGGCGGGAGATCTCGTTGACCACCAAGGAGTTCGACGTGCTGGCGGTGCTGGCACGGCGACCGGGCACGGCGGTCAGCCGTCAGCAGCTGATGGACGAGGTGTGGGGCAACGCCTTCGTGGCGGTGTCACGGACGTTGGACGTCCACCTCACGCAGCTGCGCGCCAAGCTCGACCGGCCGGGCCTGCTGCACACGATCCGCGGTTTCGGCTACCGGCTCGGTGAATAGATGCGGCAACGGCTTCTGTTGGTGCTGCTGCTCTTCTCGCTCTCGGCCGTCACCGCGTTCGCCTTCCCGCTGCTGATGAGCACGGCGCAGGAGCGCACCCAGCAGTTCGTGATCAGCCGCACCGCCGACCTCGACCGCTTCGCCACGCTGCCCGTGGACGTCGTGGTGTCCGAAGCGTTGCGGTACAACGAGATTTACGGCGAGGAGATCGTGGTCGTCGACGCGGCCGGCGAACCCGTCGTCGAGGCCGGCATGAAGATCGGCGAGGTCTCCGCCCAGATCGACGCCGCCCTGCGCAACCAGCCCGCCGCGCCCGTGCCGACCGTGATGCCCTGGAACGGCGGCGACGTCCTGTTCGCCCGTCCCGTCGGCACCGGCACGAAGGTCGCGGGCGCCGTCGTGCTCCGGGCGTCGACCTCGGTGGCCGCCCTGGACGTGGCCCGGCGGTGGGCGATCGTGCTGGCGGGAGCGCTGCTGGCGGCGTGCGCGTGTGTCCTGCTGGCGCTGGTGGTCGCCCGCTGGCTGCTGCGGCCTTTGAAAGAGCTGGATCGCGGCGTCCGGGCGGTCGCCGAGGGGCAACGACGCACCCACGTCGCCGACACCGCCGGACCGGCCGAACTGCGGGCGTTGTCCGAGTCGTTCAACCGCATGTCCGACGCCGTCGCCGAGGCCGCTGACCAGCAACGACGCCTGATCGCCGACGCCTCGCACCAGCTGCGCAACCCGATGGCGGCACTCAGGCTCCGCGTCGACATGCTGCCGCAGAACGGGTCCCTGCTGACCGAGGTCGAACGGCTGGAGTCGCTGCTGGACGGGCTGCTCGCGCTGGCCTCGGCGGAAAGCACCGCCACCGAACGCGCGGCCGGCGGCGTCGAACCCGAGCTCGCCGATCTGCAGGTCGTGGCGCACGACCGGGTCGACGCGTGGCGGGCGGCAGCGCAGGCGGAGGGCATCACGATCACCGTGGACGACCGGGCGCCCGGACTGGTGCGGTGCGCGGTGTCGGACCTCGCGCAGGTGCTGGACGTCGTGCTGGACAACGCCATCAAGTACGGCGGCCACGAGATCACGGTGGTGTGCGACCGGGCGACGCTGATCGTGCGGGACAACGGTCCCGGCCTGTCCAAAAAGGACATCAAGCACGCGACCGAGCGGTTCTGGCGCGGAGACGACTCGCGGCGCGGCACCGGACTCGGGCTCGCCATCGCGGAACGGATCGTCACAGCGCACGACGGAACCCTGAAGCTGCACACCGACGGCGGCCTGGTGGTCACGGTCGAGCTGCCGAAGGAGCCGCTGTTGTGAAACGACGAGCCTTCTTGATCAGCCTGCTCGCTGTGACGGCCTGCGGGACCAGCGAACCGTCCGGCACCATCAAGATCGCGGGCGGCGAACCCGGCGGCTTCTACAACGACTTCGCCGCCCTGCTCTCCCGCCTGTCCCCCGGCCCGCTGACCATCACCCCGCTGCAGACCGGCGGCAGCGCCGACAACCTCAGGCACCTCCGCGAAGGCACCGCCGACCTCGGGCTGACGTTGAGCGACAGCGCCCACCTGGAACAGGGCATCGTCTCTCTCGGCCGCGTCTACGAGAACTACCTGCAGCTCGTGGTCCTCGACGCCTCCCCCTACCGCAGCCCGGCCGACCTGATCGGCAAGCGGGTCTCCCTGGGCGCCGCCGGATCCGGCGCCTCCCTGCAGGGCGAGCGGCTCGCGCTGGGCGTGCAGGAGCAGCACTACCCGTTGCGCAACGCCATCGACGCCCTGAAAGCGGGCGAGATCGCCGCCCTGCTGTGGTCCGGCGGCGTCCCGACCCCGGAGCTGAACAAGGCGAGCGGCATCAGGCTGCTCCCGCTCGACGGCTTCCTGCCCAGGCTGCGGCAGGACTACGGCAAGGTCTACGAACGCGTGGACGTCCGCATGGGCGTCTACGGCTCGCCGGCCGACACCCCCACGATCGGCACGCCGAACCTGCTGGTGTGCCGCCCGGACCTGAGCGCCGAGTACGCGAGCGCCGTCGTGCGGCTCCTGGTCGCCAAGGCGGCCGAACTGGTGCCCGAACAGGCGCTCGGCACCCAGTACCTCGACGTGCGCAGCCTCATCGACACGGGCAAAGTGCCACTGCACCCTGGCGCGGCGGCGGAATACCGGAGGCTCCACGGATGATCATCACGATGGCGTCGATCTCGCTGGACGGCTTCATGGAAGGCCCTGACCACGACATCAGCTGGCACCACGTCGACGACGAGATGCACGAGCACTTCAACGCCGGGCTCGCGCGGATGAGCCGGTTCATCGACGGCCGGCGCAACCACGAGACGATGCTCGCGGCGTGGCCGCACACCGCCGACCACCCGGAGTGGCCGAAGCCGATGCACGACTTCGGCCGGATCTGGCGGGAGATGCCCAAGATCGTCTACTCGCGCACGCTCGACACCACCGACTGGAACACCGTGGTCAAGCGCGAGATCGACCCGGACGAACTGCGGAACCTGCCCGGCGACAGCATGGTCGGCGGTTCGCAGCTGGTCGGGTCGTTCTTCGAGCACGACCTGATCGACGAGGTGCGCCTCTACGTCAACCCGGTCGCGATCGGCAGCGGCACACCGTTCTTCAAGAAACCGATCGCCCTGGCGCTCAAGAGCACCAGGGCGTTCGGAATCGGTGTGGTGGAGCTGATCTACGGCAGGCGCTGACCCAGGAGCAACGCCGCCGCGGCCGCGAACATCGCCGTCATCGTGCCGAGCAACAGCCACGGCTTCGACGCGTCCGCCTGCTTCTTCTCGTAGCCGATCTGCTCGCCGAGCGTGTCGTAGACCCGGCGCAGCTCCTCGGCGGAGGCGGCCTTGAAGAACTCGCCGCCGGAGATCTTCGCGATCTCCTTCATCGAGTCGTCGTCGACCGGCACGGACTGCTGGCGGCCCTCGATGTCGACCACGCCGTCCTCGGTGCCGAACGAGATCGTGGAGATCGGGATCCCGGCCTTCTTCGCGTCCTCGGCCGCGTCGAAGGCCTTGCGCGTACCGACGGTCTCCTTGCCGTCCGTCATCAGCACGATGCGGGCGGGCGGCGGGCCCTCGGCACCGCCGACGACCTTGCCGAACGAGTCGATCGACGCCATCGCGGCCACCAGCGCGTCACCGGTCGCGGTCGACTGGGCGAGCTTCAGCCCGTCGATCGACTGGGTGACGGCCGCGCGGTCCGTCGTCGGCGCCACCAGCACGGTGGCCGACCCGGCGAACGAGATCAGGCCCAGGTTGATGCCCGGTGTGAGGCCCTCGGAGAACGACTTGGCGGCCACCTGCGCCGCTTCCAGACGCGACGGCCTGATGTCGGTGGCCTTCATCGACAGCGACACGTCGACCACGAGCATCACGGTCGCCCGGTTGCGCGGCACCCGCTGCTCGGCCGTCGGCCCTGCCAGCGCGACCGTCAGCAACGCCAGCGCCGCCAGCAGGAACGCCGCCGGCACGTGCCGCGACCAGCGTTCGCGCTTGGGCGCGACCTTCTCCAGCAGTTCCAGGTTCGTGAACCGCAGCACCCGCTTGCGGCGCATCCGCTGCACCACCACGTAGGCGGCCGCCAGCCCCAGCACCACGAACAGCAGCAGCAGCCACAACGGGGCCACGAAGTTCGAGAAGCTCACGCGACACCCCCAGACCAGCGACGCTTGCGCGCCACCACGAAACGAACCGTGTCCGCGATCCAGTCGGAGTCGGTTCGCAGCACCAGATGCCCGGCCCCCGCCCGGCGCAGTCCCGCGGCCACCTCGGCGCGATGTTCCGCGGCCGCCGCGTTGAACTCCTTGCGCAGCAACGCGGTCGCCGTCACCTCGCGCTGCCGCCCGCTCTCCGGGTCGGACAGCACGACCGTGCCGACCTCGGGCAGGTCGACGTCACGCGGGTCGACGATCTCGATGGCGACGATGTCGTGCCGCGCGGACAACGCGCGCAGCGGGCGTTGCCACTCCATGCCACCGAGGAAGTCCGAGATCACCACGATCAGGCCGCGCCGCCGTGGCGGGCGGCGCAGCTGCTCCAGCAACGCCGCCAGGTCGCCGCGCGTGCCCTCTTCGGCCCGCGGCATCTCGGCGATCTTGCGGATCATGCCCCGCGCGTACGCCAGGCCGCCGCGAGCAGGGATGCGGAGGTTCTCCGCTCCCGTCGAGACCGCCGCACCGATCCGGTTGCCGCCGCCGCGCGTCAGGTGCGCGACCGCGGCCGTCGCGGCGATGACCAGGTCGCGCTTCTCGCAGGCCGCCGTGCCGAAGTCGAGCGACGGCGACAGGTCGATCGCCATCCACGTCTCGAGCTCGCGGTCCGCGACCGTCTCGCGGATGTGCGGCACCGTCGTGCGCGCCGTGACCGCCCAGTCCATCCGGCGCACGTCGTCGCCGGGCTGGTAGGTCCTCGCCTCGCCCGGTTCGGTGCCCGGCCCCGGAACGAGGCCGAGGTGGTTGCCCTGCAGCAGGCCGTCGAGGCGGCGCCGGACGTCGAGCTCCAGCATGCGCAGCGCGGCCTCCATCCGGACGCCTCGCAGCACGGGAGGCGCCCAGGAGGGCCGTTCCTTCTCGGCCTTGTCCCTGCTCACTGCCTACCAGCCGGAACCGGCTGCTGCGGACGGGCCGACACCTGCGGCAACGGCACGATCTGCAGCACACGCGTGATGATGTGGTCGATCGGCACGCCGTCGGCCAGCGCGTCGTACGAGAGCACAAGACGGTGGCGCAGCACGTCCGGAACGACGTCCACGACGTCCTGCGGTAGCACGTAGTCACGGCCGCGCACGAGCGCGAGGCCACGTGCGGCGGCGATGATGCCCAGCGACGCACGCGGCGAGGCACCGTAGGCGACCCAGCCGGCGACGTCGGTGAGGCCGTGCTCACCGGGCGCGCGGGTCGCGATCACGAGGCGCACCACGTAGTCGACCAGCGCGTGGTGGACGAAGACCCGGGACGCCACGCCCTGCAGGCGCACCAGCTCCTCCGGCGAGAGGACCTGGCTCGGCGTGGGCGCCTCGACACCCATGCGGTAGACGATCTCGCGCTCTTCCTCGGCGGTCGGGTACTCGACCTGGATCTTGAACAGGAACCTGTCGCGCTGCGCCTCCGGCAGCGGGTACACGCCCTCGTTCTCGATCGGGTTCTGCGTCGCCAGCACCAGGAACGGGTTCGGCATCGGGAAGGTCTTGCCACCGATGGACACGTGCCGCTCGGCCATGACCTCGAGCATCGCCGACTGCACCTTGGCGGGCGCGCGGTTGATCTCGTCGGCGAGCACGAAGTTCGCGACGACGGGGCCGAGCTCGACGTCGAACGCCTCGCTGGACTGGCGGTAGATGCGGGTGCCGAGGATGTCGGCGGGCACCAGGTCGGGCGTGAACTGGACGCGGCTGAACGAGCCGCCGACCACGCGGGCGAACGTCTCGACGGCGAGCGTCTTCGCGACGCCCGGCACACCTTCGAGCAGCAGATGGCCCTTGGCCAGCAGACCCACGAGCATCCGCTCGACGAGCCGGTCCTGGCCGACGATGACCCGCTTCACCTCGAACACGGTGCGTTCGAGCAGCTGGGCGTCACGAGCCGGGGTGACGGGCGCCGATGCGTTCGGCGTTGCCTCGGCGGCGGGCTCGGTCACGTGCGGGCCTCCATGCAAAACAGGGTTTACCGATTGTCGAACAGTCTTACTCCTCGCCTGTTCAACCGCTGTGAAGGGTGTCCAGGTCGGCGGGCGTGTCGACGTCGCGCGCCTCACCGGGCAAAGCGGACACCTCCACCAGGTCGAGCTGCTGGAGAGTCTTGCGCAGCGGCCGGTCGCGTGGATCTTCGGGGATCACTCGACGCAGCTCAGCGGTGTTCCAGACGCCGATCAGCCACTGGGTGCGGTCGTCCTTGAGCACGGCGTTGCGGCCGGTGTGACGAAGCCTCGCGATCGTGTCCTTCGTGATCCCCGGCTGGTCGACGGCGAGGACCGCGACCCAGTCGGCGGTGACGTGCGCGAGCCCTGCCGCGAGTCCTGCCAGCGGTCCGCCGCCCGGTGGATCCTCCCGTGCCCAGATGATGTCCGGGACGGCTTTTTCCGGTCCCACGACGACGATCTCGCTCGCATCGTCCACAACGGACAGAACGTGGTCGAGCAGTGTCGCGTCCCGATAGGACAGTGCGGCCTTGTCGACGCCGCCGAGCCGCTCGCCCCTGCCGCCGGTGAGGATGATCGCCGCGTAGGTCACGCCCGTCAGTCAATCAGACCCCGTTGAGGTGCAGGGCGTCGAGACGGGTGAGCTCCTCCGGGGTGAGCCGGAGCTCGCCCGCCGCGATGTTCTGCCGCAGGTGTTCTGGATCACCTGTGCCCGGGATGACCAGCACGTGCGGCCCGCGCGCGAGCGTCCACGCCAGCCTGACCTGCGCCGGTGAGGCGTCGTGCCGGGCCGCGATCTCGGTGACCTCGTCGTCCTCTGCGGACGTCCCTGCCTCCTTGTTCGCCCCGGCCAGCGCGAAGAACGGCACGAAGGCGATGTTCCGCTCGCCGCAGACGCCGAGGAAGTCGTCCTGCTCGGGGTGATGGCCGAGCCCGAACGAGTTCTGCACGCACACCACCGGGGCGATGCGTTGTGCCTGGTCGAGGTGGTGCGGCCGGACGTTGGACAGCCCGAGGTGCCTGATCACGCCCTCCTGCTGCAGCGCCGCGAGCTGCTCGAAGTGCTCACTGACGTCGTCGAGCCCGCTGATCCGCAGGTTCACGACGTCGAGGTGGTCGCGGCCGAGCTGCCGCAGGTTCTCCTCGACCTGGCCGCGCAGCTGCGGCGGCGTCGCGAGCGGGAGCCACTCCCCCTGCGGTGTCCGGCTCGGCCCGACCTTGGTGACGATCACCAGGTCGTCCGGGTACGGCGAGAGCGCGCTGTTGATCAGCTCGTTCGCCGACCTCGTGGCGGAGAAGTAGAAGGCGGCCGTGTCGATGTGGTTCACGCCGAGCTCGACGGCCGTCCTGAGCACCTCGATCGCCTGCTCGCGGTCGCGCGGCCTGGCGTTCGGGGACAGCGCGGCTCCCACCTGCGGCAGTCGCATCGCGCCGAACCCGATCCGGTTCACGGTGAGGTCACCCAGTCGCCACGTCATTCCCGCCACTGTGCCAGCCTTGGTGGCGTGTTCACCCTCCCCGAAGCCCGTGCCGAGCTCACGCGGCTGCTGCCCGTGCTGGACGAGATCGTCCGGCTGCGCGCCGACGCCGCCGAACTCGCGGTGGGCTCGTCGTCGCTGGGCGGGCTGCCGGAGTTCAAGGCCGCGCAGGCCAGGCTGGACGAGCTGATGGAGACCGTCCAGCGGACCGGCGCCGAACTGAAGGGCTTCGCGCCGTTGCTGGTCGACTTCCCGTCCGAGATGGACGGTGTGCCGGTGCTGCTGTGCTGGCTGGAGGGCGACCGCGAGCTGTCCTGGTACCACCGGGCCGACATCGGTTTCGCGGGCCGTCGTCCGCTCTAGCCCGGCGCCAGGAGCCCGGCGACCAGCAGCACGCCGATCAGCCCGGCGATGAGTCCGAGCGCCGCCAGGTAGTGCTTCACGGTGGTGCGGCCCGGCATGCGCCACAGGATGATCCCCGCGGCCAGCGTCAGAGCACCCGCGATCGGTGCCAGCGCTCGCCACGCCGTGTCCCCGGCGAACGGCAGGTACTTGTCCGCGCCGTACAGGGACAGGATCAGCGCGGGCAGACCGAGTCCGGCGGCTGCCGCGGCGGCGAGCATGTTGAACCGTTGCTGCGCCTCGCCTTCCTGCGCGACGGCGAACGTCGACACGCTGCTCAGCAACATCTGCAGCCGGGTGATCTCCTCACCCAGCTCCACGTCCATCGCCTCGCAGTGCCGCACCACTCCTGGCGCCTTGACCTCCCGGAGCGCGTCACGGGCCTGGTCGCGGGCGCGGCTGAACGCGATCGACAGTTCGACGAGCTGGGCCATCACCAGTCGCAGGGCGGTGTTCCTGCGCTGCGCCAACAGGTCGGCGACCTGCCGTTCCATCTCGTAGCGCAGTCCTCGCAGGTCGGCGACCGTGTTCCGCGATCCCTCCGCGACAGCCTTCGAGATGATCTCCGGCTTCGCGCTGCCGTCGGGGATCCTGTGGGCGGGGTGCCGCAGCAGCTCGGACACATCGCCTCCGCCCCACGACTCCCGGTGCCAGCCGCCGTTCTCGCTCCACACCGCGCGAACCACCACGTCGAGCCGCTCGCCGTCCGTGCGTGCGTGTCCTACGAGGATCCTGCGGGCCTCCTCCTTCGTGACTCGCACGAACGGCACGGCGTGCCCGTCCAGGCTCTCCCCGCTCACCGACACCGTCACCTGAGCGCCGAGATTCGGATCCTCGGGATCGCCGGCCAGCACGCGTAAGTCCACGTCTCGATCTTCGCATGGTGACCAGATCCGTCCGCTGTGCGGCTTGGTCGTGCCTGTTTCCACCGGCTTGAGCACGCGAGGCTTGTGTCATGAAGCGAGCATTGATCGTCATCGACGTCCAGGAGTCGTTCCGCCAGCGCGCCAACTGGGCCGACACGTCCAACCCGGACATCGTCGGCAAGGTGAACCAGCTGGTCGACATGTCACGCGACGCCGGCGACCTCGTGGTGTGGGTGCTGCACTCCGAGCCCGGCTCCGGCGACGTGTTCGACCCCGCACTCGGCCACGTGCGGCTGATGGACGGCCTCAAGCCGCTGGACGACGAGCCGATCCTGACCAAGACGTCGCACAACGCGTTCACCACGACGAACCTGCAGCAGACGCTCACGACGCAGGGCGTGCGAGAGCTCTTGATCAGCGGAATCCGGACCGAGCAGTGCTGCGAGACGACGACCCGGGTCGGGTCCGATCTCGGGTTCGGGATGACGTTCGTGACGGACGCGACCGCCACCACGCCGTTGCCGCACTGGCAGTCCGGGAAGGTGCTCGGGGTCGAGGAGATCATCGAGCGGACCGAGTACGTGCTGGCCGGTCGATTCGCGCGGATCTCGGATGTCGCTACGCTGACCGGATCGTGACCAGAGTCGTCTTCCTGCTCGTGCCCGGAGTGCACCTGCTCGACCTCGCGGGGCCGGCGCAGGTGTTCTCCAGCGCGGCCGACCTCGTGGGCGGTTACGCGCTGTCGTACGTCGGCGACTCGGAGTCCGTGCCCAGCCATCAGGGCGTGCCGCTGGGCGCGACGACCGAGTTGCCCTCTCTCGACGTGCACGACCTCGTGTTCGTGCCGGGGTGGCGTTCGCCGAAGATCGCCGGAACCGGACCGCTCAGCGCCAAGGCGCTCGCGTGGCTGAAACAGCATCACGAGGACGGCGGCACGGTCGCGAGTGTGTGTGCCGGTGCGGACCTGCTGGGGCGCGTCGGTCTGCTCGACGGCCGCCGTTGCACCACGCACCACGAACTGCAGGACGAGCTTCAACGACGCTACCCACGCGCACGGGTGGTCCGCGACGTTCTGTTCGTGGAGGACGACCGGGTCGTGACGTCGGCGGGCATCGCGAGCGGCATAGACCTGGCGCTGAACCTCGTCGCAGTCCGACATGGACCAGCCGTCGCCGCCGCCATCGCCCGCACGATGGTCGTCTACGCGCGCAGGAACGGCGACGACCAGCAGGCGAGCGTGCTGCTGCGGCACCGGTCGCACGTCATCGAGACGGTGCACCGCGTTCAGGACGTCATCGAGTCACGGCTCACCGACCGGCTGTCGCTGGCGGAATTGGCCGTTGCCGCCGGGTGCAGCGAACGAACCGTGACGCGCCTGTTCGGCAAAGCGACCGGCATGACGCCGTTGAAGTACCAGCAAGCGTTGCGCGTCGAACGGGCCGAGCACCTCATCGGACAGGGCGCCACGGTCGAGACCGCCGCCCGCAACGTCGGATTCGACGACGCCCGCATGCTGCGCCGCCTGCGTTCCCGCTGAGCCGCACGCATGCGGCCACCCACACCCGCTTTCACCGCCTTGCACAGCACGAACCGAGACCTAAGGTGGACCGCGTGACGACTCTGGCGAACCGCCCCAACACCGCGTTGCTCGTGATCGACGTGCAGAACGGCGTGGTCGCCCACGCCCACAACCGCGACGAGGTCGTCGCCAACGTCGCCACCCTCGTCGACAAGGCCCGCGCGGCCGGCGTCGACGTCGTGTGGGTGCAGCACAGCAACCCGCAGCACATGCCCAAGGAGTCCGACGGCTGGCAGTTCGTGCCCGAGCTGAAACTCGCCGACGGCGAACCGGTGGTGCACAAGACCTACGCCGACTCCTTCGAGGACACCGACCTCGAGGAAGTGCTGGCGGGCAAGGGCATCGGCAGCCTCGTCGTGTCCGGCGCGCAGACCGACGAGTGCATCCGCTCGACCCTGCACGGCGCGATCGTCCGCGGCTACGACGCCCAGCTGGTGAGCGACGCGCACACCACCGAGGACCTGTCCGAGTGGGGCGCCCCCACCCCGGACAAGGTCATCGCGCACACGAACCTCTACTGGGAGAACCACACGGCGCCGGGCCGCACCGCGGGCGTGGTGAAGACCGAGGACGCGTTCAAGCCAGCCGGTTGATCTCGTCGCTGCGCAGCACCTTCACCGCCGGAGTGGCACCCTTGGCCAGCGCCACCATGGCGCGGCCGAGGTTCTCGGTGGTCGTCACGAACTTCGGTGCCGCCTTGCGCAGCACCGGGAACAGCCACGACGACCACCGGTAGAGGTACCGGTAGATGCGGGTCCGCGACGTGATCCCGTGCAGCGGCTGGATGAACCCCGGCCGCACCACGAACACCCGCCGGTCCAGCGCCAGCAGCTCGTTCTCCGTCCGGCCCTTCACCCGCGCCCACATCGTGCTGCTCTCGGCATTGGCGCCCTCGCCGGACACGTACACATACGTGCCACCGACGACACGTGCGGCCTCAAGCGCGTAGTCATGCGTCACGGGCGTGTACTCGGCCTCGGTCAGACCCGCGGACGTCAAGCCCATGCAGTAGAAACACGCGTCGGCGTCAGCCACCTGCGAAGCGATCGGCGACAGGTCACCGAAGTCGGCGTGCACGACGTGCCGCTGCTTCGGATCACTGACGGCCATGGCGGAACGTCCCACCGTCACGACGGAATCGACCGCCGGATCGAGCAGCGCCTCACGAAGCGCGCCTTGGCCGACCATGCCGGTCGCACCGAACACCACGATCTTCACGGCACCAAGCTAGTCCTCGGCTTCACGCCAGTGCCGCGCTGACCCGTTCCTCGTCGCCCGTCGCGAGCAGGTCCAGCAACGCACCCCGCAGCAACGCCAGCTCCCGAGTGCGCGCGGCCAGCCCAGCCGGCGTGTCGCGCAGATCGGCAGGCTGAGAAGCGCGGAGCACCTCCAGCCAGTCCTCCACGGTCGCGCGCGCGAAGCCCGCCCACGGCCCGTCTGGCTCCACGAGAGAGCGCGCGTACGCCTCCAGCCAGAGCGTCAGCAACGGCCGATGAGCGGGTGCGGACAGCCACTCCCACAGCCGCACGACGACGCCGGGCCCAGGCCCGATGTCCGCGAGCAGCGTCAGCTCGTCCGCCCGTGCACGCGCCAGCAACGCCCTGACCAGGCCTTCCTTGCTCCCGAACAGGTAGAGCAGCACCCGCGTGCTCGACCCGATGGCCGCCGCCAGCGGGCGCAGCGACACGTCCGCCAGGCCGTGGGTGAGCACGTACCGGTAAGCGGCTTCGAGCAGTTCGGTCTCCCGCGCGGACGGCATAGCGGCTATCTTCGCATTACTGAAACAGTCGTGTCAGTGGAGGGAACCCATGCAGATCCGCCCGCTCGGCCGGCCCGGCGACCTGGGCTGGGTGGTCCAGGCGCACGGCGAGCTCTACGCGTCCGAGCACAACTGGGACACCTCGTTCGAGGCCCTGGTCGCCAAGATCGTCGGCGACTACGCGGCCGACCACGACGACGCCAAGGAAGCCGCGTGGATCGCCGAACTCGACGGCGAACGCGTCGGATGCATCTTCTGCGTACGTGAGGACGACACGACCGCGAAGCTGCGCGTGCTGCTCGTGCACCCCAACGCGCGTGGCTACGGTGCCGGCAACAAGCTCGTCGACACGTGCATCCAGTTCGCCAAGAACGCCGGATACCACCGCATCGTGCTGTGGACGGTCGACGGACTGACGTCAGCGAGAAAGATCTACGAAGCGCACGGGTTCGAACTCAAGGAAGAGACCCCGCAGCGCAGCTTCGGCCACGACGTGACAGGCCAGCTCTGGACCCGAGACCTCTAGGCGAACAGCCGATCCAGTCGGTGGTCCACGAACGCCACCGCTTCCTCAGGCGTGTACGAACCGACGAGCACGCCCACCGCGAGCCCGGACGCCATCGCGATCAGGCTTTCCAGCTCCACCAACGGATCCGCACCGGACACCCGATGCACAAGCTGCGGCGCCAGCTGACGTGGGATTCCGCTGACCACAGCCCGGATCTGCGGGTCGGTGATCGCGTAGAGCATGTACGCGTAGTACACGGCCGAAGTCTGCCGCGACTCCTCGTCCACCGGGAGCATGCCGACGATCGCCGCACGCACAACGGCTCGAGAATCCCCCGCCGCCTCCAGCTCGGCGGACATCCGCGCCACCGCGACCTCGATGACGCGCTGCAGGCCGTAGTGGATCATCTGGTCCTTGGTGGTGAAGTAGTACTGCACCAGATTCATCGAGATGCCGGCCTCGGCGGCGACGCGGCGCAACGTCACCGCGGCGAGCCCCTCGGCCATGGCGATCCGCCACACGGCCAGAGTGATCTCGCGGCGGCGTTCCTCATGATCCACACGCTTCGGCACCGGCCAAGAGTGCCACATCGGATGACAACTCCGCTCACTCTGGGTTATGGTGCATGTGCACAACGAAAACCGGAGGGGGATCGAGATGAAGCTCAGCGGCTTCGCCAACGAGAAGGCGAGACAGCGCTACCACGACACCTACGACGAACTCCTGGACTGGCCTCTGCCCTGCGACGACATCACGGTCGAGACGTCGTTCGGCCCGACCTACGTGCGCCGCAGCGGCACCGGCACCGGCGAGCCACTCGTCCTGCTGCACGGCCTGGCCAGCACTTCCCTGGTGTGGCAACGGTTCGTGGCCGACATCGGCCGTGACCACGTCCTGTACGCGGTCGACTCGATGGGCGAGGCCGGCCGCTCGGTGCAGACAAAGCCGATACCCGACGAGCAGGCGAACGCCGACTGGCTCGGCGAGGTGCTGGAAGGGCTGGGCCACGAGAAGTACCACCTCGTCGGGATCTCCCGCGGCGGCTGGCTCGCTCTCAACCAGGCGATCCGCTCACCCGAACGAGTCGCCAGGGTGACCGGACTCGACCCCGGCGGCTTCGTGCCGTCGTTGAACAAGGGCCGCCTCTACCTCTTCATCGGCCTGATGACGATGCTCGCGCCCGAGTTCCTGCGCCGCCGGATCAAGCGGGACTCGAAGCTCGCCATCTTCGCCGACCCGTTGCTGCGCAGGCTGGTCCTCGCGGGCCTGGGCTTCCAGATGCGGTTCTTCATCCTCAGCTACTTCAGCGACGACGAGGTGCGCAGGATCGCCGTACCGACCAGGGTGGTCCTGGGAACCAAATCACCCGTCGAACCCGTTGCCGACGTAGCGGCCCGGCTCGCCCGCCTGACGTCGCACGTCGAGGTCGTGCCCGCCGACCTGCACCACGGACTGGGGTTCCTCGAGCCGGCGTTCCTGCGCGAACAGGTCTCCGCGAGCGAGCAACTCCTGCCCTGACCTGCGGATCACATCAATTCCACATAGTCGTGCAACTGCGCCTTGGCACCTTTTCCCTCAGCAACACCGATTCAAACCAGAGGGGAAACCAAGCATGAAGCTCGCAGCTCGTGCGATCGTCGGCGTCACCGCCGCAGCACTCGCCGGCACGATGGCCATGGGTGGCACCGCCCAGGCCGCGGCGGCGCAGTACACGATCGACCTCAAGACCTGCGACGTCGAGGACGCGGGCACCGACGCTCGGGTCGAGGCGCGCCTGAACGGCAACATCTCCAGCATCTGGAGCAACCTCGACAACCCGGGCGACGACCGGGAGCGCGGTCACACCGACTCGTACTCCACGACCCTGACGGCGCTGGGCCCGATCCGGTCGATCGACCTCTCGTTCGACAACAAGGGCGACAGCTCGCACTGGTGCCTCGTCGAGGTCGTCGTGCGCGGCCCGGAGGGCGTGACCGTCCACCCGTACAACAACTGGCTGCGCCGGGCGTACTCGAAGTCGGGCCCGCTCAACCTGCCTGCCGCCTGATCAGGCTCCCGGTGGCCCGTCGTCAGGCGGGTCACCGGGTTTCACAGCACCCGCGTCACGTACGGCATGATCCCGCCGTACCGCACGGGCGAAATCCGCACCACGGCACCGGAATGCGGCGCCTCGACCATCATCCCGCCGCCCAGGTACAACGCCACGTGCGTGCCACCGCCGGGACCCCAGAAGATCATGTCTCCCGGCGCCATCTGCGACAGCGGCACATTGCGTCCCGAGTTGTACTGGTAGCCGCTGTAGTGCGGCAGATAGACACCGACTCCGGCGAACGCGAACATCATCAGGCCCGAGCAGTCGAAGCCGATCTTGCGGTAGTCGCCGTACGCGTCCGCCACACCACCGTCGCGCACGCCATAAGTGGGGCCGTTGTAATTGCCACCGCCCCACGCGTAGATGACACCGAGCTGCGCCAACGCCCGGTTGATAACCGTCTGCACGCGACTGCCCGACGGCGCGGCAGCAGCGATCGGACGCTGCGGGGCCGGAGCAGCTTGAGCGGCGGCAGCAGCCGCGGCGGCCGCGGCACGCCGGGCGTTCTCTTCCTCTTCGGCCTTCTTCGCCTCGACCCACTGGTCGTACTGCTGTCGTTGCGCCTCAAGGCCCGTGACCTCACCCCGCGCCGCGAGCAGCTCGCGTTCGACAGCGTCCTTGCTGGACTGAAGCTCGGAAGTCGCGGCCGCCTGGGCGTTGTGCGCCTCGACGGCCACCTGCTGGGCCTGCTCCGAGACCTTCTTCGCCTCGTCCGCGGCGGCCTGCTTCGACTCGGCCTTCTGCAGTGCGGCACGGGCGGCGGCGTCGAGGTTGGCGGCGGTGCCCTGGTCGCGGGTCACCTGCTCCAGCCGGTTCAAGCCGGACGACGACACGGCCTCCAGCAGCTGGGCGCGCGCCAACAGGTCCTCTGGCGACTTCGCACCGATGTACGCGGAGAAGGAACCGACGGTGGTCCCCTGCGCGTAGGACGCGGCGGCGAACTCGTCCAGTTCCCGACGACTCCGTTCCACGGCAGCAGAAGCCGCGTCAGCCTGTACGCGCGCCGCTGAGGCCTCACGACGGGCGGCCTCGGCCTCCGAGATCGCCGTCTCCAGGTCGACGCGGGCCTTGTTCGCGAGCTCGCGCTTGTAGGAGACGTCGTCCAGCAGCTCCTGCAGGCGCGACTCGGCCTGAGTCAGCCGGCCGGTCAGCTCGCCCACGCGGGCGGCCTTCGCGTCGGCCTCCGCCCGTGACGCCGAGATCTCCGAGTCGCTCGGGTTCGGCGGAGGCGGCGGCACGGCACCGGCCGTCCCCGTGAGGACAGCCAACATCAACACCAACAACACGGCGGAGAGTCGTGTCAACACCGGACATCACCTCCGACCGCATTAGACCAATCAGACTCATTCGGCGCATCTGGAACTAACGCACCGTCAACCACACGTGTCACAGTGGAACACGCGCGGTGGTCCTATTGGGACGATCGGAGTCCGGCGTGTCGCCGGTATGGACTAGCGCCGCCTAGTGCCGCGACCGGCAGCCTTTGCCCCGTATTTCGGTGCTCAGACGGGTGCATCGTGGTGCCGGCCCCGCGTCCTCATCCTGGTTGGCTGTGGGCGTGGGGCCGACGCCGCGAGGCGCCCTGCTGAGCGCCGGAAGACGCGGCGAAGGTTGCCGGTCGCGGCACTTAGAACTCCTAACTCAATGAGAGGTTGCGGAGTCGGCGCCAGCAGATGATCGCGCAGGCCAGGCTGAGGAAGGCTTCGTGGATGTCATCGCGG
>NZ_JBEXVQ010000063.1:0-30547 GCF_040629405.1 Lentzea sp. NPDC005914 | reverse complement strand
GTCAACTCGACGAAAAGCGTGTCGAGTTGACACCCCGATCCTGGCGCGGCAAACGATCAGGCACGACTCGTGACGGGACCCCACCCGAAGCGCACAGGAAAAGCAGCTCGCCTGCGGCGTCGCCTTGCCTCGGCTTCGCCTTCGGGACTGCTCGCCTGCGGCATCGCCATTGCTCGGCTTCGTCGGTACGCCACGGCATCACCTTGCTGTCCTCGGGCCACCCCTAGTTCTTGCTTTGGCCTGAGACGACGAAGGGCGGCCGGGGCACTGTGGCCCGGCCGCCCTGTCAGGCGTTCAGCGGTGAATTAGCCGCGCTGCTTCAGGCGCGAGCGCTCGCGGCCGCGCAGGTTGGCGTCCAGCGTCACCTTGCGGACGCGGACTACCTCCGGGGCCACTTCGACGCACTCGTCCACGGCGCAGAACTCCAGGGCCTCTTCCAGCGACAGCTTGCGCGGGCGGGCCAGGGTCTCCATCACGTCTGCGGTGGAGGTGCGCATGTTCGTGAGCTTCTTCTCGCGGCACACGTTGACGTCGAGGTCCTCGGAGCGCGGGTTCTCGCCCACGACCATGCCCTCGTAGGCGTCTGCGCCCGGCTCCACGAAGAACGTGCCGCGGTCTGCCAGCTGGATCATTGCGTAGGCGGTGACCGAACCCGTGCGGTCGGCTACCAGGGAGCCGTTGTGGCGGGTGCGGATCTCGCCTGCCCACGGGCCGTAGCCCTCGGCCACGGCGTTCGCGATGCCGGTGCCTCGGGTTTCGGTCAGGAACTCGGTGCGGAAGCCGATCAGGCCTCGGGACGGGACCACGTAGTCGAGCTTGATGCGGCCCGTGCCGTGGCCTGCCATGTTCTCCATGCGGCCCTTGCGGTTCGCGAGGAGCTGCGTGATGGCGCCGAGGTGCTCTTCCGGGGCGTCGATGGTCAGGCGCTCGAACGGCTCGTGGATCTTGCCGTCGACCATGCGCGTAACCACCTGGGGCTTGCCCACGGTCAGTTCGAAGCCCTCGCGGCGCATCTGCTCGACCAGGATGGCCAGGGCCAGCTCGCCGCGGCCCTGCACCTCCCAGGTGTCGGGGCGCTCGGTCGGCAGGACGCGGACCGAGACGTTGCCGACGAGTTCGGCGTCGAGGCGGGCCTTGAGGACGCGGGCGGTCAGCTTGGTGCCGCCGTTGCGGCCGGCCAGCGGTGAGGTGTTCACGCCGACGGTCATCGAGATGGCCGGCTCGTCGACGGTGATCCGGGTCAGCGGGCGCGGGTCGTCCACGTCGGCGAGGGTGTCGCCGATGGTGATCTCCGCGATGCCGGCGATGGCGACCAGGTCGCCCGCGCTGGCCTCTTCGGCCGGGATGCGGTCGAGGGCCTCGGTGATGAGGAGCTCGGTGATCTTGACGCGCTGGGTCGTGCCGTCCTCGCGGCACCAGGCGACGATCTCGCCCTTGCGCATCTTGCCCGCGGCGATGCGGCAGAGCGCGATGCGGCCGAGGAACGTCGAGGCGTCGAGGTTCGTCACCAGTGCGCGGAGCGGGGCGTCCACCTCGACGACCGGCGCCGGGATGTGGTCGAGCAGGACCTGGAACAGCGTGTCCAGGTTCTCCTCGTCCGGCAGGCCGCCGTCCTCGGGCTGGGTGAGCGACGCGCGACCGGCGCGCGCGGAGGCGAACACGACCGGCAGGTCGAGCACGGAGTCGTCCGCGCCGACCTCGGTCGCGAGGTCGAGCAGCAGGTCGTGGGTCTCCTCGACGACCTCGGAGATCCGGGCGTCGGGGCGGTCGACCTTGTTGACCAGCAGGATCACGGGGAGACCCGCGGCCAGCGTCTTGCGCAGCACGAAACGGGTCTGCGGGAGCGGGCCCTCGGACGCGTCGACGAGCAGCACGACGCCGTCGACCATCGCGAGCGCGCGCTCGACCTCGCCACCGAAGTCGGCGTGGCCGGGGGTGTCGACGACATTGATGACGACGTCGCCCTCGGGGGTGTGGCGGCGAACAGCGGTGTTCTTCGCCAGGATGGTGATGCCCTTCTCACGCTCGAGCTCGCCGGAGTCCATGACCCGGTCGACCAGCTCGGCACGCGCGGAGAAGGCACCAGACTGACGCAGCATGGCGTCGACCAGCGTGGTTTTGCCGTGGTCGACGTGCGCGATGATCGCGACGTTGCGCAGGTCAGTGCGCGTCTGAAGACCGGGCGCGGTGGCCGTGGGCACGCAGAACTCCTAGAGCTTCGAAGGCGTTGGAGGGGCTCGCGCCGGACACTTCGATGCGCAGGGCCGCTCTTGATACTACCGGCTGCGTCGGCATTACCACACAAGAGTGCCTAGTGAAGTGAGCCTCACCTACTCTAGCGACACATGCCGGAGTGGAGTGCAACCAGTGGGTAAAAAGCTCAAGAAGAAGTGCTGCAGGTCGAAACCCCAGTGCAAGCGCTGCCCGATCCCCTTCCTGCTGAAAGAGCGGGACAAAGCCCGTAAGAAGGCGGCGAAGAAGGCCGCGAAGGCGGCCAAGAAGGCGCTGAAAGCAGCTTGAGAACCACCAGGGTTCGGGCGTACGTCGACAAGGCGCTCGACCTCCTCCAGCGTCACTCGATGGAGAGCGCGAAGGTCGACTGGCCCTCAATACGTGCTCAAGCTCACCTCGCCACCGCCGGCGCGAGCACCCCGGAGGACACCTACGACGCGATCCGTCAGGTGATCGCCACGCTCGGCAACCCTCACACCCATCTGGTCACGTCCCATCGCGCGAGCACGCCACCCGAACCCACCGTCCCAACCGGTCGGTTGGTCGAAGCAACCGCCTGGTTGGTCATCCCTGAGACCGACGCCCGCAACGGCGCCGCGTACGTCACAGCCGGACTGGGCGTGCTCAACGACCTGATCTCGAACCAACCAACCGGTTGGGTGGTCGACCTGCGCGGCAACCGCGGCGGCGACATGCACCCGATGCTCACGGTGGTCGCCCCGCTGCTCGGCGAGGGGGAGAAAGGCCGGTTCATCGGCCCGAACGGCCGCGGCCAGGGCTGGGGCATCCGTCGCGGCCACGTCTACAACGGCTGGCACACCGCGTTCCGGAGGACGAAGATCCCCGCCGCACTCGACGCGCGGGTGGCGGTGCTCGTCGACGGCCGCACCGCGAGCTCCGGCGAGGCGGTGCTGATCTCGTTCCTGGGCGCGGAGAACGTCCGCACGTTCGGCGAACCGACGGCCGGCTACGCCACAGCGAACCAGGCGTTCAAGCTGCCCGACGGCGCACGGATCGCGATCACCACAGCGCACATGGCCGACCGCACCGGCCGCGTCTACGGCAACACGCCGATCGCGCCCGACACACCGGTTTCCAACTCAAGCGCCACCGGCGATCGCGTACGTGACACCGCGATCGCGTGGCTCGCACAAAGGCCCTAGCCCTGCAGCACGGCCTCGTTCAGCTTCATGAGCTCGGGCGCGGTCCGCGTCGCCTCGAACTCGCAGATCTCGTACTTCACCAGTTTCTGCTCGCACCACGGGTCCGTGGCGAGCAGCGCTTCGAGCTTGCCGCGGGGCATCGGCCGCGTGATGATCACGCCCCCGACCCTCGGCACCTGACGCCCTGAGGCGAGGAACAGCCCTCGCTCGTACTGCTTCTCGACCCACTCTCGGTGGTCGGGGAGGGCGTAGTCGATCTGTTCCAGTGGCGCGGAGTACTTCAGCAGCACGATGAACATCCTTCAACGGTAGTCCTATACTGCTGACCATGCGCACTCTGAACACCTACTGGTGGGCCGCTTTCAGGCGGCCGGAGTAGCAGTGCGCTGACGCACCCACAGGCCGCCCGTGACGGGCGGCTTTTTTGTGCGTTTCGTCCGGGCGGTCCTTCACGAAAGGACCAATCTCATGATCCGTCTCTCCGCCATCACGCCCTCCGGCCAGGTCCACCTGGGCAACTACCTCGGGGCGCTGCGCACGTGGGCACGCGAGGGCACGCAGGACGACGTGTACTTCATCAGCGACCTGCACGCGATGACGTCGTCGCACAATCCGCAACGTCTGCGATCCATGACGCGCGAACAGCTCGCCGTGCTGATCGCGAGCGGGATCGCCCCGGAGAGCACCTGCGTCCAGAGCGACCTGATCCGCGAACTGGGAGCCCTCAACTGGGTTCTGGAGTGCACCTGCACGTACGGCGAGGCCGCGCGCATGATCCAGTTCAAGGAGAAGTCGCTCGGCCGTGACTCCGTGCGCCTCAGCCTGCTGACCTACCCGGTGCTGATGGCGGCGGACATCCTGCTGCAGGGCACCGCCGAGGTCCCGGTCGGCGAGGACCAGCTCCAGCACGTCGAACTGGCCCGCGCGCTCGCCCGCCGCTTCAACCACGCGTACGGCGAGGCGTTCATCGTCCCGACGGCAGTGGTGCCGAAGGTGGGCGCGCGCATCAAGGACCTGTCGGACCCGGCGCGCAAGATGGACAAGTCCGCCCAGAACTCCACGGGCGTCGTGTTCGTCCTGGACGACCCGGACCTGGTGCGCCGCAAGGTCCGCCGCGCCGTCTCGTCCACGGAGGGCATCGCGAACCTGACCGAGATCCTCAGCTCCTGCACCGGCAAGGACCCGGAGGACTACACGAGCAGGTTCTCCGACCTCAAGAACGTCGTGGCGGAGGCCGTGATCGAGGAGCTGCGCCCGGTTCGCGACCGCACGCTCGAGCTCCTCGCCGACCCGGCGGAGCTGGACCGCATCCGCAAGGCGGGCGCGGAACGGGCCCGGAACCGCGCCCAGCACCGCCTGGACGCGGCCCTGCGCCTGTCCGGCCTTAGTTGAGGAGCGCCTGAAGGGCAGGCACCAGCACCCGGTCGGCGGGCAGCCAGTCCACGCCGGGCAGCTCGTCGGCGGTGAGCCATCGGACAGCGTTGTGCTCCAACGCTTCCGGCTCACCGCCGCCGAGGGTCGCCGCGTAGATCCGCAGCGCCATGTCCTTCTTCAACGGCACATCCGGCCCGACCTGGTCACCGACGGCCACCGTCACACCGAGCTCTTCCACGCACTCGCGCATCAACGCCTCTTCGGGCTTCTCGCCGGCCTCGACCCGCCCGCCGGGCAGTTCCCACTGCCCCGCATGGCTTTCCGGATACGCCCGCTGCTGGGCCAGCAACCGTCCATCCCGGACGATCGCCGCCCCCACGACAACCCTGGCCTCGCTCAGCTCCCGGCACCGCTGCGCCAGCAACGCCGACCGCTTCTCCAGCACCCGCAAGGCCATCCCGCGCCCGACGGTCACGTCCGCGAACCGCCCGACGACCCCGCCGACCGTCGTCCAGCTCACCCGGTCGACCACCATCGTCCCGGCCCCGGTGACCACGAGATCCGTGTGCAGCTCCAGAAAGTCCCCAGCCGCCGACACACCGGACAGATCAGCCCGTGTCACCGTCAGCTTGACCCCGAACGGCCCGGTGAGCACGTCCCCGAGCCCCAGCAGGGCTCCGGGCACCTTCACCCCGAACCCCTTGATCAGCGCGGTGTCCAACAGGGCACCGGCAACCGCTGTAACAGGCGCGTCGACCAGCGCCGACGCTCGCAACTCAGGCACCTGAGCTTGCTACCAGGACGGCCAGCGAATCTCCAAACGCGCACCACCGGCAGGTGACTCGGCAGCCCGCACCGATCCCCCGCGCCGCTGCACCAGATGCGCCACCAGCGCCAGCCCGAGCCCGAACCCACCAGACCCGCGCCCACGATCCTCGTCGACCCGGTAGAACCGGTCGAACACCTTCGCCCGGTGCTCAACGGGAATCCCGTGCCCGTCATCGTCCACGAGCAACCGCACGTCCCGCCCCACCGGCACCAACGTCACCGTGATCGTCGAGTACGCGTACCGAGCCGCGTTCCGCATCAGGTTGTCCAGCACCAGCTCGACCTCGGACCTGGTGGCCGACACCAGACACGCCGACGGAGGCGCGTTCAACCGCACCAGCAGGTCAGTCCCCAGCCGCGCCATCGCCGCCTCGGCCTCCAGGACCAAATCCACGGCCTCGGCCCGAGGCGGCACCCCCGTGTCCGCCCGAGCCAGGATCAGCAACGCGTCCACCAGCGCACTGAGCCGAATCGACTCCTCCACCACCGACTCCAGGACCTCGATCGAGAAGTCCGGATCCGGATGCGCCACGGCAACCTCGGCCTGCGCCCGCACGGACGCCACCGGCGACCTCAACTCGTGCGCGGCGTCCCCCGTGAACCGCCGCAACCGATCAGACGCCTCATCCCGCCGGGCAAGCAGCGCGTTCAACGCCTCGGCCAACGCCTGCAGTTCGTCCCGAGACGGCGGCACCGGCAACCGCTCCCCGTGCGGCAACTCCCCGGCGGCAACCCGCATCCGCTCCACGGGCCGCAACGACGACCGCACCGACAACCAGGTGGCGATCCCCACCAGCCCGGCCACCAGCACAGCCGCGACCGCCAACCACCGCGTCCCCAACGTGTTGGCGTTCTCGTACCCGAGCAACGTGCTCCCGTACACCTCGAGCCGAGGCGTCCCGTCCGCGCCGAACACCACCCGCCCCCGCCACCGGTGCGCCGACTCCCCGTCCAGCCGCAACACCGGCTGCCCGGACTTCAACGTCCGAATGTCCTGCGAGGTCAACGGAAGCGGCGCCCCACCGTCCACCGGCACTCCCGACACGTCCAACACCCGAGGCGGCGCCTTGGCCAACTCCTGGTCCACCGCGGTGATCTGAATGATCCCGATCAACGCGGGCGCCAGCCCCGTGAACGCCAGCAAGCACAACAACGCCACCCCAGTGGCCACCACGGTGATCCGAAAGCGCAACGTGCGCCGAAACCACCAGCGGCGAGGATTCACTTGTTCCCCAACGCACTGTCGAGGTCCGGAGTGGACGCGATGTATCCGTGCCCCCGAATGGTCCGCACCACCTCTCCAGCCCCCACAGCCTCCAACTTGCGCCTGAGGTACCCCACGTAAACCTCGACCGCATTCCGAGTAGCAGCCTGCTCGTCCCCCCAAACAGTCCGCAACAACTCGTCCTTGGTGACCACCGACCCGGCCCGAGACGCCAGCACGTCCAGCACCGCGTACTCCCGCGGACTCAACGAAACGTCCTGCCCGGCCCAACTGACCTCCCGAAGCCCCCGATCAATCACCAGGTGCCCCAACGTCAGCTTCCGCCGAGCCCCACCCCCACGCCGCAACAAGGCCCGAACCTGCGCCACCAACACCACAAAGCTGAACGGCTTGACCAGGTACCCATCGGCCCCAAGATCCAGCCCGTCGGCCTGGTCCACCTCGCCATCCTTGGCCGACACCATCAACACCGGCGTCCGCACCCCATCGGCCCGCATGCGCTGCAAAACCCGGTACCCCGACAGCCCGGGCAACATGATGTCCAGCAACACCACGTCAAAGGCCCCGGTCAACGCCACCCGCAACGCAGTGGGCCCATCAGCGGCCGTGACGACTTCCATCCCTTCAGCCGCCAGCCCACGCTCCAACGCCCGGCGCACACCGACTTCGTCGTCCACGACCAGCACTCGAGGCTTCACACAGCACAGCATGCCGCGCTCTCAGCTTCACCGCCCGCAAGATCTCAGCCGACTCTCAGCAACGCCGAAGGCCTCCTCAAGCGATGGCGAAGCCGAGCAGTACCGATGGCGAAGCCGAGGCATGCTTTTCCCGTGCGCTTCGGGTGGGGTCCCGTCACGAGTCGTGCCTGATCGTCTGCCGCGCTCCGGCTCGGCTTGGGACGGGATCCCACCCGGACCGCACCACCTACGGAACGCGCAGCCGCCTAACGCACCAGGCGTGCCATCAACCCGCAAGCGGCGCTGGCTGGTCCTTGATCAGATTGGCGGGGTCCGGGGCGGAGCCCCGCGCCCTAAACAGGACACGCCCAAAGCAAGGCGACCACCCCACGAAGTCGCGGATCGCACGCAACGTGACTCGCCCAACGCAACGCAACCCACCCACAAAGCCGCGGATCACACCCGGCAAACAGCGATCAACAAGCCCCCAACCAGCAACAACGCTAGTCTCAGCACCATCTCAGCAACCCACCCCCAAGCTGTAACCACAAGCCCTTGGAGGAGGGGACCAGATGAACAAGCGAAAGGTGACCCTGGCCGCAGCAGCGGCCGGTGTGGTCACCGGCGCGGCAGGCCTGAGCCTGCTAGCCATGCCCGCAGGCGCAGGCCAGCCACCGTCACTACCGACCGTCTCCGCGGAATCCCTCGTGGAGCAGGTCCTGACCGCGAAGCCAGGAGCTTTCGGCGGCACCGTGGAGGTCGACAACAAGCTAGGCCTCCCCGCGATCGCCGAAATCCCGCAGCTGGCCGATGGCAAGCACAGCGCGAGGATCTGGACCGACGGGAACGGCAAGCTCCGGCTGGCCCTGCCCAACGGCCAGTCCGAGCAGACCATCGTCGACGACGGCACCACCACGTGGTCCTGGAACTCGCAGGACAACGAGGTGACCAAGTCCGAGCACAAGGCTGAGGACAAGTCCGGGGACAAGGCCCAGGACAAGCCGGACACCAAGGAGCAGAAGGCGATCGACCCGGCCACCGCGGCCAAGGAGATCGTCACCATGACCAAGGAGTTCAGCGAGATCTCGGTGGACGGCACCGCACGGGTCGCGAACCGGGCCGCCTACGAGCTCGTGCTCACCCCGAAGGCCAGCGAGAAGACCCTGATCCGCGAGGTCAGGATCGCGGTCGACGCCGAGCTGAAGATGCCGCTGCGTGTGGCGGTCCTGACCAACGGCACGGCGGAACCGGCCGGCACGGTCGGCTTCAGCCAGATCAACGTCGGACCGCAGGACGAGAAGCTGTTCCAGTTCACCCCGCCGTCCAACGCCAAGGTCACCACGCCGGAAGCGAAGGAACAGCGGCAGCAGCACAAGCCCGAGATCGGCATCGAACAGGCGCTGCAGGGCGAGAACCCGCAGATCTTCGGCACGGGCTGGGACACGGTGCTCGGCGCCAGGATCCCGGCTGAGGCCATGACGCAGGTCCCGGCGCAGGCCCAGGGTCTCGTCGACCGCTTCACGAAGAAGGTCAGCGGCAACTGGGGCAGCGGCAAGCTGTTCACCACCAAGGTCGCCACGATCCTGATCGCGGACGATGGCCGGGTCGTCGCCGGTTCCGTCCCCGAGCAGGTGCTGTTCGACACGATCGGACAGGTGAAGTGACCACCTCGACCAGCGCGCCGGTGACGACGGGGAAGACCACCGCCGTCGCCGCGCGGACCAAGGGTCTGCGCAAGGAGTACGGGAGCACGGTCGCTGTCGACCGCGTCGACCTGGAGCTGCCGGAAGGGGCCGTGCTCGGCATGCTCGGCCCCAACGGGTCTGGCAAGACGACCACGATCCGGATGCTGCTCGGGTTGGTGCGGCCCACGCAGGGGGAGATCGAGCTGCTCGGCAGGCCTCTGCCGGAGGGAGCCGAGCAGGCGCTGCCGCACGTTGGCGCGCTGGTCGAGGGCCCGGGGTTCCACCCGTTCCTGAGTGGCCGGGAGAACCTCGTCAGGTGTGCCGCGTTCGAGCCGCTCCTCGAGAAGCGCAACATCAAACAGGCTGTCGAGGACGCGCTCGAACGCGTCGGGCTCGCTCAGGCGGCCCACCGCAGGTACCGGGGATACTCGCTCGGCATGAAGCAACGTCTCGGCCTGGCCGCGGCGTTGCTCGTGCCGCGCAAGCTGGTCGTGCTCGACGAGCCGACCAACGGCCTGGACCCGGCCGGCACGCGGGAGATCCGCAAGATCATCGCGGAGCTGCACGCGGCGGGCAGCACCGTCCTCGTCTCCAGCCACCTGCTGAGCGAGGTCGAGGCGACCTGCACGCACGTCGCGGTGCTGCACCGCGGAACCGTTGTGGCGCAAGGCGAACTGACCGAACTGCTGCAGGCGGGCGGTTCGGCGCTCCAGGTCATCACGCCGGACGTCGAGACGGCGCTCAGCGCACTGCGCGGCGCCAAGATCTCCGCACGACCGCTCGGCGAGGGCCTGCGGGTCGAGCTCGCCGGGACGTCGGCGCCGCAGGTGATCGAGACGCTGGTCAAGGCCGGCGTCGGCGTCTACGAGGCGACGCGGTGGAAGACCGGCCTGGAGGAGCTGTTCGCGCGGCTCACCGAGGCCGAGGAGGCAGAGCGCGGAATGTCCGCTGTGGACACGCTGGACGGGGGACCGCGATGATCACGCGTCAGTTCGGTTCCGAGGTGCGCTGGATGCTGCGCCGGCCGCGGACCCTCATCGGCCTGTTCGGGCTCGTCCTGGTGCCGATCATCATCAGCTTCGGCATCTGGACCGCGGGCGACGGCGACAGCGGAGGGCCCGGCCTCGCCGGGATCCTCAAGGGCAACGGCCTGGTCGTGCCGATCTTCACCCTGTTCCTGTCGATCAACCTGCTGCTGCCGCTGGTGGCGTCGATCTGGGCGGCGGACGGGCTCGCGGGCGAGGCGCAGCACGGCACGTTGCGCGGGCTGCTGGTCGCACCCGTCTCCCGTGTGCGGCTGCTGTTCGTGAAGCTGTTCGGCCTCGCGGCGATGTCGCTGTTCGCCGTCACGCTGATGGCGGTCGTGGGCATCATCGCCGGAACCGCGTTCCTCGGCACCGACGGCATGATGACGCTGTCCGGCACGACGCTGAGCACCGCAGACGGCCTGGTGCGCATCGCTTTGTTCATCGTGCTGATCACGTTCCAGATGGTGTCGATCGGCGCGGTCGCCCTCGCCGTCTCCTCGACCACCGAGCACCCGCTGGTGGTGCAGGCGGCGACGATGACGACGATCATCGTGTTCCAGGTGCTGGGGCAGTTCTCGTCGCTGGACTGGCTGCACCCGTTCCTGATCACGACCGGGTTCCCGGGCCTGCTCGACGTGATGCGGGACCCGATCCCGGTCGACCAGATCTGGGACAGCACGCTGCTCGCGGGCTGCTACCTGCTGATCGGCACGGGCCTCGCCGCGATGCGCCTGATCACGAAGGACAGCTGACCCGGCACCACCGGGACCTCAGCGGAAACCGCCCTCGCTGTTGATCACCTGACCGGTGATCCACTCGGCGTCGTCGGTGCAGAGCCAGGAGACCAGCCGGGCGGCATCGTCCGGCTGGCCCCACCTGCCGAGCGGCATCCGCTCCCGCACCCACTCGCGCGTCTCCTCGTTCGCGTAGCCGGTGTCGGTCGGGCCGGGGTTCACGGCGTTGATCGTGATCCCCTGCCTGATCAGGTGGTGGGACAGCGTCGACATGATCCCGACCAGCGCGCCCTTCGACGCGGCGTACGCGACCTCGCTCGGCATCGGCCCGAGGTTCTGCCCGGACGTCATGAACACGACCCGCCCGCCCTTCGCGCCGTCGTGCTGACGGGCAAACGCTTGCGTCAGCAGGATCGTCGACCGCGCGTTCACCGCGTAGTGCCTGTCCAGCATGGCCGCGTCCAGCTCACCCAGCGGACCGTCCGACCCGCTGAGCGCGTGGTTGCACACCAGGACGTCGACGCGCCCGTACGCCTCGACCGCCGCCGCGACCAGCTGATCCGGCGCATCCGGTTCGGTCAGGTCGAGGCCCAGATGTTCGACGCGGCCGCCGAGACCCGCGATCACCTCGTCGATCGAGTCGGCGCCCCACTCCTGCGCGGCGTCGTGCGGCACGTGGTGCTGCACGAACAGGTCAGCGCCCAACGACGCCAACCTGGAAGCGATCGCATACCCGATGCCCTGCCGCCTGCTCACACCCGTGACCAGCGCGACTCGTCCCCCCAGAGGTCCCATGAGGACCATTCCTAGCCGATGCGCGCCACTCCGTCGAGATCAATTGCGAGCCGCACGCGGTCCCCGACCTCGCTCATCGGCCCGACCGCCTCGTACTCCTCGCCGTCGATCTCCACGAGCAACCGCACGTGATCACGCCGGTGCACGCGCTCCAGGACGACACCCTCCAGCGAACCCGACGGATCGACCCGCAACGCCGTGGCGCGCAGCCCGACCCGTTCCGACGAGAGTCCCACGAACGAGCCCGGCACGAACTTGTTGCACCCCAGGAACTTCGCGGTCTCCACATCGACCGGCGACGACCACACCTCGGCGGGCGGCCCGACCTGGACGATCCGGCCGCGCGACATGATCGCCACCCGGTCGGCCAGCGTGAACGCCTCGTCGTGGTCGTGCGTCACGACCAGAGCGGTCGTGGCAGCCTCCCGCAACAACCGCGCCAAATCCACCGCCAGCTGTTCGCGCAACGCCCTGTCCAGCGCCGACAACGGCTCGTCCAGCAGCAACAGCCGAGGCGAAGGAGCCAACGCCCGCGCCAGCGCCACCCGTTGCTGTTCGCCACCGGACAGCTGCGTCACGCGCCGATCCGCGTACCCCTCCAGCCCGACCAGCTCCAGCAGCGACAGCACTCGCTTGTCCCGCTCCTCGCGGTCGACCCGGTGCATCCGCAGCCCGAAAGCCACGTTCCCCGCGACCGACCGGTGCGGGAACAGCTGCCCGTCCTGGAAGACCAGCCCGAACTCCCGCCGATGCACCGGCACCCCGGCCAGATCCGAGGAATCCCACCGCACTGAGCCAGAAGACGGCTTCTCCAGCCCGGCGATCGTGCGCAGCAACGTCGACTTCCCGCACCCGGACGGCCCGAGCAACGCGACGACCTCGCCGTCGCCCACGGACAACGACACGTCGGACACCGCGACCGTCTGTCCATACCGGACAGTGATCGAGTCAAGTTCCAGCGCCATCAGAACTCCCCGCTGCTCGGCACGCGCAACCGTTCGATCAGCAGCACGCACCCGACCGTGACGACCATCAGCAGCGCACACGACGCATAGGCCATCTGGCTGTTCAACTCCCCCGGCCTCGACATCAGCCGGGCGATGATCACCGGCAACGTCGGCGAGTCCGGCCGCGCGAGGAAGCTCGTCGCCCCGAACTCCCCCAGCGCCACCACGTACCCGAACCCCGCCGCGGCCACCAGCGACCGTCCGACCAGCGGCAGGTCCACCTCGCGCCACACCCGCAACGGCGAGGCGCCCAACGTCGCCGCGGCCTGCCGCAGCCGTTCGTCCACGGCCCGCAGCACCGGCAGCACCATCCGCACGATCAACGGCGTCACCACCAACGCCTGCGCCAACGGCACGAGCAACGGCGACGTCCGGAAATCACCGGGCAGCGCGTCCATCGTCACCAGGTACCCGAAACCGACCGTCACCGCGGACACACCCAGGGGCAGCATCAACGCGGTGTCGAGCACCTCAGCGATCCGGCTCCCGGAACGCCGCAGCCCGACCAGCACCACAGCCGAGAACACCCCGACCACCAACGCCACCAATGTCGCGTCGAACGCCGTCCGCACGGAGTTGAAAGCCGCGTCCAGCCCGGTCACCGCCAACGTCCCGCGATCACCGCGCGTTGCCAGAGCGGCGTATCCGGCGAAGCTCCACCCGTCCCGAGTGGACAGTGAACGGGTCACCAGGCCGACGACCGGCGTCAGCAACGCCACCACCACGGCGAGAGCGGCGAAAACGACGTACCACTCGCCACCGGACGGCCGCCGAGCCAGTTCTTCCCTGCCGCGCAACGACAACGCGGTCTCCCGCCGCCGCCGAGCCAGCGCACCCAGGACCAGGACGGCCAGCACCGCGGCGAACTGCAGCAACGACAACGCGGCCGCCCCGGACAGGTCGAACAGCTCGACCGTCCGCAGGTAGATCTCGGTCTCCAGCGTCCGGTACCGGGACCCGCCCAGCACCAGCACGACACCAAAGCTCGTGGCGCAGAACAAGAACACGACCGCGGCCGCGGACCCGATCGCCGGCGCCAACGCCGGCAGCACGACCGACACGAACGCCCGCGGACGAGAAGCCCCGAGAGCCCGAGCCGCGTCCTCGGCCCGTCGATCCGTGTGCGCCCACAGCCCGCCGACGGTCCGCGCGACCACGGCCACGTTGAAGAACGCGTTCGCCAGCACGATCGGCAGCACCCCGCCGTCCGGCCAGAACGTCCGGAACGCGAGGCCCACCACCACGGTCGGCAGCACGAACGGCACCATCACGGCCGCGCGCACAACGCCAAGCCCGCGCAAACGGCACCGGGCCAGCACGAACGCCACCGGCAGCCCGGCGAGCACCGCCACCACGGTCGACGCAGCGGCCTGACCGAGCGTGAATCCGACGAGTTCCCAGGTCTCACCGTCGAAGAGCGCCGAGAAGACACCGCCCTCGCGCAGCCCCAACGACAGGATCGCCAGCACAGGCCACGCGAAGAACAGTCCGAGGAAGGCCAGCGGCAGCAGCGCCGCCGCCGACCACCCCGTTCGAGAACTCAGCCCTGCACGAGCTTGCGCCACTGCTCGACCCACGCTTCGCGGTTGTCCTTGACCTTGTCCGCGGGCAGGGACTGCGGCGAAGTCGGCAACGGAGCGTCCTTGGCCCACGACTCGGGCAGCGCGACGCCCTCACGTGACGGGTACACGTACATCTGCTCGGCCACCTGCGCCTGGAACTTCTCGCCCAGCAGGAAGTCGAGCACCTTCTGCGCATCCGCGGCGTTCTTGGCCTTCGACAGCAAGCCCGCGTACTCGACCTGGCGGTAACAGGTGTTCAGCACGGCCTTCGTCGCGCCACCCTCAGCGGACGGCGACGACGCGTAGGACACCACGATCGGGCGGTCGGCCTTGAAGTCCTGGTTGTAGGCCTCTTCCCAGCCGCTCACGACCTTCACACCGTTGGCCTTGAGCTTGGTCCAGTACTCCTGCCAGCCGTTCTCGCCGAACTTCGCGATCGTGCCCAGCAGGAACGCGAGCCCCGGCGACGACGTGGCCGGGTTCTCCACGACCAGCTTGTCCTTGAACTTCGGGTCGGTCAGGTCCTCGTACGAGGCCGGCTCGACGCCGCCCAGCTTGGCCGGGTCGATGTTCAGGCACACGTCACCGACGTCGACCGCGTGCAGGCGGTTGGAGTCGTCGGCCTTGTACCGCTGCGCGCCCTTCGTGGCCTCCGGCGAGGCGTACTCGGCGAACACGCCCTCGCCCAGCGCGCGCGAGGCGAACGTCGAGTCGATGCCGAACGCGACGTCGCCGATCGGGTTGGACTTGGTGAGCACCAGCTTGTTCGTGAGCTCACCCGCGTCACCGCTCGCGATCTGCTTCACGGTGATCCCGCTGGCCTTCTGGAACTCGTCCAGCAGGCCGTCCTTCACGACGAACGAGTCGTGCGTCACCAGGGTGACCTCGTGCGTCTGCGGCGCGGTCGAGGTACCGGCCGAACAACCGGTCAGCGCCAAAGCAGCGACGACAGCAAAAATCCTTCTCACGTCAAACCTCTCCCTACGCCGGTATGACCCGGATCAGGTGGACGGTCGAGGGCTTGCGAGCCCTCCTCTCAGCCCGGCGCTTCACCGGACTCCCGTGGCAAACGCGCAGCTTACGTGACGTGGTGGGACGATCAGGACATGGCCGAGCTGTTGAGCGACGATCAGTTGAACGACGTGCTGCCCAAGCTGCCCGACTGGACCGCCCAGGACGCGGCGCTGGTCAGGACCGTGGAGCTGGCGAACTTCTCCCAGGCGATCATGGTCGTGAACCGGGTCGCGGAGATCGCGGAGAACGACAACCACCATCCGGACATCGACATCCGCTACAAGACCCTCACATTTCGCCTGAGCACTCACTACAAGGGAGGAATCACCGCGCTGGACGTATCTCTCGCCGAGGAAATCGACGGAGTCCTGGACGCGTTGGCCTGATTCGGTCAAGATGTGCGCTGCCGCCGCCAGCGGATAGGAGAGGGAACACCCTCATGCGGTTGCGCACATCTTTGTTCGTTGTGGCGCTGGCAGGCAGCCTTCTGATCGCGCCGACGGCCGCTCAGGCCGTGCCCTGCGCCCTCACGGACACGATGATCAAGGCCAGTTTCGCCTGGCTCGCCAAGGGCACCGACCTCAAGGCGAACAACTGGTCCAACGCGAACTTCCACGTCGGCAACCTCGCCCAGGTGCGGACCACGGGCATCAGCAACCACAAGACGTGGCCGTGGGTGCAGGCGAACAAGTACCTGCTGCCGCTCGACCCGGCGAACCCCTACGCGCCGGACGCCCAGTCCAGCGGTGAGGCCTACCTCGACGTCTCGTACTTCCACCCCGAGCCCGTGGTGCTCCAGCCGTTGCGGGACAACCTGTACGCCCAGGCGAAGACCGGGAAGTACGACTACTGGAAGTCGCCCGACGCCCTGAACATGGCCCTGCCGTCGTTCACGCGCATCGCCGTGGCCGACCTGAACCAGGACCTGCTCGACTACTCGTACAAGTCCTACCGCAACCTCAAGCACCGCAAGTTCAACGAGGTCACGGGGCTGTGGGGTCCGAACGTGCAGACCAACGGCTGGGCCGTGCAGGGTCTGGCCAAGGCGATGCTGGCGCTGCCGAAGGACAACCCGTACCGCGCCGACTACGCCAAGACGCTGCGCAAGTCCGCCCA
Organism: Lentzea sp. NPDC005914; assembly: GCF_040629405.1. NCBI lineage: Bacteria > Bacillati > Actinomycetota > Actinomycetes > Pseudonocardiales > Pseudonocardiaceae > Lentzea > Lentzea sp. NPDC005914. Next base: position 14,107 of record NZ_JBEXVQ010000063.1, on the reverse strand, counting down.
GACGCTGCGCCACCTGCAGCGTCACGACGGCTTCTGGGGCGCCACCGGCAAGGACTCGGCGGCCACCGCGATGATCACCTACGCGTTCGCGGCGGGCATCAACGCGGGCGTACTCGACAAGGACACCTACCTGCCGTACGTGCAGAAGGGCTGGCTGGCCCTGCAGACCGCGCTGGACGCCGACGGCATGCTCGGCTGGGTCGCGGACCGCAACTCCTGGAAGCCCGCCTCAGCCGGCGACACCGCTGGGTTCGCTGTGGGCAGCTTCCTCATCGCCGGACAGCAACTCGTCCCGCTTACGCCTGGTTGCTAGGCCGATGGCGACCAGCGTGAGCATGCCCGCCACCGGATAGCCCCACCCGAGCAGCACGAAGACCCAGGGCCGCGGGAAGTCCCAGATGTTCGGCTGGGCCATCAGCAGGAACGAGATCAGGTAACCGCCGGTCAGCAGCACCCAGAGACCGGCGGTGATCTTGCACAGGAGGTGTCCGCCCTCGTAGATGAGCCACAGGAGGGCGGGCACCATCCACACCCAGTGGTGGCTCCACGAGATCGGCGAGACCAGCAGACCGAGCATCTGGACGCTGATGATCAACGCCAGCACGTCCTTGGTCTTGCTGACCGCGAACCACGTCAGCGCGGCCGCGACGAGCACGCCGACGATGTACAGCGGCCCGGTCTTGACGTCGTAGCCGACCGTGCGGCTCAACGCACCGCGCAACGACTGGTTGATCGCGCTGCCGACCGGCCCGACCCGGCTGGCATCACCGAGCAGCTGGAACCAGAACTTGTCCGACTGCGACGGCGAGATCGCCCAGCCGATGCCGTACACCACCACGAACGCGACGAACGACCAGACAGCGGCCATCCACCTCTTGGTGATGAGGAAGTACAAACCGGAGATAGCGGGCGTCAGCTTGATGCCCGCGGCGAAACCCACGCCGGCGCCGCCGACCCAGTTGCGGGCGCTCGCGAGCGTGCCGATCAGAATCGCGCACAGCACGAGGTTGATCTGGCCGTAGTTGAGCGTGGTGCGCACCGGCTCGATCCACAGCACCAGCGCGGTCCACATCATCGCGCGGCGAGGGTCGTCGAGCTTGAGCAGCTTCAGGCTCGTGCGCACGATGAAGTAGAGGCAGGCGAGGCAGAGGAGCTGCCAGATCCACCGTGACGCCTCCCACGGCACCCAGCTCATCGGCGTGAAGATCGCGGCCGCGAACGGCGGGTACGTGAACGGCAGCGGGAACACGTCCGCGTACTGGTCGAGCCGCCATTCGTACAGGTCGCCCTTGAACAGGTGCGGCGACCCGTTGCGGTAGACCAGCAGGTCGATCATGGTCATCTTCGTCTGGAACGCGACCATCAGAAGGTGCCCGACGACCGACAACGCGAGCAGCCACGGTGCTACGGAGAGCACACGCGCTTCCACAGCACGGAGTTTCACCCCGAAAACGTTACCCGAGGCAACTTTCGGGGGTACCCCGACGTCATAAGGACGGGAGAGATCGCAAGAGGGAGTTCTATCAGTCATGTCTGTTGATCTTGTAGTTGCCGCTGTCGCCGCTCTGGCCATGCTGGGGGTCGCGTTCGGAGTGTTCGCCGTTGCCGCTCGCACCAAGGGCAACGTGTAAGTCGTTGTAAGACAAGCGAAAGGGTGAGACTCCATTGTGGAGTCTCACCCTTTCTTCAACTTTCCGTCAGGAAAGAGAGACGCGCGGTGCGTCAGAAGTAGTGCGCACGACCGCCGACCGGCTTACCCACTGCGCCGAGAACGGCGAGGATGGCACCGATCACCAGAAGCACCACTCCGATGGTCGTCAGAATGCTGATACCAGCCAGCCAACCGACGACAAGCAGGATCAGACCGAGAACGATCATGACACCTCCAGGTGGGGAACTCTTCTCCTGGCTACCCCACAGACGTCGGTACAAACCTAATCGGCCCGCATTGCTTCCAACTGCGCCCGCAACTCCTCGGCCGTCGCGTCCTCCCGCTGCCCGAGGATGTACTCCGCCTCCTGGAGACACTCCTCGGCACGATCGCGCTCAGCTCCCGCGACCAGCGCCTTCGCCAGCATGACGAGCGCGCCGCACAGCTCGTGTGTCGATCGCATCACCCGAAGCAACCGCACGGACTCCTCGAAGCAGGCCACTGCCTCCTCGATTCTGCCGAGATCCAGGTAGATGTCACCCAGGGTTTCGTGGTTCGTGCAGATGGCGACTTCCGGGTTGATGCCGGGGATCGACTCGTACTCGGCACGAGCGCGCAGACACAACTCCAAGGCAGACTCGATCTCACCTGTCCGATGGTGAGCCCTGCCCAGAGCGGCCCAGAGGCTCGCTCGGCTGAAGGGCGTGAGGTCGGCGACTCTCGGTTCCAGCTGCCGCAGCACCTCCAACGTGTCCGCATGGCGTCCCTGGACCTCGAACACCCAGGCCAGCCCTGTGCTGAGGTACATCTCGGCCGAGAGATCTCCGAGGGAGATCTCTCGGCGCAAGGCTTCGCGCAGATGGAACTCAGCGTCCGCCAACGAGCGCGTTGCGATGTGAACAGCCGCGAGGCCGCGGTGCAGGCGGGCCTGTCCCCACACGTCCCCAACCCTCTCCGCAGCAGCGAGCCCGAGCGTCTCCACCGCCTCGGCCTCGGTGAGATGGCCACCCCTGAGCAGAGTCAGGTGCAACGAGAACGCCAACTGCCAGGCGACCTCGTCCTCTCCAGTTGCCACGGCTTGCCGCGTCGCGCGGAGCAGCACCTCTTGTTCAACGAGGAACCAGTCGTTCGCCGCGTCAAGGTGAGCGGGTATGTCCACCACTGCACCGTCTGCCTGCGGTCGAATCGACTGCCACCTCGCTCCTGTCTGCATCGCGTGCCATGAGTGCACCGAGCTGTGCACGTAGTGGTCGTACATGCGGCGCGATGCTTCGTCACGCTGGTCTTCCGGCAGTTCGGCCGCGCATTCTGCGGCGTAGTCCCGCAGCAGGTCGTGCTGCCCGAACCGGCCGTTCGCCGAGGTGTGCACGAGACTGTTCGCAACGAGTTCGTTGAGTGCCTTCCGCGTTTCGGCGAGTGACATCGCTGCCAGGCTCGCTGCCGCCGAGATGGCGAAATCCGGGCCCGGATGTAGGCCCAGCAGCACGAACACCCTCGCGGCGGCTTCGCTCACCGAGCGCAACGACCAGGAGAAGACCGCGCGGACACCGGTCGCCGAGTCGTCGAGATCGAGCGCGTCGAGCCGTTCCTGCTCCAGCTCATCCGCGAGTGCCGTGAGCGAATTCCCGAACGTCGCGCGGGCGGCCACGATGCCGAGCGCGAGCGGTAGCCCCGCACACCGCTCGACCAGGCGGGACACCGCTTCCGGCTCGGCGGCGATCCGTGCCGCGCCGATCCGCTCCGTCAGCAGGTCGGCCGCTCCTTGGTCGTCGAGCACGTCCAACGCGACCGGCTGAGCGCCTTCTCTCGCGACCAGCCCTCCGAGCCGGTTCCGGCTGGTGATGAGCACGAGGTTGCCCGGACCACCGGGCAACAGCGGCCGGACCTGCTCGGCGTCCCTGGCGTTGTCGAGCACGAGCAGCGTCCGTCGTTCGGCCAGCGCCGACCTGTACGCCGCGACCAGTGCGTCATCGGACGACGGGACTTCCTGCATCCCGAAGGCGCGCAGGAAGTCGCGGATCACGGTGAGCGGGTCCAGCGGCTCGGCGCGAGTGTCGAAGCCGCGCAGGTTCACGTAGAGCTGGCCGTCGGGAAACCGATCGGCGACCTCGTGCGCCCATTGCAGCGCGAGCGCGGTCTTGCCGACGCCACCGATACCGTTGATCGCGGAGATGACGATGGGTTCGCCCGGCCGGGTCACGAGCATGTCGGACAGCCGTGCCAACTCGTGTTCGCGACCGACGAAGTGCGGGACACCCGCCAGGAGCTGACGCGGAACCGCGACGGTGGGGACCTCGCCGCTGAGCACCTGCTGGTGCGCCTCACGCAGCCGCGGGCCGGGGTCGACGCCGAGCTCGTCCGCCAGGTGGTCACGGATCTCCTGGTAGACCGCAAGTGCCTCCGCCTGCCGGTTCGACCGGTGCAGGGCGAGCATCAGCTGTGCCCAGAACGTCTCCCGCAACGGGTACCGCTTCACGAGGGAGCGCAACTCAGGGACCAGTGCATCCGTGTCGCGGCGCAGGTCCTGGTCGATGCGGCTTTCCAGCGCGACGACCAGTTCTTCGTTGAGGCGCGGCACGTCGTCGCGATGCAGCGACTCGGACGCGACGTTGGCCAGCACCGGACCGCGCCAGAGTTCGAGTGCGGCACGGTGCTCGCCCTGTGCGGTGAGGCTTCGGAAGCGAGCCAGGTCGAGCCGGTCCAGTGCGACGGACGCCGAGTAGCCGCGGGAGGACGTCACGATGCAGTTCGCCTCGCCCATCGCCTGCCGCAACCTGCTCACGGTCATCTGCAACGTCTTGTGCACGCGCTCTCCTGCGGGCGGTGTTCCCTCCCACACCCGGTCGACCAGCTCGTCGACGGACACGAACTCGTTGGCGCGCAACAACAGCGTGGCGAGCAGCACCCGTCCGCGACCTGCCGCGACCGCGACCGGTTCGCCGTGGTGGAGGACCTCCAGCGGTCCCAGCACGCGGTACTCGACGGTCACAGGACGTGAGTCTATGTGCGCGAGGTGAGACGCACGGGTGTGATTTGCTCCCGGTCGACGCAGTCAAGGCGTCACAGCGCCGGACTCCAGGAGCCCGGCGCTGAGCCGATCAGACGTTGAAGCGGAACTCCACCACGTCGCCGTCGGACATGACGTAGTCCTTGCCCTCCATGCGGACCTTGCCCGCCGCCTTCGCGTCGGCCTTCGACCCCGCCGCGACCAGGTCGTCGAACGACACGACCTCGGCCTTGATGAAGCCCTTCTCGAAGTCCGTGTGGATGACGCCGGCCGCCTGCGGGGCGGTGGCGCCCTGCGGGATCGTCCAGGCGCGCGCTTCCTTCGGGCCCGCGGTCAGGTACGTCTGCAGGCCGAGGGTGTGGAAACCCGCGCGGGCCAGCGAGTGCAGGCCCGGCTCGTGCTGGCCGATCGACTCCAGCAGCTCGACAGCCGACTCCTCGTCCAGCTCGAGCAGCTCGGACTCCACCTTCGCGTCCAGGAACACCGCGTCGGCCGGGGCGACCAGTTCGCGCAGCTCCTTCTGACGGGCCTCGTCGCCCAGCACGCCCTCGTCGGCGTTGAAGACGTAGAGGAACGGTTTCGTCGTGAGCAGGGACAGCTCGCGGATCAGCGCGTTGTCCACTTCGGACTGCGCGGAGAACAGCGTGCGGCCGGAGTCGAGGATCTCCTTGGCCTTGTTCGCGGCCTCGAGGGCGGGGCGGCGGTCCTTCTGCATCCGCGCCTCCTTCTCGATGCGCGGGATGGCCTTCTCCAGGGTCTGGAGGTCGGCGAGGATCAGCTCGGTGTTGATCGTCTCCATGTCGGAGGCCGGGTCCACGCGGCCGTCGACGTGCACGACGTCCGGGTCGTCGAAGACTCGGATGACCTGGCAGATCGCGTTGGCCTCGCGGATGTTCGCGAGGAACTTGTTGCCGAGGCCCTCGCCTTCCGACGCTCCCTTCACGATGCCCGCGATGTCGACGAACGACACGACGGCGGGCACCTCGCGCTCGGAGCCGAAGATCTCGGCGAGCTTGGTCAGGCGCGCGTCCGGCAACGGCACGACGCCGACGTTCGGCTCGATGGTCGCGAACGGATAGTTCGCGGCGAGCACGTCGTTGCGCGTGAGCGCGTTGAACAGGGTGGACTTGCCGACGTTGGGCAGGCCGACGATACCGAGGGTCAAACTCACGAGCGACGAGTCTACGGCAGGCGACGGTCGTGTCCGATTCCCGCGAGCCATTGCCCGTTCCCGCTGGCAGGATCCATGGCATGGTCATTGACGAGGAGCACGCGTACCGGGCCGTCTCCGCACGTGACGCCCGTTTCGACGGCTGCTTCATCCACGCGGTCCGCACGACCGGCATCTACTGCCGGCCGTCGTGCCCCGCGGTGACCCCGAAGCGCCGCAACAGCCAGTTCTTCCTGACGGCCGCCGCCGCGCAGTCGGCGGGCTTCCGAGCCTGCCGCCGCTGCCTGCCCGACGCCGTCCCCGGCTCGCCCGAGTGGAACCTGCGCGCCGACCTGGCCGGCCGCGCGATGCGCCTGATCAGCGATGGCGTCGTCGAACGCGACGGCGTCACCGGCCTGGCCACGCGCCTGGGCTACTCGGAACGCCACCTCACCCGCGTCCTGACCGCCGAGCTGGGAGCCGGACCGCTGGCCCTTGCTCGCGCCCACCGCGCCCACGCCGCCCGGCTGCTCATCGAGACGACCGAGCTGTCGTTCGCCGACATCGCGTTCGCCGCGGGGTTCGCGTCGGTCCGCCAGTTCAACGACACCATCCGCATGGTCTTCGCCTCGACGCCGTCCGACATGCGCGGCCGCGGCAAGGCGCCCGTCGGCACACCGGGCCGGATCGTGCTGCGGCTGCCGTACCGCCCGCCGTTCGACGCTGCCGGTCTGCTCGCCCACTTCCGCGCGCATGCTCTGCCGGGCGTCGAGGAGGTGACGGCGGACTCCTACGGGCGAACGTTGTCGCTGCCCCACGGTGAGGCAACGGTCTGCCTGACGTTCCCGACCGACCACGTCCTGTGCTCGCTGCGGCTCGCCGACATGCGCGATCTGGGCGCGGCCGTGTCCCGCGTCCGCCGCCTGCTGGACCTCGACGCCGACCCCGTCGCCGTGGACTCGTTCCTCGGCGCCGACCCGCTGATCGGCCCGCTGGTCCGCTCGGCGCCCGGCATCCGCGTGGCGGGCAGCGTCGACGGCACCGAGACGTTGCTGAGGCTCGTGGCGCCGTACGCCGGCGTCCCGCTGCAGGTCCCGGACGGCGCACTGACCCACCTCTACTCGGCAGGGGACCACCCCGTCACCGAGGCCGTGGCGAGCGGCAGACTCGTCGTGGACGTGGGCCGCTCGATCGAGGACCTGACCGAAGAGCTCGCACCCCTGGTCGGCACGCCCGTCGCCGACGAGGTGGCCATGCGAGTGCTGGGCGCGCCGGACGTGCTGGTGCTCCCGCCCGGTTCGCAGCACCTGGCTTCCCACGGCCCCGAGTGGCGGCCGTGGCGCTCCTACGCCGGAGCACACCTGACCAGAAAGGCAGCAACATCATGAGCGTCGCGCACACGTCCACTGTGGACACCCCGGCGGGGCCGTTCACCGCGATCGTCGCGTCGGACGGAGCGGTGCTGGCCAGCGGCTGGACCGCCGACATCGCCCTGCTGACGCCCCAGATCCACGCTTCCCTGATGCCGTCGGAGATCACCTCGAAGAAGGACCTCGGCGACGTGACCAAGGCCGTCATCGCCTACCACGAGGGCAACCTGACCTCGATCGACACGGTCGAGGTCAGGCAGAAGTCCGGCCCGTTCCTGCAGCACGCGTGGGACGTCCTGCGCACCGTCAAGGCAGGAGAACCGGTCACCTACTCCGAGTACGCGGAACTGTCCGGACGCCCGGCCGCCATCCGGGCCGCAGCTTCGGCCTGTGCGCGCAACTCGGTGGCCTTGTTCGTGCCGTGCCACCGGGTGATCCGGATCGGCGGCAACCTCGGCGGGTTCCGCTGGGGCCTCGACGTGAAGCGCTGGCTGCTGGCCCACGAGGCCTAAGCGACCAGGTTGATCTCCGGCGCGGAACCGGTCACCAGCTCTGTCGCGCACCGCGGGCACGAGGTGGTGACCGGGCCGGCTCCGGAGGTCAGGACGCCCTCGACGCCCAGCCAGTCGCCGACTCCGTTGTCGCGGCAGGTGTGGCAACCGACGCGGAAGTTCAGCCGCGCCCACGGCTGGGCCGTCAGTTCCGAGGCCTGGACATCGGGCTCCATCAGGTCGTTGAAGGGTGCCCACCACGACGTGATCCGGCACCGCAGCCTGCGCCCGGCACCGTGTTCCGCGGCGTCGAACGCGCTCACCCTGATCGGCGCGGGGTGCTCGTTGCCCGTGCAGAGGCCGTACGGCATGCCGTGCTGCAGCTGCATCACGCGGCCGACGCGCAGGCACATGAGGCAGTCGTGGGTGAGGTCGAGGCGGTTCGACCACGCGAAGTGGGCCGCCGGAGTGACCTCGGCACGCGCGGTGATTTCCACGTGGGACAGCACCTCGATGAGGCTAGCCGAGCGAGACCTCCAATGTGGACCCCGTGCGCGCCTTGCGAACCCTCAACCGGGTGGGAATCCGCTGCCGCAGTTCCTCCACGTGCGAGACGAGCCCGACCACCCGCCCACCGGCACGCAACTCGTCGAGCGTGTTCATGACGATGTCCAACGTGTCCGAGTCCAGGGTTCCGAAACCCTCGTCCACGAACAGCGTGTCCAGCAACGCCCCGCCGGTCTCGTTGGCCACCACGTCCGCCAGCCCCAAGGCGAGTGAGAGCGACGCGAGGAACGACTCCCCGCCCGACAGCGTCTTCGCGGGGCGGGAGCGGCCCGAGTAGTCGTCCAGCACGTCCAGGCTCAGGCCGCCGCGCGTGCCGCGGGCGCCCGCGGAGTCGGAGTGGACGAAGCTGTAGCGGCCCTGGCTCATGCGGTGCAGGCGGGCTGAGGCGGCCACGGCCACCTCTTCCAGGCGGGCGGCCAGGACGTAGGAGCGCAGCGTCATCTTCTTGGAGTTCTGGCCCCGCCCGTTGATCACGTCGGTGAGCGCGTCGAGTTCGGCGTAGGAAGCCTCCAGGGGCTCCAGCGACTTCCACTCGGCTCGCAGACGGGCCGCCAGTTCGCTGACTCGCTCGAAGGCTGCGCGGGCTCGGGCCAGGGTGGTGGCGGCCAGCGAGGCCGCGGCGCGGGCGCTGGAGGCGGCGGCTGTCACCTCGTTGAGGTCCACCGCGTCCGAGGGGTCGATCCCAGCCAGCTCTTCCAGGGTGGCCATGGCGGTGGCCCGGGCTCGTTCCCAGGCCGCGATGCGCTCGTCCAGGGCTTGGAGCTTGATGGCCGGACGGGCGGCGGCCAGGGCCGTTTCCACGTCGGGGAAGCCCGCTTCGGCGGCTGCCGAGGCCGCGGAGGCCTGCTGTTCCTCCACCCTGGAGAGGGCGTTCTCACGGGCGGCGCGGCGGTCGGCCAGTTCCACCAGGGCCTTGGCCAAGCGGAGCAGGTGGTCGCGGCGGGTCAGGACGTCGTCGTGGTCGCCGCGGGCCTTGTCCAGGCGGGCGCCGCGTTCCTGCACGACGGTGACGAGGGAACTGTGCTCGGTGCGCAGGCCGACGAGGTCTTGTTCGACCTTGGCCTTCTCGGTGCCGAGTTCACGGGTTTTGGCTTCCAGGCCCACGAACTCGTTCTGGCGTTGCGAACGGGTGCGGGCGAGCTCCAGAGCGGAGCGGTACTCGGAGAGGGCGAAGGCGGGCTCGTCGGAGCCCAGGGCCTCCCAGCAGGCCTGAATGCGCAGTTCGGCGGCGTGAGCGGCTCGTTCCGCCTCGTTGCGGCGGTCGAGGGCGGTTTGTTCGTCGGTGGCCGCTACTTCTTCGTCCGTCGCGTCCACGCCGCCCAGCATCGGCTGGGCCGGGGCGGGGTGGCTCGGGGAACCGCAGACGGCGCAGGGCTTGCCGCGCTTCAACGCCGCGGCCAGTTCGATGGCCATGTTCTCCAGGCGTTGGTGGCGGACCTGCTGGAGGACGTCCTTGGCCTTCTGGTGGACGTCGATCGCCTGGTGCAGCTCGTTCTTGGTGCGCTCCAAGGCCTTCGTCGCACCGGGCAGCGCTTCGGCCGCGTCGGCGCGGGTCTTCAGCGACTCCAGACGGGCCGAGGCTTCCGCGGCGGCGTCCAGCTGGGCTCGGCATTGAGCCAGGCGTTCCGGGAGCACCTCCAGTTCGGCGTTCAGGGCCAGCAGGCGGCGTTCCACCTGGTACGAGGAGTGTTTGAGCTCCGAAAGCCTGCGCTCGTCGGACTTCTGGCGTTCCGCCTCGGCCGCGAGCTCCGCCAGGCCGCCCGCTTCCTCACGGCAGCGCTCGGCGTCTTCGCGTAACGAGGAACCCTCATAACCCAGGCGTGCCAGGGCTTCCGCGGCGGTGGCCTCGTCGCGAACCGCGAACTTGTAGGACTCCTGGAGCTTCGCGATCTCGTTGTAGGCCGGGACGACGGGGATCGCGCGGCGGGCGGCGTCGCGTTCGGCGAACCAGGAGGCCGAGTCGGCCGCTTCCACCCTGGCCAGCATCTCGCGGGCCTCGCGGACACGACGGATCTGGTCGGCCTGCACGCGGGCCTGGGCCAGCAGGGCGTCCGCGCCGTCGGCCACGCCCGCGGTCTCCTCCGAGGCCGCCTCAGCCTCGCGGACCGCCCCCGCCAACCGTTCCAGCACCGACTCCAGCCAGCCCGGCTCGAACGACGGCTCCTCGGAGGCGGCCTCGGCGACGCGGTGCATCAACTCGGAGGCGCCCTGGCGGCGTTCCTCCAGCACGCGGCCGGCCACGACTCGCTTGTCGCGGAACCACTTCTCGACGTCCAGGAACCGCTCGGTGCCGAAGAGCTTCTCCAGCAGCACCTCGCGTTCGGCCGTGTCCGAGCGCAGGAACTTCGCGAACTCCCCCTGCGGCAGCAGAACGACCTGGAAGAACTGCTCGTAGGACATGCCCAGCAGGTCCTCGACGGCGCGGGCCACGTCGTCGATCCGGGTGATTCCCTCGCCGTCCCAGCCTTCCAGCCAGGTCAGCGAGCACTTGGCGGGCTGGGTCGTAAAACCGCCGCCGCGCTTCTTCGGGCGGTCGAACTCCGGCGAGCGCACGATGCGGAACCGCCGCGACTGCACGGTGAGCTCGAGCGACACCTCCGTCGGCACCTCGGGATCGGCGTACTCGCAGCGCAGCTTCTTCACGTCGCCGCGAGCGCCCGGCACCCGGCCGAACAGAGCGAACGCCACCGCGTCCAGCAACGTCGTCTTGCCCGCGCCGGTGTCTCCGTGCAGCAGGAACAGGCCGTCTGCGCCGAGCGCGTCGAAGTCGACGGCCTCAGGACGCGGATAGGGGCCGAACGCGGTGAGCTCCAGGCGGTGCAGCCTCATTGCTCCTGCTCCCTCGCGACAGCGGAGAAAGCCTCGCGCAGCAACGACATCTCGGCGGAGGAGGGCTCGGATCCACGGGCGTCCGACACGAAGCAGCACGCTACTTCCTCGTCGGTGCGGCCGCGCACCCGATCGGCGTACGTCATGGTGTGCTGCAGGCCCTGTTCCGGCCGCCACTCCACGTGCACCGCGTGCTCGAAGCGGGTCTGCAACTGCCGCAACGCGTCCATCGGCCGCACCTGGTCGGTCAGCACCACCGACAGGAAGTGGTCCTCCAGCGGCTTGTGAGCCGGATCTTCCAGCACGTCGGCCAGCGTCCCCGTCACCGTCGCCAGCTGGCGCGGCACCGGCAGATCACGCCGCTCCACCCCGACGAGACCGCCCGCGTCCAGCTCCACCAGCCACACCGACTTGCGTTGCCGCGCCTCGGAGAACGAGTACGCCAACGGACTTCCGGAGTAGCGCAGGTTCTCCGCCAGCGTCTGCGGGCCGTGCAGATGGCCCAATGCCACGTAGTCGACGCCCGAGAACACCTGCATCGACACGTCCTGCACGCCACCGACCGCGATGGTGCGCTCGGACTCCGACGGCGCCCCGCCCGTCACGAAAGCGTGCGCCAGCACCACCGATCGGGCCTCACGCGATGCCAGGTCGGCGCGAATCCGCCGCATCGCCTCGGTCAGCACCGGAGCGTGGCCCTTGTCCGCGATGCCGAGAACGTGCCGCGCGGGCTCCGGCTCCAGGAACGGAATCCCGTACACCGCAACGGGCCCGTGCTCGTCCTCCAGTTCGACCGGCTTGTCCAGCAACGAGATCTGCGTGCGCAGGTACAGCCCGCCCGCCGCCGCGAAGTCGCCGAACACCCCGATCCGCGCCGCCGAGTCGTGGTTGCCCGGGGTGATCACGATTCGCGCCCCGGCCGCGCGGATCCGCATCAGCACCCGCGCGCACAACGACACCGCGTCGGCGGACGGCACCGCGCGGTCGTAGAGGTCGCCGGAGATGACCACGACGTCGACCTTCTCGGAAGACACCAGGTCAGCGAGGCCGCTCAGCACCGACTCCTGCTCCACGAGCAGATCGCGGCCGTGGAAGGTGCGCCCCACGTGCCAGTCGGAGGTGTGCAGGATCCGCATGGCACCAACCGTAGAGACGAGGTCCGACAAAACTCCGGGAGGGTTCCCGGCGTGTCACCCGATCGAGTTCAACATCTCTGGGGGAGCATCATCGGTGCCGTGACCGCAGTGATCATCACCGCCTCGCTCGTCCTGGCGCTCGTCTGTGCCGGGGCGCTGGTGTTCGTCTACCGCCTCTACCAGGACAGCGTCCGCCGCACCGACGAGGCGCTCCAGGCCATCGGTGCCGAACGCGCGCGTTACGACGCACAACAGCAAGCCCTGCAACGCTACGAAGTGGCGTTCTCCAGCGTCAGCGGCCGTGGCGAACTCGGCGAGCAGGTCCTCGTCGAAACGGCGCGCGCACTCGGACTGAGGGAAAACCTCCACTACACGCTGCAGACGGACGTGGCGGGCGGCGGCTCGGTACGTCCGGACATGGTGCTCAGCGTCGGCGGCGGCCGCATGGTCCCGGTCGACTCGAAGATGTCCATGGCCACGTGGGCCGAAGCGGTCGAAACGGACGATCCGCAGGAACGTCAGGACGCGCTGCGGGTCCACGTCCGCAACATCCGCTCCCGCGCCGCCGAGCTGGCCGGCAAGGGCTACCAGCGCTGGGCGGACGCGATCTACGGCACGATCATGTTCGTCCCCAACGACGGCGCGGTCGTCGCCGCCCTGGACACCGATCCCGAACTGCTCAGGTGGCTGCTCGACCGCCGCGTCTTCCTGTGCGGGCCGACCGGGTTCGCAGTGATCGCGTCGAGCGCGATGTTCGCGGTCACCGAACGCGCCCTCGCCGACGACGTCGAGCAGGTCAGGCTCCAGGCGGGCCGCGCGAACCGGGCCGCCGACACCGCGATCGACGCCGTCAACCTCTCCACGACCCACCTGCAGCGGTTCCTCTCGGCCCGGCGCCGCGAACTGGACGCGCTGGAGGGTTTCCGGGCGAGCGTGGAGCCGCTGACCGAGGCTTCCGCCACCCCGACTCCGCTGCCTCTCGTCCGAAGGGCGGACGAACAGTCCGCATAAAACGCACGGAGAGTGCCAACAGGTTGCTTCTGGGTGAGAAAGCAGCGGACTGACGAACACCTAATGGCCGAACGGCTACCGTGTGCGGCGTGAGTGAGCTGCGCGACCGTTCGGCTGCCTTCGATGACGACGTCGAGGACTACGACGCCGTTCCGTGGAACTACCGGGCCATCTTCGGGTCGTTCAAGGGCATCCCGTGGTGGGCCGCGATCCTGTCGGCCCTGGTCCCGGCGTTCATCGGCGCGTTCATCGACATCAACTCCAGCAAGACCGTCGGCTGGACGTTCAACGTCGTCTTCTTCGTCGGCGCACTGGCCGGCATCCTGCTGGTGCAGCGCCGCAGCCTGTTCGCGCCGATGGTGCAGCCGCCGCTCATCCTGGCCGCCACGGTGCCCACGCTCGTGCTGCTGACCGGCGGCGTCGCCAAGGGCGGCCTGTCCTCCATGGCGCTCGGCCTGGGCAAGCCGCTGATCGACAGCTTCCCGGTCATGGCCGTCACCACCGCCGTCACCGTCCTGCTCGGCATCGTCCGGATCATGATCCAGAAGGACCCGAACCGGCCGTCCAAGGACGAGGTCCGCGAGGCCAAGGCCGAGCTGAAGTCCCGCAGCAAGCCCGCGCCCCGCAAGCCGAGCCGCGAGGAGCCCGCGGAGGACCGTCCGCGCCGCCCCCGTCCGGAAGGCACCCCGGCCCGTCGCCCGCGTCCCGAGGGCACTCCTGCCCGCCGCCCGCGCGCAGAAGGTGCCGCCCGCGGCGAGCGTCCGGCAGGCCAGCGCAGGCCCAGGCCACCACGCGAAGACCGCTAGCCCCGTCTTTCGCACATGAGGATGGTTGGGGCGGGAACGACGATTCGTCTTGATCATCTTATCGTGTTGGGATGCGGGAACGACGGCCT
>NZ_JBEXVQ010000062.1:0-32168 GCF_040629405.1 Lentzea sp. NPDC005914 | reverse complement strand
TCCTTCGGAGCCACCTCACGGCAACAAGTCATCAGCCACACCCCATCGCACTGGGCATCCGGAGCACTAACCCCGAACAACATCAACCTTAGGGAACCAAGTCATGACCAACCCGTTCGAGGACCCGCAGGGGCGGTTCTTCGTGCTTGTCAACGAAGAGCAGCAGCACTCGCTGTGGCCCGTGTTCGCGGAGGTGCCTGCCGGGTGGACGAAGGTTTTTGGTGAGGACGACCGCGAGGCGTGCTTGGCGTACGTGGAGGAGAACTGGACGGACCTGCGGCCCGCGTCGATCAGGTGAGGTAGTCCGCGAAGGTTCGTACGCCTACCGCACGGTCTGGGGTCAGGTTGCCGCCTGCTCGGTAAGCGCGGTAGGTGGCTCCTGGCACCTTGAGCGGCAGTAGCTTGCGTTGTTTGCCTGTTGCGGTCAGGTAGGTGCGGGCGAAGTCTGCGGCTTCGCGGATTTCGGGGCCGCCCATTTCCGGTGCGGTGCCCGCCGGGGCGGATTGGGCGAGGGTGGCCAGTTCCAGGGCCACCTCGGCCTCGTCGATCGGCTGGAAGCGGAAGGCCGGGACGGGCATCAGCGGCAGCTTCGAGGCGTTGTCGAACATCTTGCGCAGCAACGAGTGGAACTGGGTGGCGCGCAGGATGGTGTGCGGGGTGTCGGAGCTGATGATCAGGCGTTCGGCCGCGAGCTTCTGCCTGTAGTAGGGGAGCGGGACCTCGTTGCAGCCGACGATCGAGATGTAGACCAGGTGGGCCGGCCTGGCGGACAGCACGGCTTTGGCCATGGCCACCTCGTGGCGGAACGACGTGGCGCAGTGGACCACCACGTCCGCTCGCAGGGCGCCCAGGCCCTTGCCGCGCAGCAGGTCCGTGCCGGTCGCGCGGGAGACGGACCTGGCGCCGGGTAGGGCGGCCACCACGTGGCGGCCCAGTGCGCCGGTGCCGCCTGTCACCACGAAGGTCATGCGACCACCTTGGCACGGTGGTAGTAGGCGAGCACGACGGTGCCCGAGACGGCGGCCACGGCGCTGATGACCAGGCCTGACTGGGACAGGCCGCTCATGCCTGAGCCCTCGCCGAGCAGTTTGATGCCGATCCAGGCGGCGACGATCGGGTTGACCACGGTCTGGCCGGCCACGACCAGGTCCGGTGGGCCTGCGGCGTAGCCGAGCTGGATGAACCACGCGCCGGTCAGGAACGCCACGATCAGGCCCGCCAGTGAGATCCATTCGACGCGCGGCAGAGTGGTGGTGACGTCGCGAACGAGCACCGCCACCAGGCCGTAGAGGATGCCGGCGCCCACGGCCAGGGCCAGTGATCGGACCGCGCCCGCGGTGAACGTCGCCGCGACTACGCAGACCAGGACGGCCGCGACCACGAGCTGGCCCGCTTGCAGCGCCACCTTCGGCGACACCGACGTCGGGACCGCCTTGCCCGCGGTGATGGACACGAAGACGACGATGCCGGCCGTGGCCACTAGGACGCCCACGGCCAGCAGTCCGGTCAGTTTGCGGGCTCTGGCCACGGCGATGATCGGGATGGCCAGGGCGTTGAGCGGGGCCACGACCGAGACCGGCGCCAGGGCCAGGGCGATGACCTGCAGGATCGCGCAGGCGACCAGGATCAGGAAGCCGTAGACCCAGCGGCGCGACGAGACCAGGCGGTGAGCCGACGTCAGTTTCAAGTCGGTGACCTCGCGGACGCCGGCGTGCTGCAGCATCGCGCCGAGTGCACCGCACGCGGCGGCGACCACCGCGCACAGGATCGCGACCCCGACCACCTGCCAAGCGTACGCCGTCACTGCTATGGTTCATTGCATGAGTAACGAACCGAGGAAGTAAGCCCATGTTCGACGACCGGAGCCCGATCTACCGGCAGATCGCCGACCGGATCAAGGCGGACGTGCTCAGCGGGGCGTTGAAGGCGGACGAGCAGGTCATGTCGACCAACCAGTACGCGGCGTACTACCGGATCAACCCGGCTACCGCGGCCAAGGCCTTTCAGCAGCTCGTGGACGAGAAGGTGCTCTACAAGAAGAGGGGGATCGGGATGTTCGTGAGCACGGAGGCTCGCGACATGCTGCGGGCACAGGGGCGGGAGACGTTCTTCGGCGAGGTGGTCGATCCGATGGTCGCGGAGGCGCGCGCCATCGGCATTCCGCTCGCCGAGATCGTCCGCCGCATCCAGGAGCACGAGAACGGGGGCGTGTGATGCGTGTTGACGTGCAGGGGCTGTCGGTGCGGTACGGGTCGGTGGTGGCCGTCGACGACATGAGTTTCTCCTTGAGCGGCAACAAAATCTACGGGCTGCTCGGGCGCAACGGGTCGGGCAAGACGAGTCTGATGTCGGCGCTCGCCGGGTATCGCAGGCCGATCGGGACCGTGGAGCTCGACGGGATGCCGGTCTTCGAGAACGCCGCCGCGATGCGGCAGGTGTGCCTGGTCCGGCACACGGCCGATGCCGCGGACAAGGGCGACAAGGTCTCGTACGTGCTGGAGTACGGGGCGGCGTGGCGGGAGACGTGGGACAACTCCTATGCGTTGGAGTTGACCGAGTTGTTCAAGATTCCGTTGAAGAGCAAGGTCGGCTCGCTGTCGCTGGGGCAGCGCTCGGCGTTGGGCGTGGTGGTCGGGCTGGCGAGCCGGTCGCCGTTGACGATGCTCGACGAGTCGCACCTGGGCATGGACACGCCGACCCGGTACGCGTTCTACGACACGCTGCTCAACGACTTCATGGCACACCCGCGCACGATCATCATCTCCACGCACCTGATCGAGGAGCTGTCCTCGTTGCTGGAGGAGGTCGTGATCATCGACTCCGGCCGGTTGGTGCTGCAGGAGGAGGCGGACGTGCTGCGGTCGCGTGGCACCGAGGTCACCGGGAATGCGGCCGACGTCGACCAGTTCACGGCGGGGCTGACAGTGCTGAGCGAGAAGTCGTTGGGGCACACCAAAGCCGCGATGGTCTACGGCGCGTTGGACGACTCGCAGCTGATCCGCGCGCGGCAGCTCGGGCTGGAACTCGGGCCGATCGCGTTGCAGGACCTGTTCGTCCACCTCACCGAACCGGTCGGGGGGAAGCTGTGAAGATCTTCCGGCACCTGACGACGACGCTGGTCACCTATGGCGTGATCATCGCCGGTTGCACGTTCGCGTTGTGCGTCGCGACAGTCTTCGCGGTGTCCTCGTTCACCGAGGTCCAGCTCAGCGCGTGGAGCGTCGTCGCGGCCCAAATCGCGCGCTGGTTCTGCTTGTGGGCAGGCGTTTACGCCATCCACACCGTGCTGCCCATCGCGATCGCTCACGGGCGCACACGGCGCGAGTTCATGGTCGCGACCGCCGAGTTCACCGTCGTCTTCGCCTTGGCGATGGCCGTGTGCGCGTGGCTCGGGTTCCTCGTCGAGGGCGGCCTCTACAGCCTGATGGACTGGTCGTCGCAAGGTGACCACGGCCAGCCGTACGCGTACTTCCTGATGTACCTGGCGTGGGGCGCGACCGGCACGTTCGTCTCGGCGGCGTTCGACAGGTTCGGTCCCGGCGGTGTCCTCTCGCTGCCCATCGGCTTGCTGCTGGTCATCGCCTCTGGCGAGCGGGTGCCGGGTTCGGGGGAGTTGCCGTTCATCCGCAACGTCCCGGTGCTGCTCGGCGCGGGGTGGCACGCCGTGTCGTTCGTCGCCTGGCTGGTCGCGCTGGGGCTGGCGTGGCTGGTCGTGCGCGAGATGCCGGTGCGCACTAAGGCTCTGTGAGGGTCAGCTCGGCCGTGCGGTGGCTTTCCATCAGCTTGACGACGTCGGCGGTCGGCGGGTGGGTGATCGCGGTTCCGGCCGAGCGCAGGACCTCCAGCTGTTCGGTGAGGTGCGCGTGCACGAACTGCTTGCGCGCGTCCGGGCTGGTGGAGGCGAGCTGGATCTCCGCGTCCGTGGGCATGCCTGGCATGTCGTGCCCGGCGTGGTTGTTCACGTACGGCGCGTCGAGCAGCTTGCGGAGCTCGACGAGCTCGGCCTCGCGGTTCTCGATCAGCGATGGGTCGTCGACGAGTTTCAGCGCCTGCTCGTCGGTGGCGATCGAGAGCTCGACGAACGCGCGTTCCGTTGCACCGTAACCGTTCTGGGGTACGGGCGGGGGAGGTTCCTGCTGGCAGGCCGAGAGGAGGCCTGCCAGCAGGAGCGCTGCTATCCGTGGTTGCCGGCGTGGTCGCACTTCAACACCACGTTGAGGCAGTTGCGGACGCGGCGTTCCATCTCGGCGCGCGGCCACACGTTGAAGAAGTCGCCGTGCATGGTCTGCCCGGTGCCGGACGACAGGCGCAGCCCGGCGGTGCTGCCGTTGACCGGGTAGCGCAGGACCATCCGCAGCTTCGGCACGGACACCGGGTGCGAGGACGGACATCCGCCCGCGACCGGGTACGACATGTGCGACTTGTGGTCGGCCGAGTCGAGGTCGCGGCCGTTCCAGCACTGCGGGAAGTCCAGGTAGGTCTCCAGCATCGTGCCGGCCGGGCACTCCACGAAGTTCTTGGACGGGTTGACCTGGCCCGCGTGCAGGCACGACCAGCGCGCGATGCTGTCGGCGTCACCGGTGGCCTTGGCGTTGCCCGCCACGATCTTCAGGCCGTACGGCGTCGGCTGGATCGCCGCCGGGTTGTTCACGCCCTCGCCGAGGTAGTAGAAGGTGATGCCGGTCGGGGCGATCTCGGTGTTGTTCCGGTACATCGTCGGCACCCAGTACGAGGAAATGTCGACGGCCGGGTTGCAGTTGCCCGTCTGGCCTTCGAGGGAATGCTGGGTGGAGCGGGCGTTGGTCGAGTGGTTGCCGAAGAAGTCGTGGGAGTGCGAGGCACCGGCCAGGTTCGGCAGGACGATCGGGTCGTCCGGCAGGCGGTGGCTCAGTTGGCAGTCCGCGACGAACTCGGCAACCCGGACCGGTTCTCCTTGTGCCGCAACAGGGATGCTCAGGGTGGCGGCGATCATGCTCAGGACGGCGGCTAGCTGTAAGGCTGGCTTCCTCATTGAAGCTTTCCTCTCCGCAGCAGGATTGGGAGAGCGCTCTCACGCAGATCGAGCATGGCGCAAGACGACTTTCGTCGTCAATCCGCAAGAAACGTTCAGTAGTACCGGTTTTCTTGACATCGTGTGCTTGCTGCGTTGACGCTCAGGTCCGGAGGGCGCTCTCACGGTCCCGTTCTCCGGCCCCAGGAGCAGACCCATGTCAGGAAGGCTTCAACTCGGAAGACTCCCGCTGCTCGTCGCCGCGGCACTCGTGGCGGCCACCATCACCCCGGCTCAGGCTGCCGGGCCACTGCTCTCGCAAGGTCGTCCGGTCACTGCTTCCACCAGTGAGAACGCCGTGTTCGCGGCCACCGCCGCGGTCGACGGCGACCTCGGCACGCGGTGGTCCAGCGAGTTCCGCGATCCTCAGTGGATCCAGATAGATCTCGGCACCACCGCGAAGGTCGACCAGGTGACGCTGGCCTGGGAGACCGCGAGCGCCAGGGCATACACGCTCAGCATCTCCCCGGATGGCAACACCTGGCAGGAGCTGCGCCGGACCACCACCGGGCCGGGCGGCACCGAGACACTCGCCGTCAACGGCACCGGCCGGTACGTGCGGCTCGACCTGACCCAGCGCGCGACCCAGTGGGGTTATTCGCTGTGGGAGTTCCAGGTGTTCGGCACCCGTGACACCGGGAACGCCGAAACCCTGCTCTCGTACGGCAAGACCGGCGCCGCGTCGACGTTCCAGGACGACGGCGCGTGCCCGCAGTGCACGCCGGCCAAGGCGTTCGACCGGGATCCGGCGACCAGGTGGGCCACCAGCGCGACGAACGGGTGGGTCGATCCCGGCTGGATCTCCGTCGACCTCGGCGCCCCGGCCACGATCTCGAAGGTCGTCCTGCAATGGGATCCGGCCTATGCGACGGCTTACAAACTGGAAGTGTCCGACGACAACGTGAACTGGCGCGAGATGTACTCGACCACGACCGGCCGCGGTTTCAAGGAGACGTTGACGGTCAACGGCACCGGCCGGTACGTGCGGATGTACGGCACGGCCAGGTCGAACGGCTACGGCTACTCGATGTGGGAGTTCCAGGTCTACGGCACGGGCGGCAACCCGACGCCCGCGCCGCCGTTGCCACCGAACCCGACATTCCCCGGCCGGCTGGTGTGGGCGGACGAGTTCAACGCCGCGGCTGGCACCGGGCCGGACGCCGCGAAGTGGCAGCCGGAGACCGGTCCGGGCGTGAACAACGAGCTGCAGTACTACACGAACAACAACAACGCCCGCCACGACGGCAACGGCAACCTGGTGCTGCAGGCGCGCAGGGAGGTCACGCCGGGCAGCGCGTGCCCGGTCGACCCGGTCAGCGGCAGCGGGACGTGCCAGTACACGTCGGCGCGGCTCAACACGCACGGCAAGTTCGACTTCACCTACGGCCGGGTCGAGGCGCGGATCAAGGTGTCGTCGACGCAGGGGCTGTGGCCCGCGTTCTGGTTGCTGGGCGCGGACTTCTTCGACAAGCGCACGCCGTGGCCCGCGTGCGGCGAGATCGACATCATGGAGCACGTCGGCAAGGAGCCGAACAACGTCTACTCGACGCTGCACGCGCCCGGCTACTACGGCGCGGGCGGGTTCGGGTCGCCGCTCAACCTCGGGCAGCCCGCGTCGAGCGCGTTCCGGACGTTCGCGGTCGAGTGGGACTCCAGCCACATGACGTTCAGCGTGGACGGCAACAGGTTCTTCACCGTGGACCGGAACCAGCTGGAGTCGACCCGCGGGCCGTGGGTGTACGACCACCCGTTCTTCATCATCATCAACAACGCGGTCGGCGGCGACTGGCCCGGCCCGCCCGGAGCCGGGACGCAGTTGCCGCAGGACATGGTGCTGGACTACGTCAGGGTGTACCAGTGACCGACACGCGTGCCGGCGGTGAGACGTCGAACGCCTCGCTGACGGCCTCGACCTCGACGCTCGCGGTTTCCCCCGAGGCCAACGGGATCGCGGGCACGAAGTACGCGTCGTTCGTCGTGCCACCGAGGAAGATGCGCTCGGTTCCGGTCCACTTGTAGACCCGGTACTGCCGGATCGCACCGGGCGAGCGCGTCCAGGTGAGCCGTGCCGACACCGTCGTGGCGTTGGTGCGGCTCACCTGCTCGACCTGCACCTTCGACGGCGACACCGGCGAAGTCAGCACCGGGTCCGCCACGCCGATGCGGCCGATCGAGGCGGTGATCGGGCCACCTGGCAGCACTCGCAGCGAGATCTCGGTCAGCGTGGCACCAGCGTGCTCTGCGAGCGGGAAGTCGCTGCGCCGCCAGGCACCCGAGAACCCGCCGAGGTCCAGGACCTTCTCGAGGGCGCCGAACCGCAGCACCGCCTGCAGCCGGGACGGGCCGGCGCCGGTGCGGTGGACGATCTCGAACTGGCTGTTGGCGGTCAGCTTCAGCGACGTCGCGAACAGGCGGACGTCGTTGGCGGACAGGGGAGTGCCGGTGATCTTGAGGGAGGTGCCGCCGTCGTACGGGTCGTCCCAGTCGAGCGATGGGGTCACTTTGGTGCCCGTGCCGGTGACACTCCAGCGCCACGTCGGCAGCACGTCCTGCAGCGACAGGTTGTTCCACGCCTGGGAGGAACGCACCGCGCCACCGATCGCGAACTTCTTGCCGTGCCCGGTGTTGAAGTTCGTCACGAACGGCAGCGACGTGATGGGCGTCTGCTCGGTGATGTAGTGCGCGATGCCCTTCCAGTTGGCCGTCGACGTGGTGTTCGACGGGTCCCCGTTCGGGCCGACCCAGAACCTGTTGTCGCGCACGTAGAAGTCGGACGGGCTCGAAGCGGACTTGAACGTCCATTCCGGACGGTAGAAGCCGAGCGAGGTCGTGTGCGGTTTGCCCTCGGGGAAAACCGAGGCCCAGCCGACGCTCGTGTTGTAGCCGTTCGCCTCGACGTCCACACCGGACGCGAGGTCGTACGGGCTGCGGTTCATCTGCCGTGCCAAGGCGGCGGAGCTCGCCAGACCCTGCGTGCTCCACCAGAAGTTCAGGAACATCTCGTCGGACTGCTCGAAGAACGTCTTGTTCCGCGCGGTCAGGGCGTTCTGCCACGAGACGCTGCCGGAGTCGGTCATCGCGTCGTACCAGATGATCCGCAGCCCGCTCTTGCGGATGTAGACGATGAAGTCGCGCATGTCCTGGGCCAGCTGGGTGTTGCCGCCCGCGGTCTCCTGGTTGAGGAACCAGCCGTCGAACCCGTAGTGCTTCGCGACCTGGATCATCTTGTCCGCCACCGGGAACCGGTCGCCCTCGCGCCTGACGAAGTCGCGGACCCACTGGATCTGGCCGCCGTACGCGGTCGGCGGGAGGAACACGTTGCCGATCACGCGGACACCGTTGCGGTGCGCGGCCTCGGTGACGGTCGGGTTCGGCGCGAGGATCAGGCCCTCGGACGCGGAACCGCCCCAGAACACCAGTTCGTCGATGTACTGCCAGTAGTTCGTGGCGTAGTAGTTCATGTCGAGCGAGCCCTGCGACGGGTTGTTGCTCGTCGGCGCGTACGCCACCAGCGCCTGCACCCGCGCCTCGCCGGTGTGGGCGTGCGCGTTGGCCGGACGTGCCGGGACAACGCGTTTCGCGAGAGGCACCGTGCTGCGGTTGTACCGTGCGTCCCGGTCCGTCGCCGGATCCCAGTCGAGGATCGTCGCAGGGTGCCAATAGGACGCATACGGTTGTGCCGGTCCTTCTTGGGCGACAGCCTCGGCGGCTGAGGCAGGGGTCTCGGACAGCAGACTGGTCAAAGCCGCCGTCGAGCTCAGAACGAGGAACTGTCTCCGAGTGGCCACGCGATCACCCTTGTGCGCCACGAGATTCGCCGTATACCGCCTCTACGGTGACTCCATCGGACGACAATTCGCTGATCTGCTGCGCTGTGTAACCGAGTTCCGCCAGGATCTCCGCGTTGTGCTCACCGAGACGCGGTGCGTGCCTCCGAACGGACGCAGGCGTCGCCGAGAACCGGACAGGCGGCGGGACCACGCGGATCGTGCCCTCGCTGGGATGCTCGGCGGTGTCCAATCGAGACACGAGATCCTCGAGACCGGCCACGCGGCCGAACGGGATGCTGTGCCGGGAACACAGCTCCTCCCACTCGTCCGTCGTGCGTTCCAGGGCGAGCTTCGCCATCAGGTCGTAGAACTCCTCGAAGTGCTCGTAGAGCGCGTCCGGGTTGTCGAACCGGGGATCCTCCGCCAGATCCGGCCGGCCGGCGACGGTGAAGAAGTCCGCGACGTTGCGGGCGCCGTAGGTGGCGATGCAGGCGTAGCCGTCCTTGGTGCGGACCGCGCGGTGGTTCGGCTGCAACGACCTCGCGAACCCCAACGGGCCGTGTGCGGGCACGAAGGTCTCGCCGCCGAGATGCTCGACGAGGTTGAACGCCAGCATGGTTTCGGTCATCGGGACCTCGACGTGCTGCCCGAGCCCGGTCCGTTCCCGGTGCATCAGCGCGGCCAGCACCGAGTACGCGATCGTCAGCGAGCTGACCTTGTCCGCGAGCACGGTCGGCACGTAGTCCGGCGTGCCCGTCGCCCGCATCATCAGGTCCACGGTCCCGGACGCGCCCTGGACGATCTCGTCGTAGGCGGCGCGGTCCCGCAGTTCTCCCGAGAATCCCTGCGCCTGGCAGTAGACGAGCCGATCGTGCCTGATCGAATCGAAATCGACTCCGAGTCGTTCGAGAGCCTGTGGTCGCATGTTGGTCACGAGCACATCGGCCGTTGCCACGAGTTCGCGAAAGATTCGCTTGCCGCGTTCATCTTTGAGGTCGACGGCAATGGCGCGCTTGTTTCGATTCAGCCCCAGTGCCAGGGAGCTCATGCCAACGTGCTGGTAGGGAGGCGGTACCCGCAGCGAGTCGCCGGCAGGGGATTCGACCTTGACGACGTCCGCTCCGAGATCGCCGAGGATCTGCGTCGCGTACGGCCCCATGACGACGGTCGAGAAGTCGATGACGCGAATTCCATTGAGAGCACCATCCATGTGGCCGAACCCTAGCGAGCCTACTGAGCGGTAGCGTGGTGTCGCTGTCGCAATTGGTACCCCCTGCAACCAATTGAGGTGACATCGTCGTGCGCAACAAAGTCGTGCTTGCGGCGCTCGTCCTGGCGCTGATCTCCGCCACCGCCCCTGCTGCCAACGCGGCGGCCAACCCCTACGAACGAGGCCCGGCTCCGACGGCCGCATCCGTCGAGGCCTCCCGAGGCACCTTCGCCGTCACGTCCGCCGCCGTCGCCCGCCAGTCGAACTTCGGCGGCGGCACCGTCTACACCCCGACCAGTGACCTCACGTTCGGCGCTGTCGCCATCTCACCGGGCTTCACCGCCACCCAGACGTCCGTCGCGCACTTCGGTCCGCGGCTGGCGTCCTACGGGTTCGTGGTGATCACCATCAACACCCTGTCCGGCTGGGACGATCCGGACAGCCGGGGCGCCCAGCTGCTGGCCGCCCTCGACTACGTGGTGCGCACCAACGCCCGCGTAGACGCGTCACGCCTCGCCGTGATGGGTCACTCGATGGGCGGCGGCGGGGCGTTGCGCGCCGCCACGAGCCGTCCGACCCTGCAGGCCTCGATCCCGCTGGCCGGCTGGCACTCCACCAAGAGCTGGCCGGGAGTCAAGGTGCCGACCATGCTGCTCGGTGGCCAGAACGACCCCACCGCTCCCGACTCGCAGCACTCGGTGCCGTTCTACAACTCGATCACGGCAGCACCGGACAAGGCGTTCCTCGAACTGCGCGGCGGTGACCACTCGACGCCCCGCAGCGACAACGTGACGGTGCGGAAGTACACGCTGTCGTGGCTCAAGCGGTTCGTGGACGACGACCTTCGCTACGACCAGTTCCTGTGTCCGGCCCCGACGCCGAACACGCTCATCTCGGCCTACAAGGACACCTGTCCGCACGCGTGATCTGACCGGGTTGCTGTGCCAGCGCGCGACAGCCTGGCACAGCAACCCCTCACGACTCCCTGGTGAACGGGCGGGGCAAGCCCTCGGGCACTTCCAGCGGCACGGTGTAGAACCGGACCTCGTGGCCGTCGGGATCGTGCACGCCCAGGAGAACCCAGCCGACCGGTGTCCTGATGACCCCGCCGTGCTCGATGCCGCGGTCGGTGAGGTGCGCCGCGAGTGCCTCGATGGCCTCCTGGCCCGGCACGCCGATGGAGAAGTAGTCGAACCCGGCCGACGCTGCCGCCTGGTCGGGGTTGAGCCGTAGCGCCAGCGGTGGTCCACCTCTGGCGTGGTCCATCGACACGCCCATCCGCACGCCTTGCTCGACGAAGTTCACCATCAGCTCGTAGCCGAGGTTCGTCGTGTACCAGTCCAACGACTTGTCCAGGTCGGACACGGGAAGCTTCAGGTGGTGGATGCCGTCCAGCAGCGGTGCGCTCATGATCGTTACCCCTTGTTTGCAGTGAGACTGCACTTATGCAGTTAGACTGCAACATGTGTCAGAAGACGTCAACAGGGATCTGCGGGCCGCGCGCCGGGCGGACACCGAGGTCCGGATCATCGAGGCGGCCACCGCGTTGTTCGTCGAACGCGGCTACGTCGCCACGACGCTCGCCGACGTGGCGAGGCACGCCGGTGTCGGCGCGAGGACGGTGTACGTGCGGTTCGACTCGAAAGCCGCGCTGCTGCAGCGCTGCCTGGACGTGGCGATCGCGGGGGACTACCACCGCGTGGCCGTGCCCGACCGCGACTGGTTCCAGAAGGCGATGAACGCACCGACCGCGCAGGAGCGGATCAGGCGCATGGCCGGGATCAGCGCGCAGCTGATGGGCCGCACCGGGGCGCTTCTTCAAGTGGCACACCAGGCAGAGGCGATCGAGCCGGAGATCGCCGAACGCGCGCAGGCGGCCCGTGCGCAGACACATCAGGCCATCGCCGGCTTCTTCCGGAAGCTGGCCGCCGATGGCCTGATCTCGAGCGAGAACGTGGACTGGGTCGCCGACACGGGTGCGATCCTCGGCCAGGCCGAGACCTACCTGCTGCTCGCCAAGACCATGGAGAAGACGATCGAGCAGTACGAGTCGTGGCTGGTCGAAACCTGGACCCGGCTAACCCAGAACCTTGCGGACCTCGGCGGGTGAGGCGTCCACCGCGCCGGCGTCGAGCGTTGCCTCACTGACGTGGGGGAGGTGCACGATCACGTCGTAGGCGGCCGTCGCGTCGATCTCGGTGTAGAACGGCCCGAACCGCTGCCGGGACGCGCTCCTGACCTGGGCGGCCTCGTCGGCAGTCAGCCGGCGCAGGTCGAGCGCGAACGGCTCGTCGCTCAGCTGCCCCATGACCGCGTCGAGGCTGCCCGGCTCGGGCGCGGGCAGGTCGGCGAAGAACTCGCCGGTGAAGAACTCGGGGGACTGGTTGAGCGTGCGGCCGGTGCCGTTGGTCGCGCCGATCACGAGGTAGTCGTCGCCGAGCCGGTCGGCCAGGTGCAGTCCGAGCGGGGTCATGGCCTCCATCCCGGGCATGACGCCGGGCCACCGCTGGAGGTGTCCGTTGTGCGCGGCCAGCAGGATTCGGTCCTCGCGCTCGAGGATCCAGGACACGGTGTCGGCCATCGCCGCGTCCCGCACCGTCATCGCCTCGCGCTGGTCGCCGCGGGCCATCGCCCGGATGACGAGGTCGAGTGCGGCGACCAGGTGTGCCGACCGCACCACCGCCGGGTCGGCGCCGCGGTCGGAGGCCAGTCGTGCCCGCAGTTCGGCGATCCCGGCCGTCAGCGCGTCCTTTGTGGACTGGTCGAGCGCGGCGTACCGGCCGAACGCGGCAGGTGCGGAGAACGCCGACTCGGCGCCGAACGCGGTCGCGGTGTCGCGGAGGAAGTCGCTCACGCCGGGCAGGGCGGCCAGGCCCGGCACCAGTGAGGCGTTCGCGCCGCCGAGGTCGATGCCGTAGAACCGTGCGTCCGTCGTCCGCTGCCACTCCAGATGGGCGCGCATCTCGGTCCAGATCCCAGTGAACGACGTCAGGCCGTTCGCCAGCGCCTGGGAGAGGTCGCCGTCGAGAGTGCGGGCCTCGGTGAAGCCCGTTTCCATCGCGTAGGTGGTGAAGCCGTGGCGTTCCACGAGGTGCTGCAACACCTGGTGGCGCAGGAGATATGTCTCGCGGTTGTAGTGCGCGCTCTCGCCCAGCGCGACCACTCTCGCGTCGCCGATCGCCTCGTCCAGCCAGCTCAGATCGTTCAACGGTGTCGTGCGCACGGCTCCCCCTCCGACTGTTCCCAATATTGGTAACGTTACCGGATGTGGGATAGTTCTGCTGTGGACTCGTTGGAACTCCTGCTGCACCCCGTCCGGCTGCGGATCGTCTACGCCCTGTCCGGGGACAGCGTGCGCACGACCGCGGAGATCTGCGAACGGCTCAGCGACGTGCCGAAGACCTCGGTGTACCGCCACGTCGGGTTGTTGCTGGAGGGCGGCGTGCTGGAGGTCGTCGAAGAGAAGCGGGTGCGCGGTGCCGTCGAGCGGCACTACCGGCTGCGCCAGGACCGCGTCACCATCGCGCCGGAAGAGGGCAGGAGGATGTCCCTCGACGACCACCGGGCCGGGTTCGCCACCGCGATGGCCGCGTTGCTCGCCGAGTTCAACGCCTATCTGGACCGGCCGGGCGCGATGCCGTTCGACGACGCGGTCGCGTACCGCCAGGGCGTGTTGTGGCTCAACGACGAGGAGACCGGCGAACTGCTGGAGGACCTGCGTGCCGCGTTCGTGAAAAGGGCCGCCAACCGTCCTGGTGACGGTCGGCGGCCCCGGCTCATGAGCCTGATCCAGTTTCCTTCAGATCACTCGTAGGCGATCGCGTCCAGCACGTTGAGACGCGCGGCCCGGATCGCGGGCAGGATCGCCGCGATCACACCGACGAACGCCGCCACCACCAGGTACTGGACCATGGTGACCCAGGGGAACCCGAGATCCGAGATTCCCTGGTCCTTCAACGCCTGCACGGTGGCGACGCCCAGCGCCACACCGACCGCGAGGCCGAGCACCGCGCCGAACACCGAGATCACCACCGACTCGACGGTGATCATCCGCATCACCTGCGACCGCCGCATGCCGATGGCCCGCAGCAGACCCAGCTCGCGGGTCCGCTCGATCACCGACAGCGCCAGGGTGTTGATGACGCCGAGGACCGCGATGAGGATCGCCAGCGCCAGCAGGATCTGGATCATCAGCAGGACCGTGTCGAACTGCGACGTCGTCTGCTTCACGAACGCGCTGCGGTCCTGGACGGTGATCTCCGGGTTGTCCGCGAACAGCGGCTCGACCCGCTTCTGCACGTCCGTCGCCGACGCACCAGGCTTGACCTGCACGAACGCCTGGTTGATCTGGTCGGACCGGAAGCCCTTCGCCGCCGACTCCGGCAGCACCATCGCGCCCTGCAGCACCTGGGACTTCGCCCAGACGAACCCGACCGTGTAGGTCTTCGGCTGAGCCTTGGCCAGCTGCAGGGTCACCGTGGTGCCGGTCTTCCAGCCCTTCTCGGTCGCGAGGCCCTCGGGGATCGCGATCTGGTCGTCCTTCAGCGGCGCGATGTCACCCGACAACGGCTTGAGGCCGAACATCGTCTTCATCGCGGACACGTCGGTGACGGCCACGGCGAACATCTGCGAGTCGCCCTGCAGCACGCCGTCCGAGGCCCAGCCGAACGCCGAGCTCACGCCGTCGGTCTTCTCGACCTGTGTCAGCACGTCCCGCTTGAAGGTCGCCTGGGCGCCCTCCATCTGGCCCTCGCCGGAGATGATCAGGTCGGTCTGCAGCTGACCGGCGGCCAGCTTCTCGATCGACTTGGTCGCCGACGTCAGCACCACGCTCACACCGGTGATCAGCGAGATGCCGACCATCAGCGCGGCCGCGGTGATCGCGGTCCGGCGGGGGTTGCGGGCGGAGTTGCGGCGCCCCAGCAGTCCTGGCATCGACCACGACAGCAGGCGGCCGATCAGCGACACCATCGGCTTGGACAGCATCGGGGTCAGCAACGCGACACCGACGAACGCCACCAGGATGCCGCCGAAGATCAACGGCAGCGAGGCGTTGTTGAAGCCGAAGCCCAGCGACGTGCCACCCAGAGCCACGACGGCCGCACCGAAGATCGTGATCTTCGTCAGCGGGCGGTCCGGCGTCGCCGCCTCCCGCATCGCCGCGACCGGCGCGATCCGCGACGCCCGCAGCGCCGGCATGACGGCCGCGACGACCGTGACGATCATGCCCACCGCGAACGACGAGATGATCGCCGACAACGGCACGCCGATGCCCGCCAGGTGCAGGTTGCCGCCGCCGACCGTGCTGAAGATCTTGGCCAGCAACGCACCCACGCCGATTCCGGCCGCGAGGCCGACGATCGACGCGATCAGCCCGATCACCAGGGCTTCCAGCACCACGGACCCGATGACCTGGCCGCGTGACGCGCCCATCGACCGCAGCAGCGCCAGCTCGCGCGTGCGCTGGGCGACGATGATGGAGAAGGTGTTGAGAATGATGAAGATGCCGACGAACAACGCGATGCCGGCGAACCCGAGCAGCACGTAGTTGAAGAACTTCAGGCCCTCGTTGATCTGGTCGGCCTGCTCCTTCGCCAGCGTGGCACCGGTTTTCACGTCGTAGCCGGAACCGAGCTTGGCCGCCACCGCGTCGCGCAACGCGTCTTCGGACGTGCCCTGCGCCGCCGTCACGGTGACCGAGGAGAAGACGTCCTTCTTGCCCAGCAACAACTGCTGCGCCACCGGCTCGGTGAACGCCACCGACAGCTCGCCGCCCAGCGAGTCACGGCCGCCCGCGTACTCGTAGATGCCGGTGATCTTGAAGGTCTTCTTGGGCTCCAGCGTGAGCAGCCCGATGTCGTCGCCCACCTTGAAGCCACCGGTCGACGCGAGATAAGCGCCGACCACCACCTCGTCGTCCGCCTGCGGAGCCTTGCCGTCGCGGAGCTTCTCCAGGCCCGCGCCCGTCCAGTTGGAGCCGAACCGCGGCGCCCCGGACGTGGTCATGACCTTGCCGTTCTTGCCGATCGGGCGCGCGGACCCCTGCACGTCGCCCACGGCCTTGGCCACGCCCGGCACCGACTTCACGTCGGCGATCGCCTGGGGCGTCAGCGGTTCTGGCTGCTTGCCCTTCTCCTGGTGCGGCGACACCGAAACGTCCACATTGGCGAAAGCCGACGAGAACAGGTCGGTGAACGAACGCTGGAGCGTGTCGGTCAGCACGAACGAACCGGACACGAACATCACGCCCAGCACCACCGCGAGCGCGGACAGCACCAGCCGGAGCTTGCGCGACAGCAAGCTCTTGATCGTCGCCTTAAACATGCGGCACCACGACGGAGTCGAGGTGCTTCATGGTCTCCAGAACCTCTTCGCTCGACGGCGCCAGCAGCTCGCGGACGACGTGGCCGTCCTTGAGGAAGATGACGCGGTCGGCGTACGAAGCGGCGTTCGGGTCGTGCGTGACCATCACGATCGTCTGCCCGAACTCGCGGGCGGACCGCTGCAGGAACCCGAGCACCTCGGCACCGGACTGCGAGTCCAGGTTGCCGGTGGGCTCGTCCGCGAACACGACGTCGGGCCGCGACACCAGCGCACGCGCACAAGCCACGCGCTGCTGCTGGCCACCCGAGAGCTGCGTCGGCCGGTGGGTCAGCCTGTCCCTCAGACCCACCGTGTCGACGACGACGTCGAACCAAGCCCTGTCGATCTTCTTGCCGCCGATCGAGAGCGGCAGCGTGATGTTCTCCTCCGCGGTCAGCGTCGGCAGCAGGTTGAACTGCTGGAAGATGAAACCGACCTTGTCCCGCCGCAACTCCGTCAGACCGCGGTCCTTCAGCCCGGTGACCTTCGTGTCCCCGATCCACACCTCGCCGCGGGTCACGTCGTCGAGGCCCGCGAGGCAGTGCATCAACGTCGACTTGCCCGACCCCGACGGACCCATGATCGCAGTGAACCTGGACTTCTCCAGGTCGACGCTCACCCCCGCGAGCGCGGTCACGGCTGCGTCGCCGGACCCGTATTCCTTCCACACGTCGACGGCTCTGGCCGCGACACCTACGGACGCGCTCACTTTCAGTCCCCTCCTGTGGGCATTTCGTGCGCACCATCTTCGGCGACACGAACACACCGAAGGGTCAGGTTCTCCCCTGAGAGAACCCTGAAACCAGTGTGCCCCTACCCCCGAGTGGACACGCTGAGAAACCTCTCAGCTCCGGTGCGTGCGCCCTGTCGCCTGGTCGCAGGAGAACGGTATTTCACCGCTGCCACAGCGTCTTGACACTTCCGGATCCGATTCGGTCAACTTCCGTCGCGATCGGAGGGAACATCAGTCCTCAATGGATTCCAAGGCGAGTGGGCTGCAGGATGCGAAGTCCCGCGCGGGAAGCGTTTTCGGTCAGCCACGTGACCAAGCCGTCACCGTACGCACTCGCCGGCCGAGCCCAGTTGTTCAGATGCTCGCCGAACGACGCGTTGAACGCGATCAGGTCGTCGTCGAGCACGAGCACAGGATCCTCTTCGGTGGCGACGTCCCGGAAGCCACCGAAGAGGACCCTGCTCGCACCCAACTCACGGGCTTTGTCCGCCACCCCGAAGAAAGCCGACCCGCGCCCGTGTGCGCGCACCACCAGCTGGTGCGCACGGAAGTCGGTGTCGAGGAACTCGTCGGCGTACGTGCCGTCATCGGCCAGCACCAGCACGTTCGTGCCGCCGGGGAGCTCCCCGACCTGCCCAGGATGCGTGACGCCGATGACGTTGATGCCCACGCCGGGAATCCTCGCGGACTTGTGTTAACCCCTGGCAGCGCGCGCGTTAAACAAGCTTCGGCAACACTTCCGCGCCGAACAACCGGATCGTCTCGATGACCGACTCGGGCGGCATGCCGCCGATGTCCACCATCACCAGGTGCGTGTCGATGGTCAGCAATTCCGCCAACGCGTTGAGCCGCTGCGCGACCTCGTCCGGCGTCCCGCACACCGCCGCACCGTCCATGATGGCGTCCACGTCGATGTCCCCGTCCCCGCGCCACGGATCGGCGAACCGCGCGTACTCGGCGAGGTGCGGCCGCCACCGTTCGCGTGCGTCGTCGTGCGCCACGAACACGTGGCTCGGCACGCCGACGCGCCCGCCGGGAAACCTCGAGCGGTACCGCGCCACGACCTCCGAGTAGATCGACGGATCCCTCAGCGTCGACGGCAGCATCAGCGGCATCCTCAGCTCCGCGCCCAGGTCCGCCGACACCGCCGACCCCGACCCGATCCACACCGTCGGCCGGGGCGCCTGCACCGGCCGCGGCGTCGTGGTCACGTGCGAGAGCGGGCCGCGGAACCGGCCGTCCCAGCTCACCTCCGGCTCCTCCAGCAGCTTGATGAGCAACCGCAGGTGCTCCTCGAACCGCTCGCGCAGCTGGCCCGGCTGCACCCCGAACGCCGCGTCGGTCTGCTGGTCGACGCCGCGCGCCACGATCAGCTCGGCCCGGCCGTTGGACAGCACGTCCAGCGTGGCCAGGGACTCGGCGACCAGCACCGGGTCGCGGTGGGCCAGCAGCGTCACGCCGGTGGACAGCTTCAGCGTGGATGTCCGCGCGGCGACTCCGGCGAGCAGCAGTTCCGGCGCGGACACGATGTAGCGGGTGAAGTGGTGCTCGCCGATCGCGACGCCCGCGAACCCCGCCTCCTCGGCCACCACGGCCTGCTCCACCATCGCCCGCAGGCGGTCGGCCTGGGACACCTCCTCGCCCGTGCACGGGTTGGGCAGGTGGTCACCCAGGATCAGGAGGTAGACGTCCATGCGCGCCATTTTCCATCGTCCGAGGCAAGATGGTTGACATGGTCACCAACAACGAGGCCGAGAGCCGCTACGAGGTCCACGTCGACGGCGCGCTGGCCGGGTTCCTGGAGTACCGGACGATCGGTGACGTCATCGCGCTCGTGCACACCGAGGTCGACGAAGCCCATGCGGGGCAAGGGCTCGGCGCGCAGCTCGCCAAGTTCGCGCTCGACGACGCCATTGCCCGTGATGTCAAGGTTTCGCCGTTGTGCCCGTTTGTGGCCAAGTACATCGACAAGCACCCGGAATACCGTGTTACCGTCCGGTAAGCAGGTAGTTGCTGAGGCTAACAACATTGGCTACATCGCTGACGACGAGGTGAGCGGGCGTGTGGAGTGAACCGGGCGCGTTCGAGGTGGCACCAGGGGTGCACCGGATCCCGCTGCCGCTGCCGAACGACGGCCTGCGCGCCGTCAACGTGTACGCGATCGAGGACGGCGACGGTCTCGTCATGGTCGACTCGGGCTGGGCGCTGGACGAGGCGCGCGACCAGCTCGAGGCCGCGCTGGGCACGTTGAACAAGGGTTTCGAGGACATCCGCAGGTTCCTCGTCACGCACGTGCACCGCGACCACTTCACGATGGCCGTGGCGTTGCGCCGCCTGTTCGGCAGCAAGATCGCGCTCGGCCTCGGCGAGCAGCCGTCGTTGCGGCACATCCTGCACGGCCAGGAGGACCAGCATGTCGCCGACCTGCGCAAATGGGGTGCGGGAGAGCTGGCCGAGACGTGGATCAAGATCATGCACCACGTCAACCGCGACGACGCCCTGCGCGACTACGAGGAACCCGACGAGTGGCTCGTTCGCAGCACCGTCGACCTCGAACACCGCAAGCTGGAGGTCGTCCCGACTCCCGGTCACACGCGCGGCCACGTCGTGTTCGTCGACCACACCGCGAAGGTGCTCTTCTCCGGCGACCACGTGTTGCCGCACATCACGCCGTCGATCGGCTTCGAGCCGCTCAGGCCCGAACTTCCGCTCGGTGACTACATGTCGTCGCTGAAGCTCACCCGCGAGCTGCCGGACCTCAGGCTCCTGCCCGCGCACGGCCCCGTGACGGACAGTTCGCACGCCCGCGTGGACGAACTGCTGCACCACCACGAACACCGTCTGGAAGAGATCCTGAAGGCGGTCAGCGGCAGCGCGTTCGAGACCGCCCGCAAGATCGGCTGGACCCGCCGTCAGCGCCGGTTCGACGACCTGGACATGTTCAACCAGGTGCTGGCCATCGGGGAGACGGCCGCGCATCTCGATGTTCTGGTCGAACGTGGCGAATTGACCCGAACGGAGAACGCCGGCGTGCTCGAATACCTGCTCTGACACTCCTGTATTGGGGACCGGTCCCGTAAACAGGTCCCTTCGCGAGAGCTGTACGGGAGACATCCGGAACTCCTCTGCGAGTCAGTATCGCGGGGGCATCGAACTGTGACGAAATTCGGCTCGGTGCTCGGGTCAGGTACGCATCGGCCGACCGCTTCACCACGCCCGGTGAAGCACTGTTGAACGGCATTCAGTCGGCGCCGGGACCAGTGCGGACCACGCACGCTCGAGCTGAGGCGGACAGAGACTCCCGGACTCGGTGACATGCCCGTCTCATGAAGGAGGCAACGGCATCGGTGGTGCTGCTCGATGCCGGCGGCAGGCTTGCGACCGACAGTTGTTCGCACAGTTGGGATGGAGGCGGGCCGCACGTGTGGACGTCGGTGACGGCCACAGGATCGTTGTGCGCAGCGACGAGCAGGGCCGTTGATGCTGGTTGCCCGGAACATGGTGCTGGTACCTGTGGCACTGGTGTGGCTGCGGCACAGGGGATGCGGTCCTGATCGTGGCGGTGCTGTCGATGTCCGCCGTTGTGCTGCACACCCTCGAGACCTCGACCTGGCGTTGCCGGTCGAGGCCCCAACGTCCGCTGATCGGCATCAAAGCGCTCAAGCAACACTCTCTGCGGCATGACAGGACGACATGCCGCACGAGCTGTAGGCCTGAACAGAACGGTGCCGACGCTCTGGAGGCGAGCTCTCCCCACGTTGTTCCATCCGCGCGACGACAACCCGGAGATCGGCATCGACGGACTGCCGATCGAGCTGCCGCCATAGTGAAAGGGTGATTTGAGCTCACTGCTTTACGTAGCAGCAGCTCTCATGTGGCGCCTCGCCGACGCGGCGGTGGTTCTAGCAAACGCTCGGCTCTTCCGTTGAGTCGTGTTGCCGCTGACCTCATCGGAGCGCTGCAACACGACCAGGCGCCGACGAGCACGTGGGTACATGCCGGGCGCCGGTGGAACCGTCTCGGCTGTTCCCTCAGCTGTGCACGGTGATGTGGATGATGTCGATCGCACCGCCGCTCAGTACGGCCGAGACCACCAGGCCGACGAGGAAGGCGAGACCACCCGAGAAGTATCTGCGGTCGACCACGACCACGGTCCAGCAGACCTTCGACCACAGTTGGATCGCCTTCGCCAGGAGGATGCCCAGCAGCAGCCAGAGCAGCCACATTCCGACGATCTTCCCGAACGTCAGGTGGTCGGTTCGGAAGAGGCTCCAGATCCCGTACCCGGCGACGGCGAGCTGGACCAGGTACATCTGGAGCGCCAGCATCTCCGCCTTCGCTTCGTGCAGGCATGCGACGCAGTCGGTCGACTTGTGCGACGCGAACACGCCCATGACGGCGAACACCTGCAGGAGGGTGATGGCGATCGCCGCTGCCGCGATGGGGCCTGGCAGGAGTTCGTCCAGCATGCCGAAGGAGCCGACCAGCGCGACGACCACCGCGTTGGCGACCAGGTTCGCCGCAACGTTGACCCAGACCGCTGTGCCGAAGCCGGGGCCTCCGTCATCCTCGTTGGCCTGGGCCGTCCGGGCGGACCAGCGCGCTACGAGCTGTACCAGCAGGACCACGAACATCAGTGGCAGTCCCAGGAACAGCGTTGCGTCCTCCATCCGCATCCCCTTCGCGGTGGCGAGGAGCACCGCGAGCGACGAGGCCACGAGATTGGCCACGAGGTTGACCGTGAAGTCCCTCAGCAGCAGCTTGACCTGAGCGGTCGGCAACGTCATCTGTATCCCGCTGGTCGGTAGTGGGCAGGTCTCGTCCGGTCATGGCCAATGGTGGCAGCGAAGCGGTGGTCGGGGGCAACTTCTGGGCCGTTCGAGTGAACTCGCGCGCCAGGTGACAGATCGCTGCCCCGCCACGCGAACCGGATCGACAGCACAACCTCGATCCGAGAGGAGCAGGCGATGCGACTGCTCGCGAAATTGGTGGTGGGACTGGCGTTCGTGGCCGGTTCGGTGACGGCGGTTCCCGCAGGGGCCGCCGTGCCGCCGTTCACCGACACCATCACCAACGCCTATCTCAGCAACCCCCACACCGGCATGGTGATCGATGTGTCCGGTGCCAGGCGGGACGCAACCGCACCCATCTGGACCTGGCCATTCCACGGTGAGCTCAATCAGCAGTGGGCCGTCACAAGGGTGGGGGCGACGCAGTACTACACGATCGCCGCGCTGCACAGCGGCCTTTGCCTCGACGTCGCCAACGGGAACTGGAACAACGGCACCCGCGTCTGGCAGTGGTCGTGCCACGGCGGTGACGCGCAGCTGTGGAAGCCCGAGGTGTTCGCGGTCGACGCATACGGGTACAGCACGTTCCGGCTACGGAACAAGGGCAGCAACCGGTGTCTGGAGATTCCAGGTGGGGTGAACCTGCACGGCGCCGTACTGGCGATCTGGGAATGCCACGCCGGCCGCAACCAGGAATGGCGGCAAGGCAACTTCCTGAGCAACCCGTCCCGAGCGCACGTCGCCGACATCTCGGGGTGGAACCGGGCGACCGGGACCCAGGGCAGGATGTGGACCTTCCACGGCGGCGCGAACCAAGAACTGTTTAAGACCGTCGCGCCGGGCTCGCCGGCGTGGCGGTTCGAGTTCTTCCACTCCGGGCATTGCTTGGGGCTGTTGCAGCGTCGCTCCGACAACGGGATCGCGGTCGGACAGGTGGCATGTGACTTGGAAGACAGATTCCAATGGTGGCTTCCGTTGCTGTCCGGCCTGGACCGGTTCGGCCAGCCCGTGCGCCAGTTCCGCAACGTCGCGACCGGTAAGTGCCTCGACATCTGGGTTCACGACCAACCGGTCGGCGCGCGGTTGCTGCAATGGGACTGCCACTCCGGTTGGAATCAGCAGTGGCGATTCGCCTGATCGGGTCTTTCGGAGTGGGCGGCGAAACAACGCCGCCCACCCCCACGATCAACCGACGACAACAGGAGGTTGGGGTGACGCCCCTGCGGGACGACTCGATGATGGACGATCGCGAGCTGGTGCGGCGAGCAAAGGCTGGCGACAGCTCGGCTTACGAGGACATTTGCAGGCTTTACTGGAACCGCGTGCACACAGCCGCGCTCCAGCAGCTGTACTACGACCTGGACGCGGCGAGCGATGCGACCGTCGAGGTCTTCGCCGAGGTGTCCGCCAAGGGGCTGGCCGAGTTCGACGAGAATAAGTCGCTGTTGCCGTACCTGCGCACCTTCGCGCGCCGGCGCGCCATCGACAAGGTGCTTCAGCGGAGCGAACGGTTCACGGTCCAGTTCATGCCGGAGGTCCCTGACAGGTCTGTCGGAGACGTCGCGGTCGAGAACTTGGCGGCCCGCGAGTACGTGCTCGCGCTGTGCGGCGAGCTGAACCGACACTTGTCCGATGTGGAGCGTGAGCTGTTTCCACTGTGGGTGCAGGAGGTGGCGGGCCGGATGAGCAGGGCCGATGTCTGCCGCGACCTCGGGTGGTCGGAGCAGTACACCGCGACCAGGGTGGTCCGGCTGCGTCGCACTCTCAGTCACGCCGGCATGGCGATATCCCTGGTGCACCACGGAAAACGCGGGTGCGCCGGGTTTCGCGCGCTGGTACCGGTCGAGGGCCGACCACCCGAGTCGTGGCCGAAGCTGACCGCGCACGTCCGGAAGTGCCAGGCTTGCGCCGGCGAGGGCGACCGGCTCTTCCGCGCCGACCAGGTCCTGCCGGCGGTCGCGCTGGTGCTAGTCGCGGTGGCGGAGGCCGCCAGGGTGGAAAGCGGAGGTCCGGCGGTCCTGACCGCTGCCGCGGTCCTGCCGCCCGAGGCGGTCGCCCCGGTCGTCGGTCCCGCCCTCGGGAAGAAGCTCGCCGTGGCCGGTTCAGTGGGTGCCGCCGCCGTGACCTGCCTCGTGTTGCTGACACCGGGAGTGGTGCTGCCACCGCACGATCCGGGACCACCTGGTGAGGCACTGGCGCCGCCGACGACCTCCGCACAGGTGTCCGGTCCGGTCACCGTGCTGCCACCGGGCCCGTCGACCGGGACAGCGGTCGCGCCGTCCGTGCCACCCGGCACCGCCGGGACCGGCCAGGACCGCCCTCCGACGGTGGACGGGCCAGCAGTGCCGACCGCAGAGCCTGATCCGACGTGGGGACACTGGCAGGTGCGCTGGGCGGCGGAGCCGGGTTCTCGTGAGCTGGGGCCGTCGGCCGCGCACCCCGGCAACGAGGAGTCGAACTGGACCGCGGGAGACTGGCCGGTCGGCCGGAGGGTGACGGTTACCAGGACCGCTGTGGGGCGGTACGTCGTCGTCCTGCCGGAAGTCGGGTCGCCGGGCGGGCTCGTGCACGTGACCGCCACCGATCTCGCCTCCGGCGGCGTGGCGTGTCAACCCGCGCGGTGGTGGCAGCAGGACGCGGACGAGGCGATCGAGGTCTCCTGCTTTGCCCGCACCGGTGCCTTGGTGGACACACCGTTCACTGGATTGTTCGTCGTCGGCGCCGATCGGTTGCCGGTGACCAGGACCGGAGTCGGCCGGTACCGGCTCGGTGTGAGTCCGGCGGTGCTCCAGGTGACGCCGGTAGGTGCGCCGCCGCGCCACTGCGCCGGTGACGGCCATGTCGTGACCTGCGCCGACCCCACAGGTGCGCCCGCGGACACCGACCTGGTGGTGACCGGTGCCAGGAGAACACCCTCGTGCCGGGGTATCCCCACGGCGCCAACCTTCGAGCGCCTGGGCATCAGTGGTTGTCTCGGACCGGTGCGGCGGTGGTGAACCGGGAGAGCACCGGGAGGTATACGGTGCGAGTTCCGATCGGCTGGCTGCCGAGCTACACACACGTGACCGGTGCCGGGCCAGGGCACTGCACGCTGGTGGGCCGCAACGACATCGGGCACAACGACACCGTGCTGTCCGTCGCCTGCTTCAGTTCGACAGGTGCGTTGGCCGCCGACAAGCGGGTTTCGCGTCAGCTACGTGACCACGTCGCCGTACCTCTGAGCGGCCGTGCCGAGTGCGCTCAACCGGACGAGGCGAACTGCAGGTGCTCGCTGAGCGCGGCTGTGGTTGTGGCGGGCGAGGTCGCGGGGCGATCCGCGAGGTGCCTAGTCGTCGTGTAGCCGGGCATCAGGACGACATAGCGCGGGATCCAGTAGAGGGTTACCGCGGCACGCACGGGCCTCACACTCCCAGCGGACGTGTCCTCGTAGCGGTCCGCGCGTACACCGCCCCAGGACTCCGGGATCAGCGTAGTCGACGGGCTCGTCGACTACGTGCGGAACTCGTCGATCGCCGCCAGCCGCCACGACTCAACCCCGGCCCCGGCGTGCGCGGACGGTCCCGCGAGAAACACCGCCGGCCCAGCGAGGATGGGCTCGCGCGCCCACATGACCGTGATCTTGAGGCCTCCTGCAGCGGTTGTGGCCACCGCATGCGCAACCGGTCCCCTCAACCGCTTGCGTCGAACCTGGATCGGAGATCATCTCTGGCAGCCATCCCGCGACTCCTCGTCGGCATGAGCGTCCGTTCCAGGGCAGCGACGCCCGTGCCCGGCGCGGGTTGTGAGGCCTATTCGAGGCAGCGCAACCACACCACCCGCGGCCCGCCGACCCCCTCCTGGCCGGCATCCACATCCACGATGCCCAACCGCACGTGGGTGTTCGCGGCGGTGTCGGTACCGATACAAGTGGGCCCGTCCGTGCCGTCGTGCCACACGCCGTTCCGGCCAGCCCACGACGCGCCGACGACGATGTAGCCGCTACCGTCGCGGGTGTCGTCGCTGTCCTGCAATGCGATCGCCGTCCCGCTCGCGTTCGGCATCGCCCAACCCTCGACGACATCGGCAGTCGCCGAGTGCCGCGTGACGAATCCCCAGGCCCCGAACGCGGCCGCGATGGCGACACCCACTGCTACCGGCGCAACGAACCGCCTCGATTCCATACCTGTTTCATACCAGCACACATGGCCTGTTGGGCTTGGCGACCGCTCATCGCGAGGAGCTTGCACGCATTGGTGAGGCCACACGACGCACGGGTGCGGCGTGACGGTACGGGACGCGTCCGAGATCAGCGCCCGTACGACCGACTGGGGCACGCGACCCTACACTCGACGGCGCGGGCAACTGGTTCCGCTTCTTCCTAGGTCCGACTCCTGACGGTGCCACCGAATCACGAGTGTTCGACCCATGTCGACGATGTGGGAGCGACCATCGCCGGGACGCTGGCGGTCCAGCTCCAGCCGCCCTGCTGGACGGGCCGGTTCGGGTCCGCGATGTCCCAGACCTGGGCAGTCTTGCCGCGCACGCTGACCGTCACGAGCGTCCGGGAGTCGGGGCTGAACGCCGCGAGGTAGACCCCGCCGGGCTCGCCGGAGAGCGAGAACTCCGCGGCGGTGATGATCAGCAGTCTGGCGGTCTCGCCGCCGAGTGCGGCGGCTTGTTCGGCGATGCGGAGTACTTCGGTGGGCGTGGCCCAGACGCGTTCCGTAGCGAGCAAGTGCTGCGCTGACCCATGAGGTGGTACTTTCCGCGCAATCCACCTTTGGAGCCCTATCGTTCGGGCATGCAGGGTGATTTCGTCGGCAGGGCGGAGGAATCGGAGCTGCTTGCTGGCTGGCTCGGCGACGCGCGGTTGGGCAGCGGACGGCTGGTCCTCATCACCGGCGAGCCGGGCATCGGCAAGACGCGGCTCGCGTACGAGGTCGCGTCGCGTGCGGAAGCCGTGGATACACCGGTCGCCTGGGGACGGGCCAGCGACGACGAGGGCTGCCCGCCGTACTGGCCCTTCCGTCAGATCGCCCGCGCTCTCGGCGGGACGCTGCCGCCCGCCCTGGCCGAAGGCGGCACGACCACCGACTCGGCGACCGCTCGCTTCGAAGCATTCGAAGCCTTCAGCGAACAGCTGCGGGAACACGCGCAACGCGCCGGCCTCGTCGTCGTTCTCGACGATCTCCAGTGGGCCGACGCCGCGTCGCTGGCATTGCTCGTGCACGTCGCGCGCGGTATGGCCCACTCCCGCCAGCTGCTCGTCGCCACCTGCCGGGACACCGAGACCAGCGGCCGGGAGGCGCTGACCACCGCGTTCGCAGCTCTTTCCCAAGAGGCGGGACTCGTGCGCATCCGCCTGGTCGGGCTGTCGCCCGCGGACGTGCACCGCCAGCTGGAAGCCGCCGACCGCCGACCGGTCACCGCCGAGCTCGCCGCCCTGGTCAGCCGCCGGACCGGAGGAAATCCCTTCTTCGTCAACGAGATGGTCCCGCTACTTGACCGCGCCGCGGACATCCTGCCCGACGGCGTGCTCGACACCGTCCGCGCGCGACTGGCCCGGCTCGGCCCCGCCTGCCGCGAGCTGGTCTCGATCGCGGCCTCGCTGGGCAGCGGGCTGGAGGTCCTCCAGCTGGCCGCGGTGACCGGGTGCCCTGTCGATACCGTGCTAGGCGCCGTCGACGAGGCCGCTGCCGCGGGATTGCTGACCCCTGGCGACAACCTGCGGTTCCGGCACGACCTCATCCGGGAAGCCGCGCGTGTCGACCTGCCCACGGCGACCCGTGCGGGCGCTCACGCTCGGCTGGCTGCTTGGCTGGCCGCGCGGCCCGACTCTGGCGAGCGCGCCGCGGAGATCGCCCACCATTGGCTGGCTTCGGGACCGATTGGCGATCCCCGCCTGACCGCCGAGTGGGCTGAACGCGCCGGTGACCAGGCGCTGGACTGCCTGGCCTGGGAACAGGCCGCCGGGCTGTACCGGCAGGCCCTGGAGGCCGGTGCCCCGTTGACCGTGGGCGACCGGGCCAGACTGCTGTTGCGGCATGCCACCGCGCTGACCCGTAA
Source organism: Lentzea sp. NPDC005914 (assembly GCF_040629405.1). NCBI lineage: Bacteria > Bacillati > Actinomycetota > Actinomycetes > Pseudonocardiales > Pseudonocardiaceae > Lentzea > Lentzea sp. NPDC005914. Next base: position 4,207 of record NZ_JBEXVQ010000062.1, on the reverse strand, counting down.
CGGCGATCTCCAGTCTGCCACCGAGATCCTCGCCCAGTCCGCCGAAGCAGCCCGTGCCGCGAAAGATCCGGAGGCACTTGGGGCGGTCGCCCTGGCCATGGAAGGACTATCCGACCCCTGGGGCGACTTCAGCGGCGACGGGCTGGCCATCGAGGTCCTGTCCCAGCTGCCAGCGGAAGACAGCCCGATGCGGGCTCAGCTGCTGGCCCTGGTCGGCGGCGAAGCCGGCTTCACCGGTGGCCCAGAAGCCAATCGGTACTCCGCCGATGCACTTGCGATGGCGGAACGGCTCGGAGACACGTCGGTGCTGCGTTCGGCGTTGCGCTCGCGGCAGATGGCCCGCTCAGGACCCGACGGCGTGCACGAGCGGCTCGGGCTCGCCGAGCGGATGCTCGCGCTCGGCAAGGCCGAGCAGGACGACGACACTCGACTGTGGGGCTGGCTCTGGCGCTTCGACGCGTTCATGATGCTGGGCCGCATCGACCACGCGGAGGCCACGCTGCCCCCGATGCGGCGGTTGACCGAACGCCTACGCCGTCCGCTCGCCACATGGCACTATCTGCGCAACAAGGCCGCCATCGAGATCGCCCGCGGCCGGTTCGACGACGCCGCTGACACGTTGCGGGAATGTGTGAGGCTGGTCGAAGGCCGCACACACGGCGCGGCATCCGGTATGACGTTGTTTGTCCTGATTCGGCTCGGTGCGCTGACCGGCCGTGACCTTGTCACCGAAGAACAACTTTCGGCGCTGGAACAGCACCTCCCACCGCCAGCGTATGGTCAGTGCTGGGCACAGCGCGGCGATCTCGAACGCGCCCGCCGATTCGCCCGTCGCGCCGAGGACACCGGCGGCTACCCGCAGCCCGCCCTATTGGCCATCTTCGGGGCTCGAGCCGAGCTGGCGTGGACCTTCGACGACCGGGCGGTCGCCGCCCAGATGGCCACCGCGCTGCGTCCCCATGCCGACCTGTTCGTCGCCGGCGGGTCGGGCGCCGTGGAAAACGCTGGCTCGGTGCGCACCTACCTGGGTCTGGCGGAGGCCGCTTGCGGACGTCTCGACGACGCGGTGCGCGAGATCCGGCTCGGGATCGCCGCCGACGACGCGGCCGGCATCGTGCCCCACGCCACGCTCGGCCGTTTCCACTTGGCCTCCGTACTGTCGCGCCGCCACCGCCCCGGCGACGCCGAGGAAGCGGCGGCGCTGTGCGCCAGCCTCACGGACACAACCGCGAGGCTCGGCATGAATCCCCTGCGTCGGCGGGTCTCTGAACTCGCGGCCGCGTTGCGCGGAGACGTCCGAGGTGGTCTCACCCGCCGGGAAACAGAGGTTGCCGGGCACGTCGCCCAAGGCTTGACCAACAAGCAGATCGCGGCACTGATGCACATCTCCGAGCGCACCGTCGAAACCCACGTCCAGCACATCCTCGCCAAGCTCGGCCTGGCCAACCGCACGCAGATCGCCGCCTGGTCCGCCGGACAGCGGTGAGGATACGTGGTGCGAATACGTGGTTCCACGGCCCCGCTCGCGGGCTACGACTCCTAGCGTCTGAAGGCGCCGGAAACACCCCGGCACCACACAGACACGACAGGGGATGCCGATCATGAGCAGTCCTGGATTTCCTCCCTCCTGGCAGGCCCAGAACGCCGCCAAGGCGGGCGCCGACGCCGCTGCACGCGCCCGGAGGGCCAGCGAACAGTCCTTCCGGCTCTCGCGCAGCCGCCCGAGAGGGTTCCTCAGCAACCTCGTTGCGCTGCTGATCGCGCTGGGCATCCTCGCCTTCGCGGCCCCTTTCGTGATCAATATTGTCACGCACTTCCTCCACAGCGTGCGCTGAGCGGGCAACGTGGAGCCACCGCAGTCGCGGGGTCACGCCGAAATCGACAGCCACACCCTGGAAGAACTGGCTTTCCAGGAAAGCCTGGCAGTCGATGCGGCAGGTGCCTTTCTGCAGAATCTCCAGAACTCCGTGCACGCCGCCGACCCGGGATTGTCGACACCGCTCACCGGGGCCGATATCGCCCACGATCCGAGCCAGTCGACCGGCTCTGAGCACTCGATGGCCGACGCGGCGATGTCAGTTCCCGATCCCGTGGCGGGCTCGGCGCACGACACGGCGTTCGTTCCGCACGACGTCGCGCACGATCCCGACGCGCCGCATTTCGACGCCGGCGCTTTCTTCCACTGAGCACGAGGGGCCGATGATGAGCCACTACAAGGGACGCGTGTCCGGCTACACGCCGAGGGCGGAGGCCGGCGTGTTCCGCAAGCGGCAAACCCTGGTCTGGGACTTCCGCCTGGAACGTCACGACGGAACCGGGCAGCCGCTGCCGCGCGTCGCTGTCGAACTGCGGGCCAAGTACTACCGCGGCGGCTCGATCAGCAACGGCGACGTGGTCGAACTGTGGGGGCGCCAGTCACGCAATGGGGTCGTGGTCGTCAATTCGGTGAAGAACCTTACCGCGGGCTCAGTCATCCGGGCGCACAACTGGAATGCCAGCGTCACGGTGGCCTACCTGACGGCCTTTCTCCTCTTCGCCGCCCTGGTGGCAGGCGGCCTTTACCTTGCGTTCGGTCCGTGAGTCTTCGACGCGATCACGAGCGGACACCACTCTGTCACCCACCACCGCTGAGCAGAAAAGGAACTCCTATGAGTGACGAACACGATTCGAGACTGGAGCCACTCCGTTCGATTGTCGAATCCGGGCACTACTTCTTCGAAGGTGCACACGCTGGATTCGAACTCGGCAAAGCCACGGAAGGCGGGATAGCCGGGTTCATGGAAGGCGTAGCGCTCGTGTTCGGTTCGGCCGTGATCATGGACGGTATGGGCGTCGGACTGCCGGGCGTGCACACCTGGCCGGAAGACCATGCCGGGCACAGCGGTGGTGTGTCCTCGTCGGCACCCGCATCGGATCCGGGTGACCCCGCGAAACTGCCCGACGACTACGGAAGCCGGCCCGGCGAACCGGGATACGCCGACCACAGCAACCCCGGCATGTCGGCGAACTCCTGCACCGCCACGGACCCGGCCCTTTCCACCGGCCACGAGGCCGCAGCGTCGATGTCGTCGGAGCCCCACGCCTCGGTCGACCCCGGCAGCTCGGTCTCCGACGTCGCGAGCTACTTCCACCACTAGACGAGTAAGTCCTAAGTCCAGGCGGGTGCTGAAGACGGACGAAGGGTGTTCAAGATCAGTTTGTGAGGACCGACCTGAACACCCTTCTGACCGCACTTTACGTCAAGATCGACGACCACCTCGGCAGGCCCGCCAGGACCGGGCGCCCACCACGGCTGACCGACGCTGAACTGCTCACCCTCGCCGTGGCCCAAGCCCTGCTCGGCATCCGTTCCGAGGCCCGCTGGTTACGGTTCCTGCCCCGCCACCTGCCTGGCGCTTTTCGTTACCTGCCACAGCAATCCGGCTACAACAAGCGCCTGCGCAACGCCGTTCCGCTACTCAAGCACGTAATCCGGATGCTCGCCGTCGACACCGATCTGTGGACCGACGCGACCTGGGTGGTCGACTCCACGCCGGTCGAGTGCGCCCGCTCCCGAGAAGCCGCCACACGCTCGGAACTGGCCGGCTGGGCCGGTTACGGCTACTGCTCGTCGCACTCGCGGTTCTTCTGGGGCCTGCGCTTGCACCTGATCTGCACCCCGGCCGGGCTGCCGGTCACCTGGGCGCTGGCCAACCCGAAACTCGACGAACGCCAGGTGCTGATGGCGATCCTGGATCACGACGAGTCCGTGCTGCACGACCGACCCGGCCTGCTGATCATCGCGGACAAGGGCTACGTGTCACGCGAACTCGACACCTACCTGGCCGAGCGCGGAGTGCGGCTACTACGCCCGAACTACCGCAATCGCACCCCACATCCAGCCCAGCACCTGCTCAAACCCGTCCGGCAACTCATCGAGTCGGTCAACGACACCCTGAAAGGCCAGCTCGATCTCGAACTGCACGGCGGCCGCACCATCGACGGCGCGACCGCCCGCATCGCCCAGCGCCTACTGGCGTTGACCGCCGCGATCTGGCACAACCGCGCCACCGGCCAGCCCGTCACCCGATCCCTGATCGCCTACGGCCACTGATCAGTTAGGACTTACTCGTCTAGTGTCTCGTGATCCTGTTGGTTTTACTTTGCGTTGTTGTCGACCAGCTTCTTGACGGTGGTCTGGACGACGCGGACCTTGGCCAGGATCTCG
>NZ_JBEXVQ010000061.1:0-32618 GCF_040629405.1 Lentzea sp. NPDC005914 | reverse complement strand
CGGCGTCATCGTCCGCGTCCTGCAACGCATCCTCGCCCTGACCGCCGCGATCTGGCACAACGACAAGACCGGCAAGCCAGTCAAACGATCACTGATCGCCTACGACCACTGACCTTGGAATCAACCATCTAGATGCCACCGCACCGGCAACACCCGTCTCGCACACGATCCCGGCCCGTGAGGCACCTTCCTCGCTCACCGCGCCAGAGCCGCTTCCGCCACCTCTGCCTACCAGCAACTTCGGGAGGTGACCCGTGAAGATCGACATCGCCGTCGTCGCGGCGGTCGTCGCCCTGCCCCTGTTGCTCGGCGGCATCGGGCAGGCCATCGTCAAAGGGCTCTTCGGCAACAGCAGCACCCAGCCGAGCTATGAAGCACTCGCCGACATCCCCGGCGACTACCTGGCGCTCTACCAGGCAGCAGCACCGGTCTGTCCCGGTCTGGACTGGTCGATCCTCGCCGCGATTGGCAAGATCGAGAGCGATCACGGCCGCAGCCCACTGGCCGGCGTCGCGAACGGAACCGAGAACTACGCGGGTGCACGAGGGCCGATGCAGTTCCTCCAGCCCACATTCGACAGTGTCGTCGCGCGGCACCCCATTCCAGTCGGCGGCCAGAAGCCGCCGTCACCGTGGAACAAGCACGACGCTATCTACGCCGCCGCCTACTACCTCTGCGATTCCGGAGCTCAGAAGGACATCCGCAAGGCGATCTGGGCCTACAACCACGCGGACTGGTACGTGAACGACGTGCTCGCACAGGCAAAGAAGTACGGCGACGCCATGACCGGCACGGGCGACTGCAACACCATCCAGGCGCCCAACGCTGTCGCAGCCAAGGCAATCGCGTTCGCCTGCGCCCAGCTGGGCGAGCCCTACGTCTGGGGTGGCAACGGCGAAACCGGTTGGGACTGCTCAGCTCGTCACGGCGGCCTAACGGGCCGCGGGTATCGTCATCCCTCGAAAGACCCAACCGGAGTACGAAGCCGGGCCGCTGGTGCCCGCGGGCCAACCGCTCGTGTCCGGAGACCTGGTCTTCTACGGAACGCCGAACAAAGTCCACCACGTTGGCCTGTACATCGGCGCGGGAAAGATGGTTCACGCTCCGACCTTCGGCCAGCCCGTCCAAGTGAGCCCGTACAGTTGGCCGGGAGACGACTTCCTTGCGGCATCTCGGCCGACCGAGGGTGCATCTGGTGTAGCTTCCGCATACAGATGAACACCTTCCGCACACATGAACATTATCCGATAGTTTGACCAGATATCACGGAACCTACTGTTCGATGGCCTGCTTCTCGCACGGTACGATCCAGATGTCGCGGAAGCATCTGACCGGCAACCAAAGGCGATCAAATGCGGCCGAATCCTAACTCACTATAGGATCCGCAACCCGAGGTGAACAGAATCCACGACGCTTGAACACGGTTGGAATAGTTGTTCACCTGCGTCGGTGGACATTCAAGTAAATAATTGAACACAAGGTCAAATCCGATTTCCACCTGTCCATTTCGCACTGCTTGTTGGCGCCCTTGCGTTGTTGGAGGACTGAGTAGGCAACAGGCCGTACGCGCACCCACGGGTTCATAGCTCACGAGAGGTGTCGTTCGGCCCTAGCCAACCTGGCCGTCGCCAGGGCACGATGCAAAGACACCTTATGGCGGCGACGGTGCACCTTTGGCCTACCCGTTGGTGCTTCGCCTATCTGGGAAGCTGTGATGCCTGACTGCGTGCAGCATCTCGCCGAGCGGAGCAGGCCCTCCGTGCCACGCTTCGCTGCACAGCGTTCGACTACTTCGAAGAGTAGAGCCGGAGCGTGATGTCCGTGAGTACCGCCATTCGGCCACGCAGGCGGTTCTCGGTGCGACTACGCATGTCCGGTCGACGACAGTGGATCAGGTCGGTGCGGTACTTCCGCATTTTGTTCCAATTTACGAACCGTGCCCTCGATCCGATGGACGAAGGGCTAACCGACGCTTGGCCCGCAGTAGTCTTCCTGTCAGCGCTTGTTGCCCTTCCCGTTACTGCGCTGGTGCGGGGTGCCCACATGCTCACCCTCTCGCATCATAATAATTTGATCGTCCTGATCGGACTACTGCCTGGTTTTATCATCTCAGCCATCAGCTTGACCGCTCTTACCTGGGGCAGTCGCCAAGCGCAGCGCGCTGCACGACCAGAACGCGCCTACGTAATCGGGCTCCTTGCGTCCGTCGTAGCACTCTTAGTGACGGTTGAGTCAGTCGCCGGAATTCTGGCAGCGTTGTGGCATCTAGGCGTGATCACCTCCCAACCGGGAGTCACACCAAGCCTCTGGTCGAGCGAGCGCTACTTCATCTGGCACATTCTTAAGTCGTTTCCGTTCCTCAAAATCGATCAAGCGTTCAACTGGGGTGAACCGCGCGGACCTGGCGGTATCTTTACAGGCGTCAGCGTCGTCATCATAAAGATAGTTCTACTTCTGCCACTACTTCGCATCGCGAAAGGGGCCTACTGGTGGCTACGGACGAAGCCAAATCGTGAGTATGAGTCCGACGATTTTGAATTGAATCGCGTTCCAGTCATTCTGCTCGGCGCACTTCTTCTTTCCTGGGGATACTTAACGATTATTTGGCCACCCAACTCGATCGCCACACGAAAGCTCGAAGAGTATCTTCCCGATTCCGTGGAAGTTGCAAGCCGCAATATTTCCCTCGACTGGATTCCGGCAACAATTCAATGGCTACCTCTCGGCGTCATGATGGTTGCGTGCTGGACTATCGGACTTGCCCTGCTGCTTGCGGTATATGGCAGTATGGAGAGCATTTGGTCAATCACTCTTGTCATCGTTAGCGTGCTGTTGTGGATTCCTCTACTTACTGTACTGTCCGCAGCCGCGTCCCTTCTACTCGTCCGCTCAGGACTTGCCAATTCGGTACCACCACTTCCAGCGAACACGCAGATCACCGTCGGCCTAGAGAACCTATTGTGGGGATTCTTCGACGCGGTGCCGGCGCTTGACATTACCCGAACATTGCACTGGGAGCGGCCGCCCGTCTTCGCTGGCTGGCAAGTTGGCCTAATCAGCATGATGTTCAGGTTCTTCGCTCTGGTCGCCCTCCTGACATTGCCATGGCTGTTGGCGAAGCTGATACATCTGTATCGACCTCACGATGACATGCCTGTCCCAGCCATTTACTCCGCTCGACTTTTCACGGCCACGCTCGCCGCATTGGACAAGAGCCTCTTGCGCGTGGAACGGATGCGAAAAGATGAATCTGGCGTCACCATCGGCGACTCTCGTCTTCCCAAACAGCTAAGCGACCTGGAAACTTGCTGCCGTCGGGTGGCAGATGCGTTCGGGGTCGGTCCTGTGGCGGTAGCGGCTACACAAGCACTAGCCGCCGCTGAAAGTCGCTTTAACGACGTCTTCTCGGACAACTCTCCAAACCATACCGGCCCCTCAACCACAGACAGGGTGGCCCCCTCGCGTGCGGAACTCCTATCCCGTTGGCAGACCTTTGTGGCTGCAGCGACAACGGCGCTAGATGAAGCCGTCCCCACCAACGCGCCATTCTCCCGGCAGCGGTGACGACCGGCACCGCCTGCAATGGTCGAGCTGACAGGTTCGCCAGACCCGGTCCGGTCCAGGACGATCATCGGCCGCTGTTCCAGCCCTTGTTCGACTACATTCCAACCGATTGGTCAACGACCGCCGCATCAGCGGTGACCGTCACGTTGCTGAGTGACCGCTCAGGGCGACATACTCAAGTATCGCGGACATCTCGGAGATCGAGTGAACATGCAGCACGGAAACCGCTGGCGAGACGAGTCAGTCTGTTCACCCGCAGGCAGAACCTACATCTGGCGTTCACCCCAAAGTTTCAGCCCGACCGCAACCGTCTCCACTTACTCGAATTGCTCCTGACCATCTGCTCGGCAGCGACGTACAGGGAGACGCAGTCGCCCCATGAAGAGGATCAGGTGATCAAGGTGACGATCGACTGGCTCGTGAACGGCAAACTGACCGCGGCGTGACAGTTTTCGTTTACCCCGGCAAAGCCGCCGGAACCGATCTGGCGGGGCTGGCCGTCGCGAAAGCGTTCCAAAGCAGGTTGAGGGGATGGTCGGCCGCGTACCGGTCGCGCTCTGCCTTGCGGGCGAAGATGCCGGTGACGATTTCGAGCGCGGGTTCGTAGTCGTCGGCGAGGTCGATCTTGCGCAGACCACGTCCAGGCAGGCGCCCTTCCAGGACAGCGTCGGCCACTCGCTCGGTGGTGAGCATGCATCCGTGCAGGAGTCCGGCATTGAGCAGGTTGAGGCCGTAGTTCAGCGAGTCGATATCAGCGACGACATCGAGCGTGCCGCGGTAGTCCGGTCCGTACCAGCGGCCGAGGAACTGGGCGAGCAGGCCAGCGGTCGGCGCGAGCAGCGGTAGGGCAGGAAGTTTTGCTGCGGTGACCGGGGTGTCAGGCAGTTCGCGGGTGGTGAGGTTGGTAAGCAGCGCGACGCGTTCTCGGTGCCATTCCAGGAAGTCGTAGTCGAGTTCAGGTGGCTGGCCAGGCTTGGCGGCAAAGCTGCCGCAGACCATGTCGACCTTCTTGGCGTCGAGCTTCCGCCACAGGTCGCGGGTGCGGACGTGCTCGATGTTGAGCTGGATGCCGCGGCGCTCGAAGTCCTCGCGCAGCGAAGGCCACACGGCGCCAAGGAACTCCACGGTGAACTCGGTGGTGCCGAAGGTGACGGTCGAACCGAGCCGTCGGCGGCTGCGGTTCAAGCTGTCGGTCCACGAAGCCAAGGTCTGGATCGCCAGCGCGACAACCTCTTCACCGGACGGGGTGAAAAGGAAGTCCTTGCCACGGCCCTGTTTCGTCACCAGCGCCTCGCCGACGAGGCGGGTCGCGGTGCGGTTGAGGTTGTCGAGCTGCTTCTGCACACTGGACTGCTCGCGCCCCAGAACACGAGCCGCGCGCTGGGCGGTACCCGTGGTGTGGACGACGGCGAGGGTCCGGAGCTGATCGAGGCTCACATCGAGCATCTCCGGCGGACAGCCCAGCAGGGTCGCCAGCAGCTCCTCTGCCTCAACCTCGTCTCCGATCTCCGGCACCGCGGCCTCCTCATCCAAATCTGTTCACGAACAAGTCCTGAACTGCGAGTTGTTCGCGCGGACAGTTGAGTTGTCGCTGATCGCAGTTGTACCCCTACTGTCCCAAAGATGTCCACTTGGACACCTAAAGTCGCGCTACTGTACTTCCGAACATCTATTCGGGGTGCTCGATCCGGCACTCGATCATCGGCGGCATCGGCAACCGCGTGCCGCGGACGGGGAGGTTCACGATGGCCCGTGCTCGCAGCATCGCCGAAGAGTCGCTCGCCACATCCTGCTACTTCCGAACCACAGTGGACAGTCCGTTCCGCAAGGCGCTGGTGCAGATCAACGAGGACTGCAACCTGCGCTGCGCCCACTGCTTCGTGTCGGCGACCCGCGTGGGCAAGCAGATGCCGCTCTCCGAGATCGTCAGCAAGGTAATCCCACAGCTGAGCGAGGCGCGAGTTCGACGAATCACCCTGACCGGTGGCGAACCGACGATCCACCCTGACTTCATGGCAATCGTGCGCGCGTTCCGCGTTGCCGACATGGACGTCGGAATCTGCACCAACGCAACGACGTTGAGCGATCAGCAGATCCGCGAACTCGCTGAACTCGGTGTGCACTGCAACGTCTCGCTCGACGGATTCGCCGCGGACTCGCACGGCAAGTTCCGCGGCGACCGCGCCAGCTTCGACCTCACGATCACCACCGTGAGGAAACTCGGAGCCGCTGGGATCTTGCAGGGGCTGCTGTGCACGCCCAACTCGTTGGCGCAGAACGAGGAGTACGTCGAGCTGTGCGAGTTCGCTCGTGAGCAAGGGGCTCGCTACGTGTTGCTCAACCCGCTGGGCAGCATGGGTCGGGGCGTCAAGTCGCAAGGCCGGCTCGCGAAGACAACCCTGCACATGCAGGAGATCCACGCCCTGACCGAGCCCTTCGACGGTCCAGACCTCGACATCGCGCACATCCGTTTCCCCAACACCGCAGGGAAACCTTTGTCAGGCTGCGAAGCGGGGACGATCATCTACGTGTTCACGCCAGGTGAGGTCACCGTTTGCCCATACTTGGTATTCGCTGCAAGAACACCAGCATCACAGCACACCGATGCCGAGTTCATCGTCGGCAACATCTTCATGGACTCGAACATCGCGCAACGTCTGGACGACTACCGGTTCCACGACCGCTACCAGGTCGGCATCAACAGCACCTGCGGGTCGTGCTCGATGAACTCGGGCTGCGGAAAGGGTTGTCCGGCCGCCGTGGTCGCCGCGGGCGGCCGGATCGGCGACGTCGATGCCGAGCAGTGCCCGGTGACCACCGCGGATCAGATTGCAGGAGAACGCCGGCTGCTGCCGCTGATGCCGGCATGACCGCCTTCTTCGACGAGCCACGACGGCTACCCGGAACGCTGATCACCCTGGACGGACCGGGCGGCGTCGGCAAGTCCACTGCGGCAAAGCTGGTCACCGACGCGTTGATCGAGGCGGGCGTGCCGGTGCTTGCAACGGCTCAACCGTCTCGAGCCCCGCTGGGCGAGCTGGCGCGGCATGGCACGGACACCTACCGTGGGATGGCGCTGGCGTGCTTGTGCGCAGCAGATCGGCACCACCAGCTCGACGCCGAGATCAAGCCCGCGTTGTGCGACGGCCAGGTGGTCATCTGTGACCGCTACGTCGCCTCCTCGCTCGTCCTGCAAGGGCTCGACGGCCTGTCTGCCGAAACGGTGTGGCAGCTCAACCATGGCGTCTACCGGCCGGACCTCTCTGTCATCCTCAACGGCGACCCGGCCGTGATCGACCACCGGCTTCGGACTCGGGGCGGGCACAGTCGCTTCGAGCGCGCCGAGGACAACAGCGACATGGAGTCCGGGCTCTACGTCCACGCTTTGGTGGACCTGCAGAGCAAGGGGTGGCCGGTCGAGACGCTGGACTGCACCACCGACAACGCGGCCACGATCGCTGCCAGGATTATGTCGCTGATCCACCGAGTGCTTGAGGAGAAGATCGCGGTATGTCGCTGAGCCTGCTCACCGTCAACGTCGGCGCCCCGTCCGTCGACCGCGCCCACCGGCAGCTGCGATGGCTCGCCGCCCGTCCCGAGGACGTCCTGGTGCTGACCGAGACCAAGGCCACCGCGGGCAGCGAACTCCTGGCCAAGGCCTTCGCAACCGCCGGATACTCGGTGACCTTCCCCGAGCACGCACACGGCGAGCTCGGCGTGATGATCGTCAGCAAGCTCCCCACCACGCTGGACCCCGTCGGCGCTGCCCTGGACTACCTGCCTGCACGCGCCGCCGGCGTCGTCATCGACACCGATGAAGGGCCGCTGCGCATCGTGGGCGCCTACGTACCGTCCCGCGACTCGACGCTGGAGAAGACCGAGCGCAAGAAGACGTGGATCGATCAGTTCAACAAGGCCCTCGACGGCACCGCATCGGACATTCCGCGGCTGCTCCTCGGCGACCTCAACGTCCTGGAACCCGGCCACCAGCCAGCCCATCGCGGTCAGTTCGCGCAGTTCGAGTACTCCTTCTACACCGGCCTGACCGACCAGCACGGCCTAGTGGATCTCTTCCGGCACCTGCACCCCGAACTGGTCGAACACAGCTGGGCACGTCGCCCGGAACTCGGCTACCGCTACGACCACGCCCACGGCTCACAGGTGCTGGTCGAACGACTCACGGCATGCGCGTACGTGCACGAAACCAGGGAAGTCCTGCCGGACGGAACGCGTCTCACCGATCATTCGGGACTCGCCGTCAGGTTGGCGCTGAGTGCGAACCGCACGCTGATAACGTCGGACCCCGCCACGGCGGTCGACGCGCAAGACGAGCCGGAGCCGACTCTGTTCTGAACTCCGGCACCACCCGCGCAGGCTGCCGCCCAGTCAGCCGACCGCGAGGAACGCCCGCCGGATGTCCATCACCGTCACCACCCCGCGCATCGGCGCTCGGGTGCTGCTGCTCGACGCCAACGACCGCGTACTTCTCATCCACGCCTGCGACCCGCACGACCGCAGTCACGACTGGTGGGAGCTGCCCGGAGGCGGTCTGGACGAGGGCGAAGAGCCGGCTGACGCCGCTCGCCGTGAGGTGGCGGAGGAGACCGGCCTGGTCCTTCCGTCACTGGGGCGCAAGCTGTGGGTCCGGGAGTCCCGCTTCCAGTACAAGGGCCGTGACCACCACCGCGTCGATCACGTCTTCCTTGGCCGCATCACGGACACAGCGCCGAAGGTCGCACTCAAGCCCACCGAGAACGAGAAGGCCGGGCTGATTGAACGACGTTGGTGGTCGGCCGCCGAACTGCGTCAGACCACGGCCAAGCTTCTTCCCGCCAAGCTTCCCGGCTTGGTCGGGGAACTCCTTGCAGGAACTTTGAGCACGACACCGCTCACCTTGTCAGACTGAGCTGGAGCAACAGAGCCGCGTCTGCCCAACGCTGACGCGGCCCCGCTCGCGATGGCAATCCTCAGCGGACGAGCCAGGCTCGGAAGGCTGTCCACGCGTCCGGCTCGAATGTCAACATCGGGCCGCTGGCGTTCTTCGAGTCGCGGACCGCGAAGAAGTCACGCTGGTCGGCGATCTCGACGCAGTCGGCGCCGCTGGTGTTGCCACTGGCCGCAGCCTTGCGCCAGCGCCACCCGTCCGCTGCTCCCTTCGTGTCCGGGATCAATCGCATCCCTCCTCTGCTGGGTGTCACAGTTGCGTGACGAGGTTAGCCAGCCGAGCCAACGACGCGTCAGAAGGAAGAGATTTGTCCAGGACATCCTCGAACGCTGCGACGAGATGATCCACACTGGCGGGCTTGTCAGCTCGCGTCGTGTCGGTGAGGCTGTCGTTCCAGGCTGAGACTTCGTCGGTTCCGGCCTCAATGAAGACGGTGAACGGCATCAAAAGGGCCATCGTCAAAGGGGTTTCCTTCTCGACGAGCCGCAGGTCGATCACTCCTCGTTCGGCCAAGTCCAAGGCGTGCCGGGCCTGAGACGCCGTGGTCTCGTGGTCGCCAGCGATGGTGAAGACCGCGTTCTCATGGAGAACCAGCGTCACCTGCGGCGGATCTTCTCGATCCACGACCAACTGCCGAGCCACTCGTGCCTGGAGAAGCAGCTCGATCTCGTTCGGAGGAAGAAACCTGTTCGTCCTGAACACCGCCCGCGCGTAGCCCTCTTCCTGAATCAAGCCTGGCCACATGTCCGGCCGGTAGATATGGATCTTCGCGGCTGCCTTCTCGGCGTCGGCATACCGTTTGAACACCGGAGTGACCGTGCCACCCCACGGCGTTCGCGAACTCCGCGGTTGTCCGCCTCTGAACAGACAACCGCTGCCTACCTGCTATCTGACATCTGGCCGCGGAACAGTCCACGCCGTACAGTTCACCTACTCGCGAACCGTACTGTCCACACTGTACTGATCCGTGGCCTGTTGTGGTCGCCAACATCGCGAGGTTGCACGACCGCCAACCCTAGTTCGATCAGGTTACGCTCGGTCCACGTCTCAGGAACGTGGCCGCGTTTCGAAACTCTTCCAACGTCATGCCGCGGCCCTGTGCAGGTTCAACGTCAGCAGGTGGACCTCAGGCGGTCAGCCAGCTCCGCGCGGACCGCCGACACAAGCTCGCGAGCACGATCAGCACTAACTTCGAGCTGTCGACGCAGCGTCTCGGCCGAGATCGGCCGTTTGTAGTCAAGCCAGTGCTGAATGTCGGCGCGGCGGGCCTTCGCAAGTAGTTCGCCAGACGTGGTCGAACCTTCGACTTCATTCGTCTCCACGGCACTGTCGTCGTGGCGCGGGTCGATCACGCGGAGCACCGGACCACCGTTGGAGCTAGGGCACGGATGCTCCGCCGACTGCGCAAAACGCACGCTCGTCATCACTTGCAGCAAGTTGGGACCGACTTCAGCCCAGCCGATCAGCAGTATCGGACCGATCGAGTCAAAGGCGGCCCTGCCGAACTCGCCGTTCAGCATCGGCTCGGCGACGTTCAGCGCCAGCGTGACGATGCTAGCGAACAACAGAAGCCTCCGGGCGGGGCGCAAAAGCTCACGGCCCACACCATGCAACGCCAAGTACCTCATGCCGAGCAGCAGGCCCAAAATCGTCAGATCGACGGCGGGTGCGACGAGCGGGGCCACCCAGGCCGGCACGCCCAGCCTCAAGGCGAGGTTCAGCACGTTGCCGAAGCCGAACAAGAAGCTCAGCCCCACAACCGCAGACATAATCGCGGTAACCGTGCGGACAATCCGCTGGCCGGGCACGGCAAGAACATGGCCAATCATCGGGCACCGCCGGGTTCGCCCAGCTCAAAGGTGCCTTCGAGCACCAACTTGCCGGTCAGGCGACCGACAGGAGCTGTGCGCAGGTCTGCGTGGTGCCCTGCCGGGGGCACCGAAGTCGAAGGCGATTCGTGTTCGCGGAAAGCGCGAACCGGGTCGCCTTCGGGCGTTTTCTGGGCGGCCAGACCCGGCGTGGGTCGGGACCGGTCTGTGCAACGACCTTCCGGAGACACCGAAGTCGGACCACAGCTGTCTGGCAGACCCGCGTGGCTTGTCAGGCCGTCGTGCCGACACTCCACTCGTCGAGGGCTCGCTGCAGCTTGCTGGTGTCAACGGGTTTGGTGAGGTAGTCGTCCATGCCCGCGGCCAGACAGCGCTGACGGTCCTCGGCGAGTGCGTGTGCTGTCATGGCGATGATCGGAATGCGCGTGTTGCCCTGTTCGCGCCTGCGCAGCTCGGCCGTGGCGGTGTAGCCGTCCATTCTCGGCATCTGGCAGTCCATCAGGATCGCCAGGTACGGCTTGGTGCCCACGAGTTCGAGGACCTCGTACCCGTCCTGGGCGACGTCCACCTGGTAGCCCATCCTGGTGAGGGTTTCCACAGCGACCATCTGGTTGATCTCGTTGTCCTCGGCCAGCAGGATGCGGCCGCGGCACGCGGTGACGGTCGTCTCCACCGGGCCGCGTTGCTCGGGAGGTTTCGTGTCCGGCGTGACGATCTCGAGCAGGCAGTTGTAGAGCTGCGACGGACCGATCGGTTTGGGCAGCAGGGCCGCTGCGCCGGCATACTCCGCAGCTCGGTCGTCGTGGTACGAGCCCGAGGTCAGCAGGACGACCTTGACCGGTGGGATGTGGTCGTCGCCGGCGATGGCGTGGATCAGGCCGACGCCGTCCAGGTTCGGCATGTGCTGGTCGACCACTGCCAGCTCGAACGGACGACTGGTGCGTGCAGCCTCGCGCAGATGTTCCAGGCCAGCGAGGCCGTCGGACACCGCGGTCGGGTTCATGCCCCACGCCTTCGCGTGCCTGCTGATCAGGTGCAGGTTGGTCGGGTTGTCGTCGACGACCAGCAGCCGGTTGCCGGTCATGTGGCTGCGCAGCGGTATGCGGATGTCCTTCGACAGCGGGTGTTCCTGGGACGCGAACTCGAGGGTGAACCAGAAACGGCTGCCCTGCTTGAGCTGGCTCGTCATTTCCAGGGTGCCACCCATCAGTTCCACGAGCTGCCGGGTGATCGTCAGACCGAGACCGGTGCCCCCGTACCTGCGGGTGCTGGCGGCGTCGGCCTGGGAGAACGGTTCGGTCAGGCGAGCCAGGTCCTCCGGGGCGATGCCGATGCCGGTGTCGAGGATGGTGAAGGTGATCCGGGAACTGTCGTCTGCCAGCGGTTCCGCACGCAGAAGCACGCTGCCCTCTTCGGTGAACTTGACGGCGTTGCCCAGGAGGTTGAGCAGTGCCTGGCGAAGCCGGCCGTCGTCGCCTCGGAGTGCGGTGGGCAGGCTCGGCGGGTAGTCGCAGACGACTTCGACGTGCTTGTCCCTGGCGGCTTGGGCCACCGCCTGGACGACCTCCTCGAGGACCTTGTCCAGCTCGAAGTCGGTTTCGACCAGTTTGAGCTTGCCCGCTTCGATCTTGGAGAAGTCCAGGATGTCGTTGATGATCGACAGCAGTGCCCGGCCGGAGGAGTGGATCGCCTCGACGTAGCGCCGCTGAGTGGAGGCCAGCGGGGTGTCCAGCAGGAGGTCGGCCAGGCCGAGGACGCCGTTCATCGGCGTGCGGATCTCGTGGCTGACCATGGCGACGAACTGCGACTTGAGCTCCGCGGCGGCCACTGCCTTGTCGCGGGCGTCGGCGAGTTTCTGTTCTGCTTCACGACGTTCGCTGATGTCGCGGATCGCCGCCGAGACCATCGTGCCCTGCTCCGTGTCCAGTGGCGCGAGGCTGATCTCCACCGGGATCTGGCTGCCGTCCTGGCGCAGGCCGGCCAGTTCCATGCCGGTGCCCATCCGGCGGTGGCGGGGGTCCTTGAGGTAGCGCTGCCGGTGGCCGACGTGCGTCTCCCGCAACCGTGCCGGAATCAGCAGTTCTATCGACTGGCCGACCAGATCCTCACGGCGGTAACCGAAAAGGCGCTCTGTCTGTTCGTTGACGAGCGCGATCGTGCCGTGCTCGTCGACGATCAGCATCGCGTCGGGCGCGGCGAGGACGAGTTGCTGGAACCGTTGTTCGGCCTTGATGCGCTCGGTGACGTCGCGGGCGATGGACGACGTGCCGACGATCTCGCCGGTGCTGTCGCGAATCGGTGACACGCTCACCTCCACGTGCACCCGGCTGCCGTCCTTGCGGACTCGCACGATGTCGTCGTGCAACCGGATCGGCTGTTCACCGTCGACGTGCTGGAGCAAGCCGAGTTCGTGGCGTTCGCCGGTGGGCACGATGAGGTCGATCGACCGGCCGATGGTCTCCTCCGCGGTGTAGCCGTACTGGCGTTCCGCCGCGGGGTTCCAGCTGGTGATGACGCCGTCGAGGGTCTGGCCGATGATGGCGTCGTCGGTGCTGTTGACGATGGCGGCCAAGCGTGCGCCCGCGTCGTCGGCCGCACGCTGTGCCGTGGTGTCGCGGGCCACGGCGTAGATCAGTCCCTCACCCTCGATGGGGACCGCGTTCCAGCTGAGCCATCGGTAGGAACCGTCGCGGCAGCGGTACCGGTTCTCGAACATCACCGTGTTCTGGTTCGACGCGATCTGCCGGGCGCTTTCGGCCGCCGTTCTCGCCACGTCGTCGGGATGGATGAAATCGAGGTACGGCCTGCTCGTCAGCTCTTCGACGGTGTAGCCGAACGTGCGTTCCCAGGCGGGGTTGAGGTGTTTGAAGTAGCCGTCGACACCGGCGATGCACAGCAGGTCGGTCGAGATGTCGAAGAAGTGGTCGAGTCTCTCGGCGGCTCGTCGTCGCTCGGCCTCGGCCTTGTTGCGCAAGGTGAGGTCCCGATAGCTGCTGACGAGCAGCCTGGTGCCCTCCGCGTCGCGCACCTTCGTGGTGGTGACCTGGACGGCGATCTCGTTCCCGTCCTGGCGGCTCAGGAGTACGTCTTCCTCCACGTCGTCCTCGGCGGCCGGTCCGGAGTCGAGCGGCAGCCACGGGTACGGCGGCTCGGTTCCGACTGCCTCTTCCTTGGCATGTCCGGTGATCTCGCACCAGCGGGGATTGACCTCCAGCACCCTCCCGCCGGGATCGGCGATGAGCACGCCCTCGCGCAGTGACCGCAGCACGATGCCGTTGAAATCCCGTTCCCCGCGCAACTCGGCGAGCAGCTCCCGCTGTTTCCGGCCTGCTCTGTCCAAATCGGACCCCGCACGCAAGAACACCGCGTAAAGGATCAGAACCGTAGCGGCCGTGGACACGGTGACGACGGTGTTCTTCGCGGCGACGTCCGTGCCGCCCACCGCGTTCAGCAGCAGGCCGAACAACACGAGCAGCGCGGTCATCGCCAGCCTCAGCTGGCGCAACACCTCTCCGCCCTCGGCACCGCCGAGATACACCCTGGCCGTTGTCCGGTCCGGACGGCACGCCACCAGGCCCGCGGACAGGACGATGAGGCACACCGCCGTGTTGACCGGCATCTGGCCGATCCTCGAGGCACCAGACAGGTACACGAGGCCGTAGGCGCGACCGAGCAGCGCGACGATGGCGACGAGAGCGCCTGCCGGAGCCAGGACGGCGGCAGGCCGGTGTCCACGCCCGCGATCGGCGTCCAGCAGCACCAGCGCGAGGCCGGACAGGATGAACGCGACCGCGGTGTGCGGTGACGGACGTCCAGGCTGGGTGACCGTCCACCACTCCCTCACGCGGTGCGGGAACAGCAGCGTGTCGACACCGAGCTGCCGTCCGGTCAGGTACTCGGCCACCACGAGCGCCCCGACCAGCGCAACCACGAAGCCGAGCGCCTGCCCCGCGCGCCGTCGCGGCGTGCTCGCCGTCGCGGGTGCGATCAACCACAACCCGATCGCCGACAGCACGAGCATCAGCGCCTCGACCGGCCTCATCGTGCCGGTGCCGGGAATCATCGACGCCAGGCTCCGCACACCTGTGGCGTGCCCGAGCAACACGATGCCACTGACCGCGATCACGACCACGGCGATCGCCGCGATGATGCGTGGCGACCGGGCCGCCGCCCTTGCCGAGTACTCCATGCGGCGTAATGTAGATGCGAAAAGTTGCAACGCTGACGCCCCGCAAGGGTGAATCGACATGACCATCTCGGATGACAGCCTGCGTTCGGCGATCGCCGAACGGCTCGCCCAGCTCCGGTTCGGCCGCCCCGCCGAACCCGGTGACCTCGCCGCACGGGTGCTCAGCGCGTTCCACGTCGCCGCGCCCCGCCACATCGCCGCGATCGCGGCAGCCGTCGCCGCCGGCGACAGCAAGATGGCCAGAGAGCAGGCACACGACCTGACCAGTCTCGCGGGCCACATCGGTGCGGTCGACGTGGTGAACTCGTGCGGCGAGCTCAGCCTGCGACTCAGAGCAGGCGACATCGCAGGCGCCGCCGCGGTGGTCACCGATCTGCGCACCGGTTACGAGCGCGCCAGCCGTGCCACCGCGGGGATGTAGCGCTCCGTACAAGATCGAGTTGCACGCCGCGCCGGCGTCCTTACGGTGTGGGAAACCTCGACGCACCAGGAGATGAGCCCATGGCGACTGTCCTGATCGTCGACGACCTACCGATCAACCGCGATCTGATGCGCACACTGCTCATGCACCACGGGCACCGGGTGCTGGAGGCCCGCGACGGTGTGGAGGCGCTGGATCGGATCGCCGACGAGATTCCCGACCTCGTGGTGACCGACGTGATGATGCCGCGGATGGACGGCTACCAGCTCGTGCGCGAGCTGCGGGCCAAACCGGAGACGGCCGGAGTCCCGGTGATCTTCGCGACCGCCAACTACCTGGACCACGAAGCGGCCCCGCTCGCGCTCGGGTACGGCGTCCGCCACGTCCTGACCAAGACCGACGGGCCCGACAAGCTGCTCGAGGTCATCGAAGCCGAGCTCGGCGGTGAGCGCACCTGCGAACCGATCCCGATCGACGAGGGCCTGACGCGCGAGCACCTGCGCATCGTCAACACCAAGCTGGTCGAGAAGGTCCGCGAGACGCAGCGCAGCGAACAACAGTTCCGGCTGATGGCCGAGTCGGCCCCGGTCGGGATTCTCCTCGTCGACACCGAAGGACGAGCGGTCAACGTCAACAACCGGCTCGCCACGATCCTCGGCCGCCCGGCGGATCAGTTGGCCGGCCTCGCCTGGCAGGACGCCATCGGCCTGAACGGCGACAGCGAACTCGCGGATGTGCTCGCGGGCAGGCAGGACGGACTTATCCGCAACCAGTGGCTGGTCAAGCGTCCCGGCAGCGACCGATGGCTCGACATCAGTCTGCACAACGCCTACGACGAACGCGGACGGATGGTCCAGTGCGTGGGGGTCGTCGACGACATCACCAAGAAGATCCAGGCGGAGGAACGCCAACGCGAACTGGACCACCGGCTGCGGGTGGCCGAGCGGCTCGAGAGCCTCGGCCAACTCGCCGCCGGCGTCGCGCACGACTTCAACAACATCCTGACCTCCATCCTCGGCCACGCGAGCATCGCCCAGGAGACGACCGAGGCAGGCGCGGAGAACGGCACCGTGGAGGCCGCGGTCGCCGAATCACTGCGGAAATGCCTTGATGGCGTGATCCGGGCGGGCACCAGAGCCACTCGCCTCATCTCCCAGCTGCTGGCGTTCGGCCAGCCCGACATCGCCCAACCCGAGCCGGTGGACGTGAACGAGTTCCTCGACGAGATCGAGACGCTGCTCGAGCCGCTGCTCAGCTCGATGATCGAGATCGTCGAAGACCAGGACGCCGACCTGTGGCAGATCTTCGTCGACAGCGGCCAGCTCGGCCAGATCGTGCTCAACCTCGCGGTGAACTCACGGGACGCGATGCCCGCCGGCGGCACGCTCGTCCTGCGCACCCGCAACCACGTCGTCAAGGCGGCCACCGGCCCTCTCGCGCCGGGCCGCTACGTCCAGCTCACCATCGCGGACACCGGGCACGGCATTCCCGCGGACGTGCTCGAGCACGCGCTCGATCCGTTCTTCACCACCAAGCCGGTCGGGCAGGGCACCGGGCTCGGGCTGGCCACGGTCTACAGCATCGTCCGCCGGTACGGCGGCGAACTGGTCATCTCCTCGACCGTCGGCGAGGGCACGACGATCGACGTCTACCTGCCCGCCGTGGACGGCTGACCGACCGGCAGCCGGTCCGGCGAGGTGGGCTTGCCGATGCGGAAACCCTGCACCTGGTCGCAGTCCAGCCGTCGCAGCACTTCGAGCTGACGCGCGTTCTCCACGCCTTCGGCGACCACGGTGAGGTTCACCGCGTGCGCCATCATCACGATGCTGCGGACGATCGCCTCCGCGTCCCGACACTCGCCCAACGCCGAGATGAAAGACATGTCGATCTTCAGCTGGTCGATCGGCAGCCTGCGGAGCTGGGCGAGAGACGAGTAGCCGGTGCCGAAGTCGTCGATGGCGAGCCGCACCCCGAGGTCACGCAGCGCACTGAGCGTGCCCGCCGCGACCGCTGGATCCCTCATCAGCGCGTTCTCGGTGATCTCCAGGCAGAGCGTGTTCGGGGCGATGCCGGTGGTCCGCAGGACGTCCTGCACGGCGGCCACCAGCCGTGGGTCGTCGAGCTGGCGAGGTGACAGGTTCACCGCCAGATGGCAGTTCGTCCCGATCCGCGAGCGCACGAGGTCGATCTGCCCGGTCGTCGTGCGCAGGACGTGGTCGCCGACCAGGTTGATCAGGTCGCTCTCCTCGGCCAGCGGGATGAACTCGGCGGGTGAGATGGCGCCGTGGATCGGGTGGGTCCAGCGCAGAAGTGCCTCGACGCACACCACACGACCGCTCCTGAGGTCGGCGATCGGCTGGTAGACGACCGAGAGCTGCTCGTGCGCCGCGGCCTCGCGCAGATCCTGTTCGAGCTGGAGGCGGCGCTGCATCTTCTCGCGCAGGTCGACGTCGAAGAACACGTGCCGGCCTCGGCCCTGGGACTTCGCCTGGTACATCGCCACGTCCGAGTCGCGCAGGAGGTCCTCGCCGCTGCGCGGATCATCGGGTCCGGCGGTGACGATGCCGATGCTCGCGTCGAGGTGGAGCTGCCGCCCGTCGACGTGGACGGGCGCGGCGACGGTGTCACGCAGGTGCTCGGCGAGCCCGTCCAGGTCGAGCCTGGAGATGTCGCGGGCGACGACCACGAACTCGTCGCCGCCGAGCCTGCCGACGAGGTCTCCGCCGCGGACGCGCCTGCGCAGCCGTTCGCCGACGATCCTCAGCACCTTGTCACCGACGGTGTGCCCGAGCGAGTCGTTGATGACCTTGAACTTGTCCAGGTCGATGAACAGCACCGACATCGTGCCCGTTCGTGCCGTCAGGTGCCGGATGACCAGCGCGCGGTTGGCGAGCCCCGTCAGTCCGTCGTGCGTGGCGTCGTGCTCGAGGCGGGCGGCGATCGACCTGCGCTCGGTGATGTCGGTGAACGAGACGACCACGGAAGCCGGATACGTGTTCACGTGGTTGAGCGGGCGGCAGCTCATCGACAGCCAGATGTCCCGGCCGTCGGGCCTGCGCGCGCGGAAGACGCGCCCGTTCTGAGGCAGTCCCGTCCGCCGGGTCTGCGCACACGGGTACGCCGATTCGGGCAGCCGGACCCCTCGTTCGTCGAACAGCGGGCACACGGTCATGGGTGAGCCGACGAGGCTCTCCTCCCGGAAACCGAGCACGCGTTCCGCCGCCGGGTTGGCCGACTCGACCAGACCGGTCGGGCCCACCACGAGCACCCCTTCCTCCAGGGAAGCGACGACTGTCGTGAAGTGCTGTTCCGCACGACGCCGTGCGGTCTCGTCCGCGCACACCAGCACGTAGCCGGTGTCCATCTCCGCGGCCGACACCCTGATGGCGAGCGTGGCGCCGTCGGAACGCCGGTGCACCGCCCGGG
Source organism: Lentzea sp. NPDC005914 (assembly GCF_040629405.1). Lineage (NCBI taxonomy): Bacteria > Bacillati > Actinomycetota > Actinomycetes > Pseudonocardiales > Pseudonocardiaceae > Lentzea > Lentzea sp. NPDC005914. Next base: position 14,244 of record NZ_JBEXVQ010000061.1, on the reverse strand, counting down.
TCATGCCCCCCTCGCGCACGACGGCGGCGGGATCGAGCCGCGCGCCGACCAGCGCCGCGACCGGTCTGCCGACGGCGTCGGCCGCCGTACGGCCGTACACCGTCTCCGCGGCGGGATTCCACGTCGTCACGTTGCCCTCGGCGGTGGTCGCGATGATCGCGTCGCTGACGTGGGCGACCAGCGCGGCCTGGTAGTGCAGAGTGGCCTCCGCTGCCTTCTGCGCGGTCACGTCGCGCAGGATCACCTGGAAGGCGGGCCTGCCCTCCCACGTCGTCCGCACGGACACCGCCTCGACGTCGACCGCGCCCCCGTCGAACCGCACGATGGTGGCCTCGGCGGGTTCGGAGGCCGCGCCCGGTGTGGACAGTGCGCTGATCCGTCGCATCATGTCCGGCACCGAGGCCGCGTGAACGAAGTCGGTGATCGGACGGCCGACGAGCTCCTGCTCCGAGCGCGCGCCGAGGAAGCGGACCCCAGCGGGGTTGGTGTAGGTCAGCACGCCCGCCTCGTGGACCACGATCGCGTCGGGGCTGAGCTCGACGAGAAGGCGGTAGCGGTCAGCGAGATCGGCGAGCGTCTGCTGGTCCACGTGCCGTGTCGTCACGTCAGTGGCGACACCGGTCAGACTTTTCGCTTTGACGTCACCGGACACACAAGCTCGCAGCTGAATCCACTTCGTGGTGCCGTCCGGCAGCACGTGGGGCTGTTCGAGGGCGAAGTCCTGCCACACCGCGGCGGTGCGGGCGGCGACGACCAGAGGTTCGACCAGTGCCATGAGCCGGGGGCGGATCTCGACGTCCGCCTCGAGCGGCACGCCGAGCAGGCCGGCCATGCCGGGCATCCACGTGGCGCAGTTCGTCGTGAGATCGAACCACCACATGACCGCGGCATCAGTGGACGGCGCCAGGTCGACGACGCTCTGGTCGAACTCCACCTCGGTGTCCATACCGCACTCAACGGCAGGTTCAGGACGAACCTGACGAGAATTGGGCATGCATGTGGTGAGCGGAACGAAGTCGGCGCTCGAGGAGTCGTTGCAGGCCGGCCGGCTCAGCTGCCCGGTGTGCCGCGGAGCGCTCCGGCCGTGGGGCAACGCGCGTGAACGCGTGGTGCGGCTGCGCGGTGTCGCGGACCGCAAGGTGCGCCCGCGCCGGGCCAGGTGTGCGGACTGCCGGCGCACGCACGTGCTGCTCCCGGACTGGATGTCGCTGCGACGAGCCTACGCGGCGCCCGTGATCCGGGAGGCGGTCGCCGCACACGTGGGCGGCAGGGGGTACCGCCGGATCGCGCTGAGCCTCGGACTGCCGGAAACCACCGTGCGGGACTGGCTGCGTGCCTTCCGCCGCAACACGAGTCCGCCCCATGTCGCCGGATGGTTGCTGTCAGGACCCCGGAACTGAGTCCGCTCTGACGGGTACGACCCCCGAGGAAAGGACAGGACATGATCGGCATCTGTGGCGTAGGAATGGTCAGCGGTTACGGCTGGGGCCGTGAACCGCTGTGGGACGGGCTGATCAGCGGTAAGCCCGCCGCCCACCTGGTCCGCGGCTACGGGACGGGCGACGCCTGGGTGGCGCTCGTGCCGGACGGTGGTGCTCCGGAGGACGGGCCCAGCCGGTTCGCGCGGGCGATGCGGGCAGCGGCACGCGAGGCGATCGCGGACGCGGGCGACCACGGCTGGAGTCCTGGCCGGCGGGTCGGCCTGCTGCACGCGGTCGTGCTGGGCGAAGTGGATCTCTGGCGGGACTTCTACCTCACCCGCGACCGGCACGTGCCGGTGCGGGAGTTCCTCTCGCTCATGCCCTCGACGCCGATGTCGACCCTCATGAGGGAGTACGGGTTCCACGGCCCGGCGATGAACGTGTCCGCGATGTGCGCCTCCGGCAACGCCGCGCTGATCACGGCGAAGGCGTGGCTCGACGCGGGTCTGGTGGACGACGTGGTGCTGGTGGCCACCGACCTCTCCGCGACTCCGGAGAACGTGAGCCACTTCGTCCGGCTCGGCGTCGCGGTCACCGACACCGATCCGCTGGACGGATGCCGTCCTTTCCAGGAGGGCAGTCGTGGCTTCACCGTCGGCGAGGCGTCGGTCGCGATGGTGCTGTCGAGCCGCGCGTCCACGCCGTACCTGCACCTGCTGGGTGGCGCGATGTCACACGACGCGCACCACGTCACGTCGATCGCCCCAGGGCTGACACACGTGATGACATGTTTCCGGGACGCGCTCGCCAACTCGGGCGTCAACGCCGGCTCCGTGCGGTACCTGAACGCGCACGGGCCTGGCACGGCGCAGTGCGACCGGGCGGAGTCGGCCGTGGTGGAGACGCTCTTCACGCCAGGCACCGAGATCTACTCGGTCAAGCCGCTCACCGCGCACTGTCAGGGCGCGGCATCCGCGATCGAGGTGGCCGCCGCCGCCATGGGGTACGAGCGGGGAATCGTGCCCGCACCGCCGACAGTGGCGACGGCACACCCGCAACTGCTCGACGGCCCCACTCCCCTGGCTGACGGCATCACGGTGAAGTCGTCGCTCGGCATGGGCGGCCACAACTCCGTCGTGGTGCTCGCGCCCGCGTGCTGACGGGGCTCGCCCGCCGATGCGGGATGCCGTCATGGCCACTTCGCCGCGAGGTGGCCATGACGGCGGCTCAGGCGGCGAGACGACTGCGGAGCGTGCCGCGTGTGGCCACCTCCGCGAAGTACGCCTCGCGTTTGCGCGCTGCCCGGCCAGACGCGGGCTCCGCCACCAGATCACGGTCGAGCTGCGCGTTGACCCCGTCACGGAGCAGCACGAGTGCCTCGGCCCGGATGTGCGAGACCCGCGACTCGCCGACGCCCAGTTCCGCCGCGATGTCGGCCATCGAGCGTTCCTCGAGGAAATACCTGACGACGACAGTGCGCAGGCTGCCGGGAAGAGCGTCGATCGCGTCCCGCAGATAACCGAGTCGCTCACGTAGCAGCAGCACGTCCTCAGGACCGGGAGCCCGCTCGCGGACGAGGAGGTCCGCGGTCTCCGCGGTGATGCCCTGGAGACTGATCGTCGACGCCCGCGCCACATCGTTGTGCCACGCGGCCACCTCGCGCCCGGACACTCCGAGCGCCTGTCCGAGCTCGGCTGAGGTGGGCATGCGGCCGAGTGTCGCCACCAGGCCGTCCTCGACGGCCTGAACCTCGCGGGCCCTGGTCCGCACCGAGCGACTCGCCCAGTCGAGACCGCGGAGGTGGTCGATCAGCGCGCCGCGGACCCGGACACACGCGACCTGAGCGAACGTCGCGTCGCCCCGGTAACTCCGCGCGCACACGACCAGGGCGGTCATCCCGGCCGACTGGAGGTCGTCCCGGTCGACGTACGCGGGCAGCCTGCGGGCCAGCTGCCGAACTTCGCGGTCCACCAGACCGAGGTGTCCGCGCACGAGTTCCTCGACTTCGCTGATCACTGCCATGGGAGGAGTCTTCGAGCGTTCGGTGAGCGCAGCGGTTTCCGCTCGGGTGCAGAACGGTTGTAGGTGTCCTGGCGCGCTCGCGCGAAGCGCCCGGCGGAGGGTGGCGTGGATGGCGCCGGCGTGGAACAAAGCGGTGGACGAAGGCGGGACGTGCGGGCACTACTCGCACCCGTCGCACGCCTCCGCACAGGACGCCAGCAACCAGAGGAACGCCTGGCCGAACGGCGCCGACGCCGGGACAGGTCCGCCCGAGGCGGCCGGTCGAGTTCGCCGGAGCTTTGCCTCGACGAGCCTTGCGGGTACGGCGGTGGGTTTCGGCGGCCCAGGGTGAATCATACCGCAAATGCGGGATTCATCATTCACGAAGAAGGTGCCATTCCGGTTCATTACGCGCACTCCCAGGGTATTCTATTCATGCGAAGAGGTGAGTTACCCGCCTGGTGCGATGTTGCACCGCGAAGTAGCATCCCAAATCAGGTCGGCTGACCTGTTGCGGGTCGTCGATGGCCCTCGTTCAGCCCGAACGACAATGAGAGGCTAGCCATGCAAAAAGGTACCGGTTTCGGCATTCGAACTACATTCAGCGCATTGGTCGTGGCGACGGCCATGGCGGTGATCACCGCCGGTCCGGCAGGCGCCGTCGACGACACCACCACGACGACCTTCACCGTCACAGCGGGCGCGCTGGAGATCAGCGCACCCACGACGTCAGATCTCGGCACAGGAGGGCCGGGAGGCCCGATCACGGACCAGTTGGGGAACGTGGTCGTCACCGACGCGCGGGCCGAACTCGCTCCGACCTGGGCGGCCACGGTCGCCTCCACCGACTTCACCACCGGCGGCGCGACAGCCAGCGAGACGATCGCCAAGGCACTCGTGGACTACTGGTCAGGACCCGCGGTCTCGACATCGGGCAGCGGCACGACGTTCGTTCCCGGCCAGGTCGCGGCCGGTAACAAGGTGACGCTGGCCGCGTCCAGGCCGGCGTTCGCCCTCACCGCCGGAGTCGGCAACAACTCGGCGACCTGGAATCCGACGCTGATCGTCAACGTCCCGGCGGCGGCGGTCACCGGCGAGTACAGCGGAACGGTGACACATTCGGTGGTGTGACCGGGCTGCTCGGCTGTTCGTGGTACTGGTGGTCGCCACGCTCGTGAGCAGCGTGGCGACCACCGAATCCCGGTCTGCGACGCCGGCCGGGACGCCCGGCGACGGGATCGGCATCAAACTGCTCGACGCCCCGACCAGCAGGCGGGACGACCCCAGGGCCAAGACCTACATCATCGACTTCCTCCGGCCCGGCTCCGTGATCAGCAGGAGGGTGGAGGTCTGGAACAGCACTGACGAGACGAAGTCCTTCGACGTCTACACCGCCGCTGCCGACATCCAAGACGCCAAGTTCACCGTCGCCGCCGATCGCACGCCCAACGAGTTGTCCTCCTGGGTTTCTCTCGACCGCACCCACTTCGACCTGCCCGCCCACAGCACGACCCCGGTGCTGGCGACGATCACCGTTCCGGCTGAGGCGACAGGCGGTGAGCAGTACGCGGTCATCTGGGCACAGGTCGCCGCGCCGCCCAGCGGCGCCGGGAGTGTCGGCATGGTCAACAGGGTCGGCGTCCGGGTCTACCTCGGTATCGGCCCCGGCGGCGAACCCCGGTCGGACTTCGAGATCGAGAACCTGACCCCGGCGCGTACCGCCGACGGGCGGCCCGAGGTCCTCGCGCAGGTGCACAACACCGGCGCGCGGGCCGTGGACGTGAGCGGTTCGCTGAAGCTCTCGGACGGACCGGGAGAGCTGAGCGCCGGCCCGTTCCCGGTGTCCTCAGGCAGGACGATCGAGCCGGGAGGCACTGCTCAGGTCTCGATCCTGCTCGACCAGAGACTGCCGGACGGCCCCTGGAAGGCGGACCTGAGTCTGTCGAGCGGCCTGATCAACCGGTCCGCCACCGCCGTGATCACCTTTCCCAGTTCGCCCGGTGTCGGTGAGCCGGTCGTGCCGCAGTCGCCCTATCCCAACGCGGTGCTGGCGGGACTGCTCGCGCTGGCGTGCTCGGCATTGCTCTGGATCGGCATTCGCTCGTGGCGGAACCGACGGGCACCTCTGCGGAGCGAGCGGTAGCCGGGCACCCGGATTACGGCGAAATCAGGAAAACCACACCATCAAGTGGTTGGCCTGACGGAGGTAATGCGCAGGGGCGCGCGGAACCAAATACTTTGCCTTGGTCTTGCGAGCGACGCGCGGTCGCCAAGGAACCGCGCGTCGTTGCCCGACGAGTTGGGGTGATGACCGTTGAAACGGCGGGTTTTGGTCAGGCTGGTGGTCGCCGTCTTGCTGGTGGCCTTGATGCCGCTCGTCTTTCCCGGGGCGGCCACGGCATCGATCCCACTCGCGATCACGAGCCCGAGCCACGCGCAGTTCGCCGTCGGGCGGCCTGAAGCCTTCACGCTCACCGCGACCCGTTCACTGGAACCTGTTCTGACCGCGGCCGGCGCGCTGCCCGATGGCGTCGAGTTCGTCGACAACCACGACGGGACGGCCACGCTGTCCGGAACACCCAGAACAACGGGCACCTATCCCCTGACCGTCAATGCCACCGACGCCGCCGGCCGAACCGCCGAGCAGAGACTCCTCCTCAGCGTCGGCGAGGGCTGGTACAACGCCAGCTGGCAACGCCGCAAGCCGATCACGATCGACCGCACCAAGGTCGGCGCGACGCTGACCAACTATCCCGTGAAAGTGATGGAGACCGCCGACTCCGACCTGGCGAGCAAAGCGCAGTCGAGCGGCAACGACATCCTGTTCACCAGCTCGGACGGCACCACCAAGCTCAACCACCAGCTCCAGTCGTACAACTCCGGAACCGGTGCACTGTTCGCGTGGGTGCAGGTGCCCACGTTGTCCAGCAGTGCCGATACGACGCTCTACATGTACTACGGCAACGCTTCGGCCTCCAGCCAGCAGAACGCCAGCACGGTGTGGGACTCCACCAACACCGCCGTCTGGCACCTGTCCGAGTCCGTCAGCACGAACACCGGCAACTTCAAGGACTCCACCAGCAACGCCAACCACGCCACGTACCGGGGCTCACCGGGCCTGACCACGAACTCCGACGGCGGCCTCACCTTCAACGGCACGTCCAACTACCTGTCGACCACGACCCAGCAGACCAACCCGCAGGTCTTCAGCATCGAGGCGTGGGTCAAGACCTCAACCGCGTCGGGTAAACCGATCGTCAGCTACGAGGGGGCGCAGACAGGTACCACGGCCACCCTGTACGACCGGAACCTCAGCATCGGCACCGACGGCCGCGCCTACTTCGCCGTGTGGGACGGAGCCGCCGTTCGCCAGGTGCCAGGTGGCACCAACCTGGCCAACGGCAACTGGCACTTCCTGGTCGGCACGTACAGCAACCTCACCGGCATCCTCACCCTGTACGTGGACGGCGCCGCGGCCGGCTCCACCGCCAGCGCCGCGGCCGAGACCGACAACGGGTGGTGGCGCATCGGCAGCTACCACGCGTCCGACAACACCGCCGGCGTCGACGGGTACTTTCCGGGCACCGTCGACGAAGTGCGTGTCGCCAACGTCGTACGGTCCGCCGGTTGGGTGACCACCGACTTCAACAACCAGAACAACCCGTTCACGTTCGCCGTGGTCGGCACCGAACAGACCGTCACCGCACCGGCGATCACAAGTGCGACCAGCGCCACCTTCACCGATAGCTCGGCCGGCACGTTCACCGTCACCACGACCGGCGCGCCGACGCCGACCCTCAGCCAGACCGGTACGTTGCCCACCGGTGTGACCTTTGTGGACAACGGCAACGGAACGGCCACCCTGTCCGGAACACCCACCACCCCGGGTGCGTACCCGCTGACCATCACCGCCGCCAACGGGGTCACTCCCAACGCGACGCAGAACTTCACTTTGACGGTCGCGGCGGCCTGGTACAACGTGAGCTGGCTGTACCGCAAGGCGATCACGATCGACCACACGAAGGTCCCGGCCAACTCGACCACCTTCGCGGTTCTGGTCAGCAGAGTCGATTCCGATCTCGCCGCGCACGCCCACAGCACCGGACGCGACATCCTGTTCACCGACTCGGACAAGGTCACCAAGCTCAGCCACGAGATCGAGTCCTACACCTCGGCGTCCGGGACACTGGTCGCCTGGGTGCAGGTGTCCTCCCTGTCCAGCACGGTCGACAAGACCATCTACATGTACTACGGCAACGCCGCCGCCGCCGACCAGCAGAACGTCAGCGGCACGTGGCGCTCGGAGTACAAGGGGGTCTGGCACCTTTCGCAGAGCCCGACCGCCACCGCCCCGCAGTTCAAGGACTCGACCAGCAACGCCAACCACGGCACGGCGCAGGGTTCGATCCCAGTCGGGGCCCAGGCCGCCGGCAAGATCAACGGCAGCATCGCCCTCAACCCCACCGCCACCTCCCACTACATCTCGACCGCCGTCCAGCAGACCAACCCGCAGGCATTCTCGGTCGAGGCCTGGGTGAAGACCAGCGTCGCCTCCGGCAAGGCCGTGGTGAACTTCGAGGACATCCAGACGGGCAGCGCTGCCACCAACAACTACGACCGAAGCATCTACGTGGGAACCGACGGCAAACCCCGCTTCGTGCTGTGGGACGGGGCGGCGGCCCGGATCGCCACAGGCGCCAGCAGCATCACGAACGACCAGTGGCACCACCTCGTGGGCACCTACAACGGCTCGACCATGAACTTCTACGTCGACGGCGTGGCCGCGACGCCGGTCGCCAGTGCCTCGGCCCAGGTGTTCAACGGCTACTGGCGCTTCGGCAGCTACCACGAGACCCCCTACACCAACGCCGCCGACGGTTACTTCCCCGGCAGCATCGACGAGATCCGGGTGGCCAACACCGCCTGGGCAGCGACGACCATCACCACGAGGTACAACAACGAGAGCTCGCCGTCCACGTTCCTCTCGGTGGCCGCCGAGCAGGCGTACACCGCCGCACCGGCGATCACGAGCGCGAGCAGCACCACTTTGTCCTCGACGATTGCGGGCTCCTTCACCGTCACCACGACCGGCAGCCCGACGCCGTCCCTCAGCGTGACCGGCACGTTGCCCAGCGGTGTGACCTTTGTGGACAACGGCACCGGAACGGGCACCCTGGCGGGAACGCCCGCGTCGACGGCCACCGGTACGTACCCGCTGACCATCACCGCCAGCAACGGGATCAGCCCCAACGCCACCCAGAGCTTCACCCTCACCGTCGTGTCGGGGTGGTACAACTCCGGTTGGCGCTACCGCAAGGCGATCACGATCGACCGCACCAAAGTCGGCGCGACCCTGACGAACTTCCCGTTCCTGGTCAGCAGAACCGACTCCGATCTCGCCGCACGCGCCCAGTCCGGTGGTAACGACATCCTGTTCACCAGCTCGGACGGCGTCACGAAGCTCAACCACCAGATCGAGATCTACACCTCGGGAACCGGTGTGCTCGTGGGCTGGGTCAACGTACCCAGCGTGTCCACCACCGTGGACACGATCATCTACATGTACTACGGCAACGCCTCGGCAGCCAACCAGCAGAACGCCACCGCGGTCTGGGACTCCGGCTTCTCCGGTGTCTGGCACCTGTCCGAGGGGCCGACCAGCACGGCCCCGCAGTTCCGGGACTCGACCAGCAACACCAACCACGGCACGGCGCAGGGGACGATGGCCGCGGGCGCGCAGGTGTCGGGCAAGATCGACGGTTCGCTGACACTCGACGGCACCGACGACTACGTCTCCACCACGAACCAGCTGACCAACCCCCAGAACTTCATGGAGGGCGTCTGGCTCAAGACCAGCACGGCGTCCGGCCGGAAGGTGCTCGGCTTCGAGCAGGTGCAGGTCGGCACGAGCGCGGGCAGCTACGACCGGCACATCTACGTCGGCACCGACGGCAAGGTCTACTTCGGCGTGAACGACGGCGCGGGCACCAACCTCGCCATCTCCTCCGGCGGCACCGTCACCGACGGGACATGGCATTACGCCGTGGGCTACCGCGACGACGCCACCGACACGATCGGCCTGTACCTGGACGGATCACTGCAGGCGGTCGCGGTCAGCCCCCAGGCGCAGGTGTTCAACGGCTACGTGCGCATGGGCGCCTACCGGTCGCTCGGGCCCAACTGGCCGAGCGCGGGTGGTAACGGCTACTTCCCCGGCAGCATCGACGAAGTCCGGTTCGGCGACACCGTGCGCAGCGCGGGGTGGATCACCACCGAGTACAACTCCCAGAGCTCGCCGTCCACCTTCTCGTCGATGGCCAGCGAGGTGGCCTACACCGCCGCGCCCGCGATCACGAGCGCGAACAGCACCACTTTCACCGCGGGCTCGGCGGGCACCTTCACCGTCACCACGACCGGCGTGCCGACGCCGGCCATCAGCAAGACCGGCACGCTGCCCACCGGTGTGACCTTTGTGGACAACGGAGACGGCACGGCGACCCTGTCGGGAACACCCGCGGTCGCGGGCTCATACCCGTTGACGATCACAGCCAGCAGTTCGACGACTCCCAACGCCACCCAGTCGTTCACCCTGACCGTCAGCGGTGGCTCGCTGTCGATCACGTTGCCCAGCACCGCGAACCTGGGCAGTGGCGCACTCGGCAGCACGGTCAGCGGCGCACTCGGGTCCGTTCAGGTCACCGACAACCGCGGCAGCACCAGCGCGTCCTGGACCGCCTCGGTGTCCTCCACCACCTTCACCAATGCCGGGAAGACGGTTCCGCTCGCGAACCTGAAGTACTGGTCGGGGTCGTCCACCTCGACCACCGGCACCGGCACCTTCACCCCTGGACAGAGCAACTCCGGCGCCGCGCAGGACCTCACGACGTCTCGCACCTGTTTCACGCTGGCGGGAGGCAACGGCATCAATCAGGCCACGTGGAACCCCACTCTCGTGGCCACTGTGCCGATCACTCTCACCCCCGGCACCTACAGCGGAGTCGTCACGCACTCCGTTGTCTAGGAAGCACACATCGACTTCGAACGACCTAGGAGGGTGTTGTGTTCAGCAGACGAATCGGAGCACGGGTGGCGGGAGTCGCCGCCGCAATCGCGATCTGCACAGCTGTTCCGGCGAGCGCGGTGGATTCCACCGTGTCGTTCGCGACCACGGGCGGCACGCTTTCGGTGGCGGTGCCCGCCTCGGCGACGTTGACCGGCGGCAGCACCGTCCCAGGCGGCACCGTGAGCGGTGCGCTGGGAACCGTCACCGTCACCGACGCACGAGGCAACGCCGCCGGATGGACAGCGAGCGTGTACTCCACGACAGGTTTCACCGCCTCCGGAAGTACCGCGATCACGAACAGCAGCGTCACCTACACGCCCGGCGCGACCACGAGCACGACCACACCCGGCAGCCCGACCATCACCGCCGGAACCGCCGGATCACCAGGAGCCAACGCCGGAGCCGCACTGACCGCGTACACCTACGCCAACGCGACGGCTGGAGGCAACACGGTCTCCTGGAACCCGACCATCGCGGTCGTCATCCCCCTCACCGCGATAGGAGGCGCGACGTACTCCGGGACGGTCAGCCACCAGGTGGCGTGACAGTCGGATCAGGCCAGCTGGTCAATGTCGAGAAGGGTGAATGTCATGAATGTCAAACATGTTGGTTTGCTTGCGATCGCTGTCGCCGCTGTCGCGGTCGGTGCCGCTGTCCCGGCGAATGCGGTGGACTCCACCGTGTCGTTCACCGCCAGCTCCGGAACGCTTTCGGTGGCGGTGCCCGCCTCGGCGACGTTGACCGGTGGCAGCACCGTTCCAGGCGGCACCGTGAGTGGTGCGCTGGGAACCGTCACCGTCACCGACGCACGAGGCAACGCCGCCGGATGGACAGCGAGCGTGTACTCGACCACCGGATTCACCGCTACCGCCAGCACCGCGATCACGAACAGCGGTGTCACCTACACGCCGGGCGCGACCACGAGCACGACCACACCAGGCAGCCCGACCATCACCGCCGGAACCGCCGGATCACCAGGAGCCAACGCCGGAGCCGCACTGACCGCCTACACCTACGCCAACGCGACGGCTGGAGGCAACACGGTCTCCTGGAACCCGACCATCGCGGTCGTCATCCCCGTCACCGCGAAGTCCGCGGCGGCGTACTCCGGGACGGTGAGCCATCAGGTGGCGTGACAAGGCAGCCCTGCCGCTGGTGCTCACCTGCCTGGTCACCCTCCTGAACGGGGGTACCGGCGCGCTGGCGACCGAGGACAAGGCCGAGAACAGCATCGGCATCCGGCTGCTCGAGATGCCCGCGAACCGCGCCGACGACCCCCGCGCACAGGTCTACATCGTCGACCACCTCGCGCCGGGTGCCGTCATCAAACGGCACGTGCTGATCACGAACAGCTCCCCGGCGCCGCAACACATCGAGGTGTTCCCCGGTGCGGCCGGCATCGAGGACGACGCGTTCAACGCGCTGGCCGGACGTGCCGGCAGCGAGCTGACCAGCTGGATCTCACTCGATCGTGCCGCCGTCGACCTACCTCCGGGAGCAAGCGAGAAAGTACTGGTGACGATCGCGGTCGACCCGATCGCGTCCACCGGCGAGCGCTACGGCGTCATCTGGGCGGAGACCAGTGCCCCGTCCAACACACCTGACAACGTCCTGATGGTCACCAGGGTCGGCGTCCGGGTCTACCTCGACATCGGACCCGGCGGTGAGCCACCGGCGAGCTTCGACATCAGCAGCCTCACTCCGTCACGCGACGGCGACCGCAGACCCGAGGTGCTGACCACCGTGCACAACACGGGAGGCCGTGCGCTGGACATGGCGGGCGAGCTCTCGCTGTCCGACGGCCCGGGAGGGGTGACCGCGGGCCCGTTCCCGGTCTCGACCGCGGTCACGGTGTTGCCCGGCCACACGGCGGGAGTGCGAACGGTTCTCGACCAACGCCTGCCGGACGGTCCGTGGAAGGCGCGGCTGACGCTGCGCAGCGGCTTCCTCGAACGAGTCGTGACGGCCACCATCACCTTTCCGGCCGCTGCCGGCGCGGTGGGTGGACCGGTCACCCCCGAGAACTGGTTCCAGACACACCCGTTGCTGGCCAGTGGACTGGCCGCGCTGGCCGCGGCCGTGCTGTTCGCCGCGTTCTTCGTCACGCGCAGGAGGCTGACCTCGCGTCGACGAGAACGTGGAGAAGTGGAACCCCTCACCGAGGGTGTCTGATCGAGTCGTAACGGGTCCCATCTACCAGCACGAGCGCCCTGATCGTCGCCTAGCGTTCGTTCGCCGGGCGTGACACGGAGAGGCATATGTTCGGCAACCGCATCGGAGCAGTCCTGACCGTCGCGGTGGCGATCACGCTGGTCGCCGCGATTCCGGCGAACGCCGCGGACAGCACCGTCACCTTCGCCACGACCGGCGGTGTGCTGTCCGTCGCGGTGGCCCCGTCGGCACCGCTGAACACCGGCAGCTCCACGCCGGGCACCACCATCAGCGGCGTGCTCGGAGCCGTGACCGTGACCGATGCGCGCGGCAGCGCCGAGGGATGGGCCATCGGCGTGTACTCGACCACGGGGTTCACCGCTACCGGGAGTCCGGCCATTCCGAACACCGGCGTCACGTACATCCCGGGGGCAGCCACCGGTACCGTCGCGCCGGGGACCCCGTCGATCACTCCTGGCATCGCCGGATCGCCGGGCAACGACCGCGGCTCCGCCAGGACCGTCTACACCTATGTCAACGCCACGGCCGGAGGCAACAGGGTCTCCTGGCAACCGACCCTGACGGTCGCGATCCCCAGCACTGCCCGTCCGGGCGCCGTGTACAGCGCGAAGATCACGTACCGGGTGATGTGAGCGGAACTCTTCGCCAGTCCCCTGCCAATGCTCACGGAGACCTCATGTTCGCGGGACGAGTCGGATTGCTCGTGGTCGGCGTGATCGGCCTCGTCTTCGCTGCTGCGGATCCGGTGGTCGCGGACGAAGACGACGACATCGACACGACCGTGACGTTCTTGGTGAGCTCGGGGACATCGACGACCTTCGCGATCTTGAGCGGCCCTCTGTCCGTCTCGGCACCGGAACCCGTGGACCTCGGCACCGCGGGCCCGTCATCGTCGATCACCTCACCTCTTGGCACCGTCACCGTCACCGACATGCGCGCCCTGCTGGCTCCGACCTGGACCGTCACGGTGTCGTCCACCGGCGGCGGCATGACCGGCGAGACCATTGCCGCCACCGGTGTGACCTACTGGTCCGGCCTCGACACCGCGTCCTCGGGGGCCGGCGCGGTCTTCGTGCCGGGACAACCGGCAGCGTCCGACCAGGTCGCCATCAGCACCTCGCGGACCGCCTTCTCACTGAGTTCAGGCCTCGGCAACAACTCGGTGAGCTGGAACCCGACCCTCTCAGTCACGATTCCGGAGGCCGCGGTCAGCGGCGAGTGCACCGCAACGGTGACGCACTCCGCCGCGTGACGCGCGAAGCGCACTGACAGCAGGAAACCCCGCCTGGTTACCGGTTCGGCAGCCAGGCGGGGTTGTGGTGGTTGGTGTCAGAAGTTGAGTTGCCAGGCGTTGAGGTAGCCGGTTTCGGTGGTGCGGTAGAGGTCTTGGATGCGGAGTTTCCAGGTGCCGTTGGCGAGTTTGGTGGAGGCGTTGAGGGTGTAGGTGACGGTGAGGTTGTCGGTGGTGTCGGTCAGCGAGGCGTTGCGCAGGCGGTAGGTGGTGCCGTCCGGGGCGATGAGGTCGAGTTGCAGGTCGCCGCGGGCGGTGTGCTTGATGTCGACGGTGACCTTGAGGGCGGTGGGGGC
>NZ_JBEXVQ010000060.1:0-32938 GCF_040629405.1 Lentzea sp. NPDC005914 | reverse complement strand
CACCGGCACCCACTCCGGCCGCTCCGCACTGATCACCTGATCCACACCAAGATCATCGATCACGCCGAGACAGCGTTACGGGACAACCTTTAGGTCACCCATCAACACAGAAGTAAGCGGCCAGGCAACTTCAAACTTCTTATAAAAGAAGCCCCAACCTAATTTACCTTCCTCAGCCGATACGGGCCCTACCCCTAGCTCGGAAAGGCGTGCAGCTTTGCCGGGAATAGCAGCAATCGGTAGATAGTGGCCTGGGACGATACGGGGGGCATACCCGCCATTCGACTTTGCCGAAAAATAGCCACTATAGCCCAAGCTGAGGGGGTCAGCCATCGAATCGATCGGTCGATCCAACGAAAAAGCCACTTCATACCAGGCGTACTGCCCCCTCTTTTCTGCATCGCAGAACCACAGAGAATGCGCCCGGCCAGCGTACCCAGAAGACAGGAGAGACGCGAATTCACTAACAGACTTGCCAACGGCGATATAGCAATACGCGATCACATCAAACGGCAGGCGATGCTGGTCGGGCGGCTCGGTTACAAGCGGCGACAGATCGTCCCAAGGCCCCGGCTTCACGGGCGGAGACATGACTATCGTCGCATCGCCTAGCCGCAACGCGCCGTCATCAAGGCCGCCAGAACGACTGGTAGGCGCGTTTTCAACAATAGTTCGATTTAAGAGGTCTTTAATCCGCTTCCACTGCTCAGCAGCAATACGAAACAACATCTCTCGCTGGCGAGCATCGTTTTCAGCCTCTTGCGCTTCCCACGCGTTTCGACCCTGTCGAGCGGTTTCTGCCAAATCCGCCGCCTGCAGCGCACTGACACCGCTCATTATTGGAACGCCTGCACTAACCGTTTCGCCCGCTTGATTCTCAAGCCTCGTCAATAGACGATCCGGCGAAGGCCGAACACCAGAAGGCTTATAAAGACATTCGGCAATGATTGTAGCCAGCGAGTGGGAAGCTCCCCGTATCGACGGCACGTTCTCATGCAAATGCTGTTGCCTCAAGTCGGCTCCCACAAATGGCCGTGAACCCACAAGAAGCTCAAAGGCAATGACCCCGAAGGCGTAAACATCGGTTTGAGGCGTTGCTGTCTCACCACGCCACTGCTCCGGGGCCGCGTAATCATGGCTCATGAAGTACCGTCTGGTGTCAGGCCCAGTGTTTTCATCAAGGAAACGTGCGATACCTAGGTCAGAGATGCACCAGGAGCCATCCAGATAAAGGATGTTTTCCGGCTTGAGGTCGCGGTGCACAACGCCAATGACGGCCTGTTTAGCCAGTCTAATACCACTCAGGCTACCTAGGCCTCGCGCGACATCTATAAGGATAGGTAAGGCGCGTTCCTCAGGAGTCGGGCCACCGACTTTGTCCATGAACTCACGAAGCGACCCTTCCGCCCGCGGCATGAGTAGCGCAAGGTGAGTGCGTTCTACATTCTCGCCTTTGTCAAGAACAGGCACGATGTTCGGGCGGTTTGCGAGGCTAGCCGCATAGTAGAGTTCTCTGAATGCACCGCGACCCTTCGGCACGAGCTTGATGACGTACTCGCCGGGGTGAATCGCTGAGGTTGCGACATAGACGACGCCGGCTCCACCACGGCCTATGACCTCGCCCAGCTCCCAGACGCCGCTCTGGTCCAGTTGCACCTTCACGTCGACGCCCCTCTCCCAGCCCTGGCTCACCGTCGGGCCAGCTACTGCCACATCGGGGTTCTGTTCCCCCCGTGTCCGTCCTCGCCGCGCCGTCGCTCTACCGCAGCTCGGACCTTGGCATAGTCGTGCTGAAGTAATCGCTGGAGGTTCGCGTTCGTTTCAGACGTGCCGTCGAAGATCGCGAGCAGCAGGTGAAACTCGTTCACCACCGGCGAGCCATCGCTCGTTGCGTACTGCAACGCTCGATGGAACTCCTTGCGTTCAATCCATTTGAATTCAGCGAACCTGTCGCCGTCTGGCAGCGACATCGTCAAAAGCTTCTGACGGACCTGCCGGGACCAGTCGGCCGCGCCGTCAAGGGCGAAGCAATCTCGCACGCGACCGTTTGGCATGTCTAGTAGTGCAAGCAACGTGTCGGAGGTGTAGAACTGCCGGTTCCGTTCACGGCAAGCGCTACGGGCGGCTTCCATGGCTGGCTCCACCTCGCCTGACAGCACCAGCAAGTTAGCGGTTAGAGCTTCAGGAGAGAACGCGAACCGTCGCGGTTCGGGCAGGGCATCAGCGGCACTCCTCTGAGACAAGGCCGCGTCAGCATCGATTCTCGGCGACTGAGTGCCAGCGACCATGCGTTCAGCAATCTGCTCAATGGCCTGATCGAGGTCACGCCGAACTGTCCTAACCGACATCCTAAGGTCTATTGGACCGTCCTTTGCCTGCCACGATTGTCGGCCACTCAAGTTCTTGTCGCCGACTTCCGCGTAATGCTGAGCATTTACATTGAACGCAATTTGCACAGTTGACCTATAGCGGTGCACCGCCTCTTCGTCCAACAGCTGACGGTTCCACCGATGGGGATATAGGTTTTGGATGTGGCCAGTAAGAACGGCTGTTACCCCATCGCGGGCCACCTCAAGTCCGTCATCTAGCTCAATGCGCCAGTAGCGCTGCAACTGGTAGAGATCGCCCCGAAGCAACGAGACCAAATCATCGCGCCAGACCCCGCGATCGCGGGATAGCTCCTTCAAGCATTCTTCAAGGTTGATTCGCTCATTACCGCTTGGCAGATGTCTCACCATCATCGCCCTGCCTACTTGAAGCCGACGTTGACGAGATCCTAGCACCACCATCATCATAAACAAGACTCTTTGAAAAAGATTCCAACAGGGCGGTAATAGGGTTCTTCTAATGAGTCACAACCATGGGCGAGATCCCCTTATCCCCTGAAGGCGAGCGACCCTTCAAACCAGCATTCCAGTTTGGCGGTGCAGGCGAGGCAACTTCTATCCCTGAAGGCGGGCCAACTTTTAGACCAACGTTAGATGATTCCGAGTTCCGTGAGGCAGCTCGCATGTTTCCAGACCTTCAATACCACCACAGTAGTTCGGAAAGCCGTCGCAATCCACCCTTCTCCGGCGAGGTGATGGCAATGTGGGAGTGGCAGGATCAACACCTGGGACGCTCTATCTAAATTAACTGAAGAGCAGCAAGCTAAAGCCTACGATGCAGCCCTGATACGACTTCGAGTCCGCGTGAGACGCGAATTCGATTCCTGGCTTGGGCAGAACCAGGATGCACTGTCGAGGCTCCCACGACCGCAACAGGATGAAGCCCGCGCCAATGCAGTCGCGCAACTACGGGCGCAGGGCGTCCCCGAGCACATCCTTCCGGAGCCACCTGATGAAGCTGCCGAACCGGATCCGGGGAGTAGTGCGACCAAGTAAGGCCTTGGACATATTCCACGTGATGTACGACTTGATGTAGGTGTCTGAGCAGCACGGATGTGGTGGTCAAGTTGATGGCCAGTGGCAAATTCCGCAGCACCACGTGTTCAGTCCTGTTGACTTCTCTCAGCCCACAACCCCAGTTGGAGGTGAGACCCATGGACCGCCGCCCCACTTTTGAAGAGTTGGTCGAGATGGCTCGAAACGCGCGGTCACAAGCTGATCTGCGGGCGGTAGATCACGGACGAAGTCCTGTTGGTCGCCGAAGCGATCACGCACCCGCTTCATTCCAGGCGATGCACTACGACCCGACGCTGAGCGCAGCTGCGATCAGGGCGGAAGCCGAGGCTCGGCACAACCTCATGGAGCCCATCGATGCCGGCGGGGAGGCTGTCGAACAAGGCTTCTACCGCCTCAACCGGATCAACGCCCTGCTGGCTTCCGGACCTGTTGATCCCGCAATGATCGAACTCAAAGAGGAGTACCAGCGCGGTCTCCTGTACCGCCTGCAGCGCTACATGCGCCCCGGTTCGGGTGTTACCGAGGAAGGTCTCACGATCGAAGCTCGGTACCGCCGACAGCAGCGCTGAGCGCGACCGGCGTTATCAGCACCCAATCGCCGATCCGACAGCCGAGGAGGTGAAAACTTTTGAACGATCCCATCAAGGAAGCACGCGCGCAGATGCGCAAGGCGTTCATCCTGATCGGCGGCCTGATGTTCCTGGCTGGCGTCGCGCACGTCCTCATTAAGCCGTTGATGTTCACGCTCATCATCTTCGCGGCACTGTTTCTGCTCCGGGGGATCGCGCGTTGGCTTCTGAGCCGCCGCTAACCGCCAAGCGTTTCATCAACTCATCATCCATTCCAGTCTGGGCGGAGCTATGCCCAAATCCACCCATGGTGCTGCAACCCGAGAGGAGATCACCAATGCCTCGCAAGACCAGAAAGCAGCTCGTCGACCACAAAGCCGACTTGTACGAGCGGCGTCTCCGTGAGGAAAGCCTGCGAGTCCTGGCTGTCAGACTCAGACGAGCGTGGCGCAGACACGTTCGTACGCGATCGATCCAGGGCTAGGTTTTCCACAACCCCGGTTATTAAATGTCGGCACCGCCAGAACTTTCGTCTGGCACCACCGTGGCCACGGTACTTCCTCAGCTCGTTTGAGCCTATTGCAAGGCAAGACTTTTCCTGCGCATAGTAGTTACAACACAAACACCCGCGTCGTGCCGCCGTTGCGCACGTATCCATTCCTACCACTTCTTTTCTAATCAGTTCAATCAAACCACCAAGTTGCTGACGGCGTCTAGATCAGCAGCCTGGCTTGTCGCAATCCAAAACATGGAGGAAGAGCGACTACTTACGAAGGGGGTTTCGTATGACAGACGCAATCGAACCGTCATCGGTACGGGTTACCGGCGTCGAACGCCAAGACCCGGCGCTGCGCAAGCTGGCTCGCGCATTCCTCGCGCTGGCTCGCCATCAGCTCAGCCAGCAGAAGTCAGTGAATGAACCACCGACCACGGCGGAGCCACCGGCAACGGAGGTGGGCCATGAGTGAGTTGGTGTGGTTTGACCTCTATCCGCCGCGCAGCCTCGACCTGGCCGCGGTGGTGGGGCTCATGCGCCCGCTGGCGAGCCGGCCGCAAGCCGGGTTCTGGCAGCGAACTCCGACTGTGGTGCTGGAGGCTTGGATTGGCCTGGACTCCACCGAGTGGCTGCTCGGGATGGACCCGCAGCTGACGGCCACAGTCCCCGGCCAGTTCCGGGCGCACTTGCCCCAGCTCGGATTGCTTCCCAGCCGATACCCGAACCGCCCGATGCCGCTTCTCGCCGCCGATGTGCGCCTGTCCAGCTTCGCCTTCCCGCTGCGGCTCGATGTGGCAGAAGCCGTCGGCGCCGGGATGCGGGCGGTGGCCAGCATGTTGGAGGACACCGAGGCGGCCGTACTGCAATGGGTACTCGGACCGTCCTACCAGCGCGCCTCACGGCCCGAGGTCTTCAACATCGTTGAGGCCCTTGGGTTCGACAAACCGAAGGCTGCGAGCGCTTCGGACAATCAGGCCTGGCGCAACAAGACAGCCGAACCGCTCTACGGTGTGCAAGGACGCGTCGGGGCAACGGCTGCGAGCAAGGCCCGGATGCTGACCATCATGCGGTCGGTCGTATCGGCCCTGGCGCTCGCCAACAGCCCGCACTGTTCCGTGCGCATGGACGAGCCGAAGCCCAAACGGCCCTACGACATCATCCGCGTTCATCGTCCTGCGGTGACGTGGTCGTCGGTGGTCAGTAGCTCGGAGCTGGCGGTGTTGTTGGGCTGGCCGCTCGGCAGCGTCGCTGACGGAGCTTCGCTTCTGGGCCAGCCTCCGGCGGATCTGTTGGTACAACCCGAAGAAGCTCACCGGTACCGCGGGACGCGGCTGCTCGGCACCAGCACGCACCCGGCTGACCGCGGCCAACTCGTGACCATGCCGCAGGCCTCAAGCACTCATAACTTCCATCTCATCGGCCCGACTGGTTCGGGCAAAAGCACCGAGCTGGCGCAACTGATCCTGGCTGACGCGGCAGCCGGCCGGGGCATCCTGGCAATCGAGCCACGGGGCGATCTGGTGGACGACGTGCTGGCTCGACTCCCCCGGCACCGGCACGCGGATGTCGTGGTTATCGACCCGAGCGAAGACGATCAGGCGGGCTTCAACCCCTTGGCGGGGCCAGAGAAGCAGGCCGAGCAACGTGCTGACGAGATCGTGGGCCTGCTGCGCAACCTGTTCGGCAACAGCGCCATCGGTCCGCGCAGCAGCGACGTGTTGTTCCACAGTTTGCTCACCGCCGCGCGCATGCCGGACGGCACGCTGGCCGATGTTCCGATCCTCATGCTCAACCCGGCCTTCCGACGCCGCGCACTCACGACAGTCGGCGACCCGCTCGTGCTGACTCGTTGGTGGGCTCGCTTTGGCGGACTGTCGGACGGCGAGCAACAGCAGATCATCGCGCCGGTGCTGAACAAGATCAGCCCGTTCCTGGCCCGCCAGCCCATCCGCCGGATGCTCGGACAAGCGGCTCCGCGCTTCTCCTTTGACAAGCTGTTCCTGAGGCGCCCTCGGATCGTCCTCGTCAGTCTCAACCGAGGTGTCATTGGCCCCGAGGCCAGCCGTCTGCTCGGTGCGTTGATCCTGTCGGCGGCCTGGGCGGCGGCTCAACGTCGCGCCACGCTGCCGAAGTCCAAGCGGTTCCCCGTGTCGATGGTGGTGGACGAGTTCCAAGACTATGTCGGCGCGCTGGACTTCGGCGAGGTGCTGGCCCAGTGCCGGGGCCTGGAAGTCTCGACTACGGCCGCACATCAGCACTTCACCCAGCTGTCCCACAACCTGCAGGCTGCCGTGACCTCCAATGCCCGATCGAGGCTGTCTTTCCGACCGTCCTTTGACGACGCTCGCTTGCTCGCCGCCATCTTTGGCGATCCAGTGACGCCTGAAGACCTGCTTGGGCTCGGTGCTTTCGAGGCCTGCGCTCGCCTGTACGTCAAGGGCACGATGACGCCACCGTTCGCGGTCAGGACCTTGCCTTTGGCTGCTCCCGATCACGATCCGGCTGTACTGCGGCAAATGAGCCGTGATGCCTACGCCACAAGCGGTTCCGCGCTCGACTCCGTGCTAGCCCAGCGCTGGCACGGAGAAGGCGGACCGCCGGACGCACCGGTTGGTACCCGCCGGAGGTCGTCATGAGGACGCGGGGCGTGAAGCACGCGCCTACCGCTCGCCCTGCCGTTCCCTCAGGCCTTGGACATGGCCCCACCACGGGCATTGCTGCCCAAACACCACCGAGTGTCTGTCCGTCTGGAGGTCTCCTATGACTGACGGACTCATACGCGGACGTGCCGCCCGGCTGCGGGAACGGCTCAGCGAACGGGACATGCAGGTCCTGGCTTCGCTCTACCAACTGCGGCTGCTGACCTCCCGGCAGGTGCAACGACTGCACCTCTCCGAAGGCTCGGCTCACACTCAGTCCAGGCGTACCCGTTCCCTACTCCAGCGCCTGACGGAGCTGGGAGTGGTGGTGCGGCTGGACCGCACGGTCGGTGGGGTGCAGCCAGGCTCAACGGCACTGGTGTACGGCCTGTCCGGTCTGGGCCTTGCCGTACTGGAGGTTCAAGGCCCCTACGGCGGCCGACGACGCCGCGTCTGGGAGACCAAGCCCTTCTTCATGCATCACGTGCTCGGCGTGAGCGAGCTGTGCGTAGGACTGAGCGAACTCACCCAGGACAGCCGCCTGCAGCTGTTGGCGTTCGACGGCGAAC
Organism: Lentzea sp. NPDC005914; assembly: GCF_040629405.1. Classification (NCBI taxonomy): domain Bacteria; kingdom Bacillati; phylum Actinomycetota; class Actinomycetes; order Pseudonocardiales; family Pseudonocardiaceae; genus Lentzea; species Lentzea sp. NPDC005914. The sequence goes on along the minus strand of NZ_JBEXVQ010000060.1, from coordinate 25,261 downwards.
CGTTGGCCTGGCGAAAGTTCACGAGCGACTCCGGCGCACCAACGACGCTCAAGCCAGATGCGTATGTCCGCGTTGGCATGGGCGAGTTTGAGCACAGCGCCTTCATCGAGCTGGACATGGCCAGCGAGAGCCTGCCCACGGTGCAGCGCAAGTGCCTGACCTACATCGGGTACTGGCGCAGCGGCGCGGAACAGCAAGCGTTCGGGGTTTTCCCGCTCGTCGTGTGGCTGGTGCCGGACACGAACCACAAACGCCGCATGCGGGAGGTGATTGCTCGCCTCGATGCCGACGCCCAGCGCCTGTTTGCCGTTGCCCTACAAGCAGACGGACCGGTCGTGCTGACGGCTCCGACGGAGGACGAGTCATGAGTGCACACGACCTTCCCCGCAATCAGATCATCGTTGGTGATGTCCGCACCCGGCTGGCCGAGCTCCCGGACGCCGCGGTGGACAGTGTGATCACGAGCCCGCCGTACTGGGCCTTGCGGGACTACGGTCACGAGGACCAGATCGGCTCCGAGGCCAATGTTGAAACCTGGGCCACCGAGATCGCCGACATCTGCATCGAGCTGGGCCGCGTGCTCAAACCGACCGGCGCGCTTTGGCTCAACCTCGGCGATTCCTACGCGCGGCACCCCAATGACGGCGCGCGCAAGAAGTGTTTGCTGCTGGGACCCCAACGCGTGGCGCTCCGACTGACCCGTGCCGGGTGGCTGCTGCGCAACCAGGTGGTGTGGGCCAAGAAGAACCCGCTGCCGTCGAGCGTCGGTGATCGTCTGACCACCACGCACGAGTTCATGTACTTCTTCACGCAGCAACCCAGCTATTACTTCGACCTCGACGCGATTCGCGAGCCTACGACGGGTACGCCCACCAACCGCCGGCGTCGCGTTGCAGCCGCTTACCCGCCTCGCGAAGCCGTCCCTTCGCTCGGCGCCGGCACTTCCCCGCGCATCGACCTCAACCAGGGCTTGGCTGCGCTGAAAGCGATAGGCCGTGACAGCCACCCGCTTGGCAGGAACCCCGGTGACGTGTGGTCGCTGGCCACGGCGCGGTACCGCGGGGCTCACTTCGCGACCTTCCCGGTTGAGCTCGTTCGGCGTCCGCTGCTCTCCACATGCCCAGAGCGGGCCTGCTCCGTCTGCGGTGAGCCTTGGCGACGGGCGAAGCAACTCATCGACGGACGCATGTTGTCCACCGGGCCTCTGAAAGCCGCGTGCAGACACACAAGCTGGCGTCCAGGTATGGTTCTTGATCCTTTCCTCGGATCAGGCACCACCGCCATCGCTGCTGAGACGTACGGCCGCGATTGGCTGGGCGTCGAGATCAACCCGGACTATGCCGCGTTGGCCCAAGCCCGGCTGGCTGGGTGGCGCAGTAAGCAAGAGAAACCCGCACGGACCGCTCGTCGGTGGTCTGCGGCTGCATCCGTCATCCCGCATGGGGATGGCCAGCCGCAGTAACGCTGAGGAGGACTACGGGCATGACTGAGCCGAAATCCGAGGGCAAGGGCGGGGTGAAAACGCTGGGCATTCGCCTGCCAGGAGAGCTACACGCGCAGTTCGCGCTGGTTGCACAACTGGACGGGTTGAACCTGGGTGACGCCGTCCTGCGAGCAGTGGAGTTCTACGTCGAGGCCAAGCGCTCCGAACAGGACTTCGCCGAGCGAGCCAAGGCCGCGCTCGAAGAGATCGAGCGCGAAGCCGCCGCACGACGGGCCGCCATCGAGGACCTGTTTGGCGGCACACCAGAGGTCGCCAAGGAGCAGGACAAGGCACCAGGTGGAGCGCGGCGCCGATCCGGAGCCGAGAGCTAACGCCGCCGCTCCAGCAGTGAACGTGACGGGTAGTGCTTGAAACGCTACCCGTCACCAGAACGGAAAGACATTTTCACCAAGGACAGGATTGCCGTTCTTGGCACAAGAAAGAAGTCCTGAGAATATCAACAATAAGGGGAGATTTATGCCTTAATTAAGCCAAGAGGAGAATGTCATGCCAGATAATCCACATCGAACACGGCACGCAGTTTCATATTTACGAGTCGCCTCGTCCAGCAAGGACGATCCCAACGCCATCGACCGGCAACGTGAAATCTGCCAGAGCCTGGCCCATACCTGCGGACTGACGATCGTGCGCGAATACGTGGACATCGGCCGTCCCGCTCGCTTGCCACAACAGTCTCAGTTGCAACTCTTACTAGACGACCTGAAGCGACTATGTGATGCCGCCTTTGTGATCGTTCCCGATTATGCACGTCTGGCGCGAGACCTGGCGCAGATGGACAACGTTACGCAGCAGATTCGCGCAGCCGGAGCCGAAGTCGCGACACCTTCCAGCGCTCGCACAGCGGCAACGTTCGAGCAAAAGCAATCCGAAAGCACAGACGAGGAGGTGCCCAATGACTAAAGACAGCACAACACAAACGTCCAACAGCAACGGCAAACAAGCCACTGCCCTCGAAGCCGCCACACAGCGGGCACGGACTCGGCCACCCCGCAACGGGTCTCATGCCACGGGACGGGCGGTACCCATTGCCTTCGTCTACCTGCGGGTGAGCACGAGAGAGCAAGCCCGCACTGGTGGCGGTATCGAGGGCTATTCCATCCCGGCTCAGCGCCAAGCCTGCCATGCCAAAGCAGCCCAGCTCGGTGCTGCCGTAGAGCGGGAGTTCGTGGACGCCGGAGAGTCCGGTCGGTCATCAGACCGCGATGACCTGCAAGACATGCTCGCAGAGATCAAGATTGTGAGGCCGGACTACCTCATCATCCACAAGATCGACCGACTGGCACGGAACCGCGCAGACGACATTGCCATCAACCTGTTGCTCAAGCGTCACGGCGTCACGCTGGTTTCCTGCACTGAGAACATCGACGACACGCCTAGCGGCAAGCTCTTGTACGGCCTTCTCGCCGAGATCGCCCAGTTCTACTCAGGCAACCTCGCCCAGGAGGTATTGAAGGGACTGGTCCGCAAGGCCGAGGAAGGCGGTACTCCTTTTTGCGCCCCAATCGGCTACCTGAACAAGCGCGAAACGATCGGGCGTATCAGTATCTCGTCGGTCATCTTGGACCCGGAGCGGGCCGAGTTGGTGCGCTGGTGCTTTGAGCAGTATGCCACCGGTGAATGGAGCGGTATCGATCTTCTACTGGCCGCAAGAGCCAGGGGTCTGAGTGGTCGCCCCACAGCCAAGAACCCGACCATGGAGATCAGTCTCACCGGGTTCTACTACATGCTTCAGAACCCGTACTACATGGGAATCGTGCCCTACCGAGGCATTCACTACGAGGGGAAACACCCCGCTCTGGTCGAGCCTGAGGTCTGGCTGGCGGTCCAAGACATCTTGGCCGCGAACGCCCACGACGGCGAGAAAGACCGGACGCACAACCATTACCTGCGCAGCACGATCTACTGTTCGTCTTGCCGAGGCAAGCTGGTCTTCTCGCAGAGCAGCGGGAACGGTGGGACCTACGCCTACTTCCAGTGCGTCAAGAAGAAGACCAAGCGCAACAACTGCCACAGGCGGGCGGTACGGGTCGAACGTATCGAGAACGGCATCGCCGACTTCTACGCAGGCTTCCGCTTGAGCGAGGCACGTGCCGAGGACATCCGGGCGAGCATCCGGGCCGAACTGGTGAGCCAGCAGACAGAAGGCTCGCAGCGCATCGCCCGTGCGGTGAAACGCAAGACCATCGTGGGCGGCGAACGCCAGAAGCTGCTCCAGGCCCATTACGCCGGGGCCGTCCCGACCGATCTGCTTGCCTTGGAGATGCGGCGGTTCACCCGCGAGTTGGCAGAAGCTGATGTCGATATCCAGGCGGCAAGTGTCAACACGGCAGAACTTGCGGCGACCCTTGAGGCCGCACTGCGTGCCGCGGCCAACTGTGAGGCTGCGTACTTGGCCGCACCAAACCACGTACGGCGGCAGATCAACCAAGGCTTCTTCAAGAAGCTGTACATCGGGGAAGACGGCAACGTCGAAGAAGCCGAGCTGACGGAGCCCTTCGCTGCCCTGCTCGATGGAGGTGCCATGTGCACCATTCCGGCGGAGGAACGCGCCATTGAAGCGGAAGCGGATCAAGCGGCGAACGGCCTCGTCCTGGCGTCCCAGATCGCCGTTCGGCCGCTGGCGCTGGTCGCCACTGGCGATGCGGCCGCCGAACCTGATCTTGCGCTAGGGACGTTTTGGGCGGCAGAAGACGCAGCTACTGACCGTGATTATGACGCAACGCCCGGCGATTTCATTCGTCTGGGCGTTGGTGTGAATAAGACCTATCTGGTGGGCGCGACAGGGATCGAACCTGCGACCGCTCGGGTGTAAACCGAGTGCTCTTCCGCTGAGCTACACGCCCCAACCCGCACGCCGAGCGCACGGGGTACAGCTACATCATGCCTTGAGTGAGGCTACGGCCTTCTTCCAGGCGTCCTGGTCCCGGGCCTCACCCGGCGCGTTCACCTCGGCGAAGCGCACGACACCGGTGACGTCGATCAGGAACGTTCCCCGCAGTGCCATGCCCGCGGTCGAGTTGAACACGCCGTAGGACTGCGCGACGGCCCCGTGCGGCCAGAAGTCGGACAGCAGCGGGAACTGGTAGCCCTCCTGGTTCGCCCACGCCTTCAGGGTGAACGGGGTGTCGACCGACACGCCGAGCACCTGGACGTCTTCGTCCTCGTAGGTCGAGAGCTCGTCGCGCAACTGGCAGAGCTCGCCGTTGCAGATGCCGCTGAACGCGAACGGGTAGAAGACCAGAAGCACGTTCTTCGAGCCGCGGAACGACGACAGCGAGACGGGCTGCTTGTTGTAGTCGTTGAGCGTGAAGTCCGGAGCTTCCGAACCGACCTCGACCGCCATGAAACCCCTCCGGTTGACCAGGACGTACCCACGGGCGATGCGAAGCGCCCGTGGATCAACCCTAGTTCAGCCTGAAGAGTGTCAGCGCTTGGCCTTGGCGGACTTCGGCCACACCAGGCGGGTGCCGGCCCAGTCGTCGGCCACGCTGATGTTCGACGTTTGCGAAAGGCCCGCGGTCGGCACCGCCTCGGCGATGTCCGAAGGTTCCACGTGGCCGGGGCGGCCCGTCTTCGGGGTGAGAACCCAGATCACGCCGTCCTCGGCGAGCACTCCGGTGGCCTCGAGCAGAGCGTCGACCAGGTCGCCGTCGTCCTCTCGCCACCAGAGCAGGACGACGCTCACCGTCTCGTCGGCGTCCTCGTCGAGGATGTCACCGCCGATCTGCTCCTCGACGGCGGCACGGAGGTTGTCATCGACGTCCTCGTCCCAGCCGAGCTCTTGGACGACCATGCCCGATTCGATCCCGAGCTTCTCGGCGACGCCGATCTTGCCGGCGTCTTCCGCGGCGACCACGGTTTTCACTCCTCCAACTACGCAAGAGCGACAGCCTCAAAGACTGCCGCCAAGTCCGTTACCTCGGGCTAGCGAACACTGTCAGCTACCCCTGGCGCAACTGTTGACCACTTGACACGCCGGAACAGGGACCCCTGTGAAGATCCCTACACTGGCAGGAGGCATGCTCTACATGCCTCTTATCGCGCGCGCGTGAGCGACACGATCCAGAACTACCGATCAGTAGCGGTGACGAAGTCGTCGCGCAAGGACAACGATAGGACCGCGTGGCACGGTTTCCGGGCCAGCGCGAGGTACCGCCAACGAAGCCGAGGAGACACCTTGAGCCCGCAGAACACCGGCCCCGAGCGGGTACGTGTCATTCGTGACGGCATGGCCGCGCACCTGCCGGACATCGACCCCGAGGAGACGTCCGAGTGGCTCGAGTCGTTCGACGAGGTGCTCAAGGGTGGCGGTCAGCAGCGGGCCCGGTACCTGATGCTGCGTCTGCTGGAGCGTGCGCGTGAGAACCACGTCGGCATGCCCGCTCTGACCAGCACGGACTACGTCAACACCATCCCCACCGAGCGGGAACCGTGGTTCCCCGGTGACGAGGAGGTGGAGCGCCGCTACCGCGCGTGGATCCGGTGGAACGCCGCGATGACGGTGCACCGCGCGCAGCGGCCCGGCGTTGGTGTCGGTGGACACATTTCGACGTACGCGTCCAGCGCGTCGCTCTACGAGGTCGGCTTCAACCACTTTTTCCGCGGCAAGAACCACCCCGGCGGCGGCGACCAGATCTTCATCCAGGGCCACGCCTCCCCCGGTGTCTACGCGCGAGCGTTCCTCGAGGGCCGCCTGAGCGAGCACCAGCTGGATGGCTTCCGCCAGGAGTACTCGCACGCCGGTCCGGGTGGCGGCCTGCCGTCGTACCCGCACCCGCGCCTGATGCCGGACTTCTGGGAGTTCCCCACGGTCTCCATGGGCATCGGCCCGATGAACGCGATCTACCAGGCGCGGTTCAACCGCTACCTGCGCGACCGCGGCTTCAAGGACACGTCCGACCAGCACGTGTGGGCGTTCCTCGGCGACGGCGAGATGGACGAGCCGGAGTCGCGCGGCCTGCTGCAGCTCGCCGCGAACGAGCAGCTCGACAACCTCACGTTCGTCGTCAACTGCAACCTGCAGCGCCTCGACGGGCCCGTACGCGGCAACGGCAAGATCATCCAGGAGCTGGAGTCGTTCTTCCGCGGCGCCGGCTGGAACGTCATCAAGGTCGTCTGGGGCCGCGAGTGGGACGCGCTGCTGCACGCGGACCGCGACGGTGCGCTCGTCAACCTGATGAACAACACGCCCGACGGCGACTACCAGACCTACAAGGCGAACGACGGCGCGTACATCAAGGAGCACTTCTTCGGCCGCGACCCGCGGACGAAGGCGCTCGTCGAGCCGATGACCGACGACGAGGTGTGGAACCTCAAGCGCGGCGGGCACGACTACCGAAAGGTCTACGCGGCCTACAAGGCGGCGACCGAGACCGTCGGCCAGCCGACCGTGATCCTCGCCAAGACCATCAAGGGCTACTCGCTCGGCAAGCACTTCGCGGCGCGCAACGCGACGCACCAGATGAAGAAGATGACCCTGGACGACCTCAAGGGCTTCCGGGACAGCCTGCGCATCCCGATCTCCGACGAGGTGCTCGAGAAGGACCCGTACCTGCCGCCGTACTACCACCCCGGACAGGACAACCCGGAGATCCAGTACATGCTGGAGCGCCGCCGTCAGCTGGGTGGTTTCGTACCGGAGCGCCGCACGAAGTCCAAGGCTCTCGTGCTGCCCGGCGACAAGGTCTACGACGGCATCCGCCGCGGCTCGGGCAAGCAGGAGGTCGCCACGACGATGGCGTTCGTCCGCCTCGTCCGCGACCTCGCGAAGGACCCGGAGATCGGCCCGCGCATCGTCCCGATCATCCCGGACGAGGCACGCACGTTCGGCATGGACTCCATGTTCCCGACGCAGAAGATCTACAACCCGAACGGCCAGGCGTACACCTCGGTGGACGCCAACCTGATGCTCGCCTACAAGGAGTCCGAGCAGGGCCAGATCCTGCACGAGGGCATCAACGAGGCGGGTTCCACGGCGTCGTTCACGGCGGTCGGCACGTCCTACGCGACGCAGGGCGAGCCGATGATCCCGATCTACATCTTCTACTCGATGTTCGGCTTCCAGCGCACGGGCGACGGCCTGTGGGCGGCGGCGGACCAGATGGCGCGCGGCTTCGTGCTCGGTGCCACCGCGGGCCGCACCACGCTGACCGGTGAGGGCCTGCAGCACGCCGACGGCCACTCGCTGCTGCTGGCGCACACGAACCCGGCCGTGATCTCGTACGACCCGGCGTGGTCGTTCGAGGTGGCGCACATCGTCAAGGACGGTCTGCGGAGGATGTACGGCGAGAACGCCGAGAACGTCTTCTACTACATGACGGTCTACAACGAGCCGTACGTGCAGCCCGCCGAGCCGGAGAACCTGGACGTGGAAGGCCTCCTGCGCGGCCTCTACCGCTACCAGGAGGGCCCGCAGACCGGCGGCCCCCGTGCCCAGATCCTCGGCTCCGGCGTGGGCCTCCCGTGGGCGCTCAAGGCCCAGCAGTTGCTCGCCGACGAGTGGGGCGTCTCCGCGGACGTGTGGTCCGCCACGTCGTACTCGGAGCTGCGCCGCGACGCCGTCGACACCGACCGCCACAACCTGCTGCACCCGGACGCCGAACCGCGCGTGCCGTACGTGACGCAGGTGCTGGCGGACGTCCAGGGCCCGGTCGTCGCCGTGTCCGACTGGGCGTCGGCGATCCCGGACCTGATCCGCCCGTACGTCCCGACCGACATGACGACCCTGGGCACGGACGGCTTCGGCTTCTCCGACACCCGCCCGGCCGCCCGCCGCCACTTCCTGGTGGACGCGGAGTCCGTCGTCGTCGCCACGCTGGCCGCCCTGGCCAAGCGCGGCGAGGTGGACCAGGCCAAGGTCGTCGAGGCGGCCCGCAAGTACCGCATCGACGACGTGCAGGCCGCGGGCCCGTCCACGGGCGACGCTGGCCTGGCGTAGCTCTCAGGGCTGTTGGAGGGGCCGTTCCGCACCCGCGGGGCGGCCCCTCGCCTTATGTTGCGGGGCATGCAGGGGGAGCCGTACGACCGCGTCGCCAATCTGAGCCACACCAATCCCGCCGAGCAACGCGGATCGACGGTCGCGCATCCGGCACAGCCGTGGACACCGGCTGTGCACGCGTTTCTGCGCCACCTGGAAGCCGAGGGTTTCGAGACCGCGCCCCGCGTGGCCGGGCCTGGGTTCGACGACGCCGGCAACGAGGTCCTGACGTGGCTGCCCGGCACCGTGATCGCCGAGGAGGTGTGGCCGGAGCCAGAACGGTCGCTGCACGAGGTCGGAGCGATACTTCGTCGACTGCATACAGCAGGCCGCTCGTTCACGCCGCCACCGGACGCGCGGTGGATGCCGTGGACGTTGCGCAGCCGCGCGCACGACGCCGTCATCAGCCACGGCAACATCGCGCCCTGGCACGTCGTGTTCCGCGACCGGCGGCCCACCGGCCTCATCGGCTGGGAGTACACCGGTCCGGTCGACCCGATCGACGAGGTCGCCGTCACCGGCTGGTACTGCGCGCAACTGTTCGACGACGACGTCGCCGCGCACGTCGGGCTCCCACCGGCCGAGACCCGCGCCGAGTGGTTCCGGTGCTTCCTCGACGGCTACGGCCTGCCTCACGACGCCCGCACGAGCCTGGTCGACCGCATCCTGCGGTTCGTGATCACCGACAACGGCTGGTTCGCCCGCACGCAGGGCTTCACCCGCGAGTCCCGCGACGCCGAGGGGCTCTGGACCTTGGCCTGGCAGTCACGAGCCGCGCTGTGGCCGCTCGAGCACCGCGACCTGCTCACACGGCGTACTCGATGAACTGCCCGGCGATCGTGAACCCGAGACGCCGGTAGACGGGTTCCCCCTCCGGAGAGGCTTGCAAAACGGCGATCCGGTACCCCTCGGCACGTGCGGTGCGCAACGCGGCCAACGTGATCGCGCCGCCATAGCCACGTCGGCGATCCCCGGCGAGGGTCGCGATGTTGTAGACACCGGCGACGCCCGCGTGCAGGAACACCTCCGCCGAGCACACCGCACGGCCGTCCACGTACCCGACGAGGTAGCGCGCCCGGCTCGCCAACGCCTGCGCGGCCACGTCGGCGTAGAACCGGCGGACGGTCGCGGCGGGCGGGTCCCAGTTCGCGGCCAGGATCACCGCGTAGTCGGCGAGCTCGGCCTCGGTGCTCACCCGCCGGATCTCCAGCCCTTCGACCTGAGGGCCCGGCAGGGCGGAGTCCGCGAGGTCCAGCCACATCGCCGCCTCGGTCTCCGCCGCGTGCGCCCCGGCCTGGTTCAGCACGGGACCGAGGTCGGCCGGCGCCGAGGCGGGACCGACCCACCACGAGAACGGACGCCCGGTCGCCCTCACCGCACTCAGCACCTCCGCGACGCGCGCCGTGACGTTCTCGGCCGTGAACCGGGCCGCCGCGATCATGTTGAACGTGTCGTCGTCCAGCCCGCTGTCGGCGATCAGCAGGTCCTCGGTCTCCACCACCGTCGCGTGTTCGAGGCTCCGATGCAGGTGGCAGGCGTGCTCGGCGAGGTTCTGCTCCATGCCCTCCAGCAGGCCTGTGCTGACCTGACGCAGGCTCTCGTCGTTGAACTCGACCTGGTCGTACTCGTCGACGGTCAGCGACGCCCGGACCTCGGCGAGGAACTCCAGCGTCTCGGCCGGGACCCGCCAGCCCACATCACCGCCGTCGACGCGATCGTGGAAGTAGCGCGCGACGGTCAGCCGAGCAGTGATCCCGGGATCGGCGGTCAGCTCGGCGAGCGCGCCGCGGATCGGCTCGAGCCGGTCGACGACGTGCTGGATCTGCTCATCGACGCGGTCGTCGCCGCGCCGCACGATCCGCCAGGTGTACGCCCAGTTCTCGTCCGACCCCATGCCGAGCCGAACTGATATGTCGGCTGCGGACATCGTCTCGCTGGACAGGGCGAAGTAGCTGTACTGCTCGACGCGCATCGGGCCATCAGAACACGACGCGGGCGTCCAGCACGGCCGTGCGGACAGCGGGATCGGCGAGTCCGAGGTGGTGCCGGACGTAACTGTCGGCGCACGTTCGGCGACCTTGGGGTGTGGACGAGAGCGAACGGCCTTATCCGGTCCTGTCCAGCCGGGCGATCATCATCGGGGGTGCCCTCCTCGTCGTGCTCGGGGTGGGGCTTGCAGTGCTGCTGATGATCACCTTGGGCGACGGGCAGCACGCGAACCAGCTCGACGCGATCAAGACCGCGGGCACGATCGTCGTGGGCACCGGTGGAGCGGCCGCGCTGTGGTTGACGGCCCGCCGGCAGCGCACCACCGAGATCGGGCTCAACCAGAAGCACGTGGACCAGCAGGTCGCCGAGCGCGCCCACTGGCACACGGAGCTGGACTCGACAGCTCGGCGGATCACTGACCTGTACGGCAAGGCCGTCGAGCAGATCGGTTCGGACAAGGCCGCTGTGCGGTTGGCGGGCTTCTACGCGCTGGAACGACTCGCGCAGGACAACGAGACGCAACGGCAGACCATCGTGAACGTCCTGTGCGCCTACCTCCGCATGCCGTCCGAGGGTGATCCGAAGGAGGTGGAGGTCCAGCAGACCGTCCAGCGCATCCTCGCCGCGCACCTGCGTGCTGACGAGAAGTGGTGGAACCCGGAGATCGACCTCACCGGTGCGATCCTCGTCGACGCGACCTTCGAGCACTGCGTGCTGTACGCCACGAACTTCACCGGCGTCACGTTCGAGGGCAGAACCTCGTTCTACAAGTCGCAGATCGGCGGAACGAGCACCTTCACCAAAGCGCGTTTCGCCGGTTTCACCAGCTTCGACGACGCCGTGTTCGGCACGGACGCGGACTTCACCGAGACCACCTTCGGCGGGTCTGTCCAGTTCGACCGGGCCGTGTTCCACCAGCGAGTGGACCTCACGGGAGCGGTCTTCGAGGGCGAGTCGTTCTTCGTCGGCACGACGTTCAACGGCGTCGCCATGCTCGGACCGGCCACGTACAAGGGTTTCGCGGACTTCGTCAACGCGCGGTTCGACGGACCAGCGGCGACGTGGCTGGGATCGACGTTCGAAGCGGGCGCGTACTTCGGTGGTGCCGTCCTCTCCGGTCCGGCCTACTTCCCGGAAAGCGCGGATGTGAGGGGCGCGCAGTTCGCCGAGAAGCCGTGGATCGCCGTGCCCGAAGAGCCGCCGCAACCGGGCCCCGCGCGGTACTACGTCGCCCAGGACGGCAGCGGCATCGTTCAGGCGGCAGGCCTCGAGGTACCTGGTCACCTGTCGGGTGAGGTGATGTACCTCCAGCCGGGCATGACCTTCCAGGGCCTGGACGGCTCGGAGCGGCGCGTGTTCGGCACGTGGGACGAATGCGTCGAGGTGGCCAGGGCGAACCTCGTCGACCGCCTCGGCGGTGAGTCGGACCCCGCGACCGAGACCGCGATGCCCATCAACCCGGTCGAGCCGACGGACGACTGGGACGACTACTGGTACTCGGGCATGTTCGTGGCGGCGCTGGACCAGCTCGCCGAACCGGCCGACCTCGACCAACTCGCCACGCGCGGCGGCATCCTGGCCGAGATCGGCTTCGCGACCCTCGCGATCGCCGACCTCGACCAGGTGCTCGCCGAACAGCCGTGGCGCCCGTCCGAGTACTCCGCTCGCGCCTACGCCCACGGACTCCTCGGCCACACCGAGGAGTCCGAACGTGACTTCGCCAGGGCGCAAGCACTCGCCCCGCGCCACGCGTGGACGTTCTTCCGCAAGGCTCTGCTGTCGAACGACCCGGCTGACGCCCGGAAGGCCCTCGAAGCCGACCGGCCGTCACTCAGGGAGTTGCAGACCTTGAAAGCGGAGACGATGGTCTAGCACTGCGGAACGGGCTGGGCCTTCAGGAGCGGTTCGGCGGCGCGGGCGTCGAACAGCAGCGGGATGATCGAACGGGCCTCCTGCTTCAACGGCACGATGCGGTCGCCACCCCGCATGTACAGGGACTTGATGCCGTGCAGGGCGAGCTCGTCGGAGACGTCGCGGTATTGGGCGCCGGTCAGGACGTAGCCGCACGGCGGGGTGGCGAGCACGTCCCCCGGAGCCGGCGGCTGGTTGTCGGCGCCGCCGAAGTAGATCGGGCCGGACCGAACAGCGCGAGAAGCGGCGTTGGCGGCTTCGATCTCCGCGCGCCGATCACGAACGAACGACTGGGTGCCGTCCAGAGCCTTCAAATGCGAGTCGACGCGGTATGCGGGAGCGCCGTCAGCGTTGGTCTCGACGAGCAAGCCCATGCCGTGCTTCAGGCCACCGGTGTTGCGGAGAATGCGTTCCTGGTGGTCACCGGCCACCTGGCGGACCGGCTCACCGGTCACCGGGTCGACGTAGATGCCGTAAACGCCCGAGGTGCGGCCGGCCGCCTCGACGGAAGGCCGGACGTAGGAGCGCGACAACGACTCGGAGAGCGAGTGAACGTCAGCAGTGACGTTGAGGTTGCGCGGCCACAGCCAGAGGACGTCCTTCACGTAGTAGGGCGCAGACGGGCCGAACTCGTGGAGGTCGTGGATGACGTCGGGCTGGTAGTCGCGGATCACGGCGGCCATCGCGCGAGCCTCGGCCGACTTCAGCAGCAGGTGGTCGCGGTTGATGTCGGTACCGAGAGAGTTGGTGCGGGTGTCGGCGACGCGGCCGTCCGGGTTGGCGTTCGGCACGAACAGGTAGGTCACGGAGGAAGAGCGCGGCAGCGAGCGCATGCGGATCAGGCAGGCTTCGCGGCCCGCGGGTTCGTCGCCGTGCTGCGAGCAGATGAAGAGCACAACCGTGCGGGCTGAGCGTGAGCCGACGCGCACGAGTTGGATCGGACGGCCTTGCGCGGTCTCACCGATCTGCGAGACAGGAAGGCCGGTAGCTCGCAGGTAGGTCTGTTCCTCGGCCTCGGTGGTCCACTTGCCGGTCTTCTCGAAACCCGTCTGCGGCGGCGGAGCGGCCAGAGCGGGCACGGGTACCAGCAACGAAGCAGCGGCCAGTAAAGCGATCAGTCCCCTCATAGAGGAGACTTTGCCGCCTGTGTCAACCGGCGGGCGGTGCGGTTCCAGTCCCAGAAACCGTGGATCACCAGGCCCGCGAAGATCAGGTAGACGAACGCGCTGAAGTACAGGCCCGACTGGATCTGCAACGGCACACCGACGGCGTCGACGGCGAGCCACACCAGCCAGAACTCGACCAGGCCGAGGCCCTGCAAGGAGAACGCCAGGATGGTGCCGACGAAGATCGCGGCATCCGGCCACGGTGCCCACGAGGCGTGCAACCAGTCCAGGACCAGGGCGAACGCCACTGTGCCGACGACGAAGGCACCGGCCACGGCCAGGCGTTCACGCCAGGAACCCTTGCGCACCACGACACCGAACACCGGGTCGCGGCGCTTCACCCACGCGTACCAGCCGTAGACCGCGATCAGCCCAACGACCACCTGACGCGTCGCGAGACCGCCCAGGTGAGCCGACAGGTAGACGGTGAACAGCAGGGCGACCGAGACCAGTTGAACTGGCCAGGTCAACAGTGATCGGCGCTGCGCCAGGAAGACCACCGCCAGGGCCAGCACCTGCCCGAACAGTTCCGTGTACGCGATCTTCTGCCCGAAGATCGTCAGTCCCAGCTCGTACCACACGGCTTGTTCTCCCGTGGTTCAGTCGCCGTATACCGGTGTTTCCTACGGTCCCACCATGTCATCTTCCTTAGCGCTGGCGCTCGTGCCTTTGTTCCTCACCGCGCCCGCGACGCCCGTCATCACACCGACGGTGATCACGCAGACGTTCGAGGAGCCCTCGGACGCCGACGACCCGGCCATCTGGGTCAACCCGCGCAACACCGAACGCAGTGTGGTCCTGGGCACACTCAAGGAAGGCGGGCTCGCGGCGTTCGACCTGAACGGCCGCACGATCGGCGTCCACCCGGCCCCGCCGGCACCCACGCCGGACGCGAAGCCCGGCCGCTTCAACAACGTCGACGTGGTCGGGAACCTCGCGTTCGTCAGCGACCGCGGCCGTGACCGCATTCGTGTGTTCCAAGTGGACGAACACGGCGTGAAGGACGTCACGAACCCCGCGACCAAGCCGGTGTTCAGCAAGACCGAGCAGGAGGTCGACAAGCAGCACACCGTCTACGGTCTCGCCGCCGGGCACCTCAACGGCAAGGACGTCGTCGTCACGAGCCGGCGCAACGAGACCAGCATCGCGCTGCTGCAAGTGACCGAGAACGACCGGCAGTACGACACCAGGAAGGTGTCCACTCTGGACCTTCCGAGCACCTTCACCCTGCCGGACGGCCGGAAGTGGACGGTGTGCGGCGAGCCCGGCGAGGGCCCGCAGGTCGAGGGCATGGTGATCGACGAGCGCACCAACACCCTGTACGCGGCGCAGGAGGACGTCGGCATCTGGCGCATCCCGTTGCGCGCCAACGGCTTCGGCAAACCGCAGCTGGTCGACAAGGTCCGCGGCTGGGGCGCCCCGCAGAAGTACAACCCCGAGACCGAGGAATGCGAGGCGGACGGCCCGAACCCCGGCTTCGGCGGCAAGTGGCTCGAAGCCGACGCCGAGGGCCTCACGATCGCGGACGGCGTGCTGCTCGCGTCCAGCCAGGGCGACTCACGATTCGTCGCCTACCGCACGGCCGACATGAAGCCGTTGAAGGACTTCAGGGTCAAGGACGTCGAGCACTCCGACGGCGCCGACATCGTCCTCGGCAAGCTCAACCTGCTGGTCGTCCACGACGGCGAACGCCCGAATGGCACGGGATTCGCGTTCATCAGGTTCTAACCTGTCCCCCATGGGGACCCAGCTGAGCCAGGACGCCCTCAACCGGGCGCTGATCGAACGACAGATGCTGCGCGAACGCGCCGACATAGGCGCGTTCGCCACCATCGAGCGGCTCTTCGGCATCCAGGCGCAGGAACCGAAGTCGCCCTACATCGGCCTGTGGACGCGGCTGCGGGACTTCCAGCCGCAGGAACTCGAGGACCTCCTCGTCAGCAGGTACGTCGTCCGCGTCCTGCTGATGCGCGGCACGATCCACCTGGTCAGCGCGGTGGACGCCCTCGCACTGCGCCCCCACACCCAGCTCAAGCTCGACCGCGAGCTGCAGAGCGGCCCGTTCGCGAAAAGACTGCAGGGCCTCGACCTCGACGCCGTGGCAGAAGCCGGACGCAAGATCCTCGACGACACCCCGCAGGGCACCGCGGACGCCGGCAAACAGCTCCAACAACGGTGGCCCGACCGCGAGCACACCGTCCTGGGCAACGCGCTGCGCAACAAGCTCGCGCTCGTCCAGATCCCACCGCGGGGTCTGTGGCACCAGAGCGGACGAGCGGTCTGCACGACCCTGGAAGCCTGGCTCGACCAGGACCAACACCCCATGAACCGCGAAACGCTGGTTCTGCGCTACCTCAAGGCGTTCGGCCCGTCGACGGTGATGGACGCCCAGCAGTGGTCCGGACTCACCAGGCTCGGCGAGGTCTTCGAGAAACTCAGGCCGCAGCTGGCCACCTTCACCAACGAGGCGGGCAAGGAGCTGTTCGACCTGCCCGACGCCCCGCGCCCCGACCCGGAGACCGAAGTCCCGGTAAGGCTTCTGCCCGAGTTCGACAACATCCTTCTCGCCCACGCCGACCGCAGAAGGGTCATCGCCGACGACCGGCTCGGCGTGGTCATCGGCGGCAAACCCACGGTCCTCGTCGACGGGTACGTCGTCGCCACCTGGTCCGTCGACAAAGAACGCACCATCACCGTCGACTACATCGACAAGCTCGGCAAGAGCAGGCAGAAGGCGGTCGCCGAGGAGTGCGACCGCCTTCAGGACTGGCTGAAGCAGAACTAGGCGGCGAGCTCGACGTGCGCGCCGTCACCGACGACCAACCGGTGCTGGCGCGCCGATCCCACCCGCGCCCGGCGGCCGATCAGCGACGTCTCGATTCCGGACACGTTGTGCACGGAGGCCTCGTTCAGGACGATCGAGTCGGCCACCCCGGACTCGGTGATCCGGCAGTCCGCGCCGATCGACGTGTACGGCCCGACGATCGACTCCTCGACCAACGTCCCGGCGCCGATGATCGCGGGCCCGACGATGCACGACCGCACCACCCGCGCGCCCTCCTCGACCACGACCTCGCCGATCAGCCGCGACTCGGAGTCGACGATCCCCTGGATGTCCGTCCGCAGCCCCATCAGCAGCTCGCGGTTGCACTCCAGCACGTCCTCCACGCGACCGGTGTCCTTCCAGAACCCCGAGTAGACCCGCGCCCGCACGTCGCCGGAATGCGTCACCAGCCACTGCAGCGCGTCGGTGATCTCGAACTCGCCGCGCCACGACGGCTCGATCGCGTCGACGGCGGCGTGGATCGCGGGCGTGAAGAAGTAGACGCCGATCATCGCGAGGTCGCTGCGCGGCTCCTGCGGGTGCTCGATCAGCCGCGTCACGCGCGAGTTCTCGTCCACCTCGGCGACACCGTAGAGCCGCGGGTCCTCCACCTTGTCCACGAGCACCTGGGCGGACGGCCGCAGCCGCGCGAACTCGTCGGCGATCTGCCCGATGCCGTCGGCCAGCACGTTGTCGCCCAGGTACATCACGAAGTCGTCGTCACCGAGGAACGGCCGGGCGATCCGCACGCAGTGGGCGAGCCCGAGCGGCACGTCCTGCTGGATGTAGGTGATCGACACGCCCAGGTACGACCCGTCGCCGAACAGCTCGGAGATCTCCTGCCCGCCGGTGCCGACGACGATGCCGATCTCGGTGATCCCGACGTCCCTCAGGTTCTCCACGACGTACTCGAGCACGGGCTTGTTGGCGATGGGGACGATGTGCCGGGGCAGCGAGTATCCCGCCGGGCGCACGCCTGCGGACAGCACTAGGGCTTTCATGGGTCCTCCACCGCTGCAGCGGAACAGTTCGGGGTGGCTACGAGCGTCCGTGCGACCACTGGACCGGAACTGGAGAACCGCCAAACAACGAAGAAGGGGCCTCACCGAAGTGAGACCCCTTCACCGAGGTGAGAACTACTTCTCGGTCATCGGCATGCCCGACGGCGGCGTCGGCGCGTCACCCATGCGGCCGCCCACGGTGGCCGGCATCTCCTGGGACGCGCGCGGCATCGGCGACATGGCGGCCGCCTCGTCCTGCATGCGGTTCAGCCAGCCCTCCCACCGGGCCTGCATCGGGCGGACCAGGCCGCCACCCACGCCGATGATGATCACACCGGCGATCGTGGCGAGCACGGCGACCAGGACCGGCATCGTCACCGAGATCGCGATGCCCAGCTGGTTGAGCGCCGCGATGACGCCCAGCGCCATCACGAAGCCGTACGTGATGTTGCCCAGGATCTTCGTGTACGAGCGCTGCCCCAGCGCACCGGTCACGAGGCCCTTGAGAGCCGTGCCGATGGCCGACGCGACGATCACGAGCACCATCGCCACGACGATGCGCGGCAGGTACGCGATGACCTCGTTGAGCAGCGTGCTGACCGGGTTCGACGCGCCGAACACGCCGAACGCCAGCTGCAGCGCGATGAGCAGCACGAAGTAGTACACGATCTTGGCGATCAGGCCGGTCGCGTCCATCGGCGCCTGCTTCATGGCGCCGTTCAGGCCCGAGCGGTCGACGAGCCTGTCGAAGCCGACGCGCTTGAGCAGGAACTGGACGCCCTTGGCGAGCGCCTTGGCGATGAACCAGCCGATGACCAGAACGAGCAGGAAGCCGAGCAGCTTCGGCACGAACGTGGCGACCATCGCCCATGCCTGGCCCAGGCCCTCGGTGATTTGTGAGCCCACGGGCCCTCCAAAGAACAAAGTTGCGGTGAGTGAAGATCCGACCAGTTGATCGTTTCGCGGATCAGACCGCTCAGCAACTTCGACACTGTGACACGAAAGGGTGGCTGACGTGGATTTTTGTCTCAATACAGTCCAGAGTGGAACCACCGGTGGGGACCGGGGAGAGGGAAGCGCCCGCCACGCTCCGTGGCGGGCGCTTCCACATTTCTACGGTCGTGCCGAGAGCCCTCGCCCGTCGAGATACGACTGCATCCGGTCCGCCGACAACGCCGGCGCCGTGCCGCCCTGACCGTCCTTCGGCACGTCCGGCCGCGGGTCACCGGCGCACTCGGAGCTGCTGCCGGGCAGCGCCCCGTCGATCAGGTACCGGTTGATCTTGTCGTCGACGCACTTGTTGCCGCCGTTGTAGATCCCGTGCTTGCCCTCGTCGACGACGGTGATCAGGTTGTAGCCCAGCCGGGCCGCCATCGCCGGGCCGCTCGCGTACTGGGTCTGCGTGTCGCCCTCGGACTGCACGACGACGCCGACCGGATACCCGTTGCGGGCGATCCTGACCGGCGGCTCGGGCGGCGTGAACGACCGGAACGTGCACGTCATCGGAGCGGCGCGCACGATGCCGAAGCCGAACGGGTAGCGCTCGCGGAACGTCCGCATGTCCTCGTAGTAGAGGTGCAGGTCGGTCGGCCAGTCCGACTCGCAGGTCACCGTGTCGAACACGCCGGACCGCAGCTCCTGCAGACCGGTCTTCGCGAGCACCTGCCCGGCCTTGGCGCCCTCGGTGTTCTCCGGCTTCTCGCCCGACCGCAGCTTGGTCACGATCGCCGCCAGGTCGGACCACAGTGGACGGTAACGGGAGCCGACTCCCATCGCGCCGTCGAAGGCGGAGCGGTCGTGGTCACCGACCGGCGCCGTGTGCAGCTTCGCGGCGACCTTCTCGACCTCGGCGATCACCTCGTCCTGCGACTTGCCGAGCGCGAACTTCTCGTTGCGCTCCCCCACCCACGCTGCCCACATCTCGACGTCGTGGCGGTAGGCGACGGCCTGCTGGCGGAACTGCTCGTGCCAGACCCACTCCGGGTGCACGGCCGAGTCGAGCACGCTGCGGTCGAGGCGGTTCGGGAACAACGTGCCGTACACCGCGCCCAGGTACGTGCCATAGGAGTAGCCCAGGTAGTTGATCTTCTGCTCGCCCAGCACGGCGCGCACGACGTCCATGTCCCGCGCGGTGTTCGCGGTGCTGATGAACTGCCGGATCCCGCCGGCCGACTTCTGGCACGCCTCCTCGGCCTCCCGCGCCTCGGCCGCCCACTTGCCGAACTCGCTGTCCGCGGGCCGCGACTCCGGCTCGGCGATCGCGGGCGCGGCCCGGCAGTTCAGCGCCGTCGAACCGCCGACGCCCCGCGGGTCGATGCCGATCACGTCGTAGACCTGCGCGACCTCGGACTTGCCCAGGAACAGTGGCAGGCCCAGCCCCGAGCCGCCAGGTCCACCCGGATTGGTGAACAGCACGCCGCGCCTGCGGTCCTGCGCCGCCGCCTTCTTGCGGCTGATGGTCAGGTTGATCCGGTCGTCCGCCGGTTTGGTGTAGTCGAGCGGCGCCATGAGCGTCGCGCATTCCAGCTCGCTGAGCTTTCCGCTGCACTGCGCCCACTTGACCGGCTGCGCGTTGTACTCGGCCAGAGGGTCGGGAGGATCGGCCGAGGCAGTCACGCCCGTGGCGGTGAGCGCGACCACGCCGAGGACGAAACTCAGGAACCTACGCAAGACAAAACCTCCGCGCCGAAACGAACAGACCTCTGCCGCCCGACGGTATGGCTGATCACAGTCCCCGACGGGTTCTGTCACCCGTCCCGGTGATGTCACCTCCAGGGCCTTAAGCTGCGGGTATGACCGAGGCAGCCAAGGCGAAGGAGGAGCATCCGCCGACCCTCTCCGCCCGCACGATGCGCAAGATCGAGCGTGCGTCCGGCTCACTCGCCACCGCGAGCGTGTCCGAGATGGAGGAGCGGCTGCCGTGGTTCGCCCGGATGCCCGCGGACCAGCGCGCCAGCGTGCTGCTGCTGATCCAGAACGGCGTGGCGGGGTTCGTCGAGTGGCTGCACGACCGGCAGCAGGCGATCCGGCTCACCGCGGACGCGTTCCGGTCGGCTCCCAAGGACATCTCCCGCTGGGTGAGCCTGCGCCAGACAGTCGAGCTCGTCCGGATAGCGCTGGAGCTGTTCGAGGAGCAGATGCCGCAGATGGCCGCCGACGAGACCGAACGCGCGCTGCTGATGGAGGGCGTGCTGCGATACGGGCGCGAGATCGCCTTCTCCGCCGCCACCTCCTACGCGACCGCCGCCGAGGCGCGCGGTGCGTGGGACGCCCGGCTGGAAGCGCTGGTCGTCGACGGCATCGTGCGTGGCGACCCCGAGGAGTCGTTGCTCAGCAGGGCCGCCGCGCTGGGCTGGGACCCGGCGCTCGAAGCCACGATCCTGGTCGGCAACCCCGGCGCCGAGGACCCTCCGGCGATCGTCTACTCGGTGCGCAGCAAGGCGGCCCGCGCGGGCCGGCCGGTGCTGCTGTCCGTGCAGGGCTCACGACTGGTCGTGGTGCTCGGCGGCCCGACGGAGACCGGTGAGGACGTGCTCGGCCGCATCGCCGAGGGCTTCGGCGAGGGGCCGGTGGTGGCGGGGCCCACAGTCGCCAGCCTGTCCGAGGCCCACCGCAGTGCCAGCGACGCGTTGAGCGGGCTGCGCGCGGTCGTGGGCTGGCCTGCCGCTCCCCGGCCCGTCCGGTCGCTCGACCTGCTGCCGGAACGCGCGCTCGCGGGCGACCCGGAAGCCGAGTGGCAGCTCGTTGACAGGGTTGCGCGGCCGCTGGAGGACGCCGGAGGGGCGCTGCTGGAGACCGTGGACGCGTTCCTCGAGGTCGGCGGCGTGCTGGAGACGTGCGCGAAAAGGCTGTTCGTGCACCCGAACACGGTCAGATATCGCCTTCGGCGCGTTCAGGAAATGACGGGAAGAAATGCACATGACGCTCGCGACGCGCTTGTGCTTCGCGTCGCTTTGTCTGTAGGACGCCTTGCTCGCTCCCGGGGCCTGTGGTAGCGAACGGCCTGTGACCGACTTCGCACACATCCGTCAGGGTGAGAGCCAAACGACCTTGCCACCCGCTGACCTGCGCAGACGTCCAGGACGGTTCACCTGGCTGACACTTTTGTAGGGTCTCTACAAATACGATCGCAGTACTTCGTTCTTTACGGCATGGGGTACCGGTGGGTTCACCAGCTTTAGTAATCGACGTGATCGCACTCCTCGCGCCCGGACAAGGGTCCCAGACGCCCGGCATGCTCGCCCCCTGGCTCGAACTGGAGGGGACCGAGAAGCAGGTGCGCACGTGGTCGGAGATCACCGGTCTCGACCTCGTCCGTCTCGGCACCACCGCGGAGGCCGAGGAGATCGTCGACACCGCCATCACCCAGCCGCTGGTCGTGGCTCTCGCGCTGCTCGCGTTCGGTGAGCTGCGCCGCCGCGTCGAGCTGCCCGCGGACGTGATCGTCGCGGGCCACTCGGTCGGCGAGCTGGCCGCCGCGTCGATCGCGGGCGTCATCAGCGCCGACGACGCGGTCGCACTGGCCGCCGTGCGCGGTGCCGCGATGGCACAGGCGTGCGCACTCGAGCCGACCGGCATGGCCGCGGTGCTCGGCGGCGACGAGCAGGAGGTGCTCGCGCGCCTCGAGGAGCTCGGTCTCGTGCCCGCCAACCGCAACGGCGCCGGCCAGATCGTCGCGGCCGGTCCGCGTCCCGCTCTCGACGAGCTCGCGGAGACCCCGCCGGGCACGGCGAAGGTCCGCAAGCTGGCGGTCGCGGGCGCGTTCCACACGAAGTACATGGCGCCCGCAGAAGACGCTGTGCGCGCGCGTGCCGCCGAAGTCACCACGCACGACCCGTTGATGCCGCTGCTGTCCAACAAGGACGGTCAGGCCGTCACCGAGGGCACCGAGGTGCTGCGCCGCCTGGTCTCCCAGGTCACCAGCCCGGTCCGTTGGGACATCTGCCAGGCAACGCTGCTCGAGAAGGGCGTGTCCGGCTCCGTCGAGCTGCCGCCCGCCGGCGCACTCACGGGTCTCGCCAAGCGTGCGATGAAGGGCACCGCCACCCTCGCCCTGAAGACCCCCGACCAGCTGGAAAAGGTCGCGGAGCTCTTCGACACCGTTGGAGCTGCTAAGTGACGACCTTCCAGGCCCCGCAGGCATCTGCCGGGAGCCGCATCATCGGACTCGGCAGCTACCAGCCCGAGACGGTGGTGAGCAACCACGACCTCGCTCAGCGCATGGAGACGTCCGACGAGTGGATCCGTGACCGCGTCGGCATCGTGAACCGGCGCGTCGCGGCCAAGGACGAGGGCGTCGTGGACATGGCCGTCATCGCGGGCCGCAAGGCGATCGAGGACGCGGGCATCGACCCGTCCGACGTCGGCGCCGTGATCGTGGCGACGTGCACCATGCCGTCGACCATCCCGAACGCCGCCGCCCAGGTCGCCGACAAGATCGGTGTGAAGGCCGCTCCGGCGTTCGACCTCAACGCCGCGTGCGCGGGCTTCTGCTACGCCGTCGCGACCGGCTCGGACCTGGTCCGCGCGGGCACGGCCAAGAACGTCCTCGTCATCGGTGCCGAGAAGCTCACCGACTGGACCGACCAGGACGACCGCTCGACCGCGATCATCTTCGCGGACGGCGCGGGTGCCGTCGTGATCGGCGCCAGCGACGAGAACCAGATCGGCCCCGTCGCATGGGGTTCGGCCGGTGACCTGGCCGAGGTCATCACCATCGTCGACCGCGACTCCTTCATCCACCAGGAAGGCCAGACGGTCTTCCGCTGGGCGACGACCCAGATCGCGCCCATCGCGATCCGTGCCGCCGAGCTCGCGGGTGTCGCACTGTCCGATGTGGACGTGTTCGCCCCGCACCAGGCAAACTTGCGGATCATCGAGGCGATCGCCAAGCGCCTGCGCAACAATGGTGCGCGGGAGGACCTGAAGGTCGCTCGAGACATCGTCGAGTCCGGCAACACCTCGTCGGCCTCGATCCCCATGGCGCTGGACCACATGCGCGCGGCGGGCGAGATCTCCAGCGGAGACGTGGTGCTGATGGTCGGGTTCGGCGCAGGTCTGTCCTACGCGGGACAGGTGGTCAGGTGCCCGTGAGTACCCAAGGTTTTTTCATCGTTTCAATCGAAAGGGAACTTCAGTGAGCGACAACGTCCTTACCGGTCTTGCCGAGATCGTCGAAGAGGTCGCCGGCGTGGCCGCCGACGACGTCACCGCTGAGAAGTCCTTCGTGGACGACCTCGACATCGACTCGCTGTCGATGGTCGAGATCGCCGTCCAGGCGGAGGACAAGTTCGGCGTGAAGATCCCGGACGACGAGCTGGCGAACCTCAAGACCGTTGGTGACGCGGTGAACTACATCACCAGCAACAAGTGACTTCGGGCATCGAGGTAGTCATCACCGGGCTGGGTGCAACCACCCCGCTCGGTGGTGACGTCACGTCGACCTGGGATGCACTCCTGGCCGGCAAATCCGGGGTCCGCCCCATGACCCACGACTGGGTCGAGAAGTACGACCTGCCGGTCAAGATCGCGTCACAGCTCGTCGTCGACCCCACCGAGGTGCTCCCCCGCGTCGAAGCGAGGCGCCTGGACCGCTCCGAGCAGGTCGCCATCGTGGCGTCCCGCCAGGCCTGGTCCGACGCCGGTCACAACGACGACACCGTCGACCGCCAGCGCCTGGCCGTGATCATCGGTACCGGCATCGGCGGCGCGATCACCCTCCTGACCCAGGACGACCTCCTGGAGACGCAGGGCCTGCGCAAGGTGTCACCGCTGACCGTCCCCATGCTGATGCCGAACGGCCCAGCCGCCCACGTGGGCCTGGAGCTCAAGGCCCAGGCAGGCGTCCACGCCCCGGTCTCCGCCTGCGCGTCAGGCGCCGAGGCCATCGCGTGGGCCTACCGCATGATCATGGCCGGCGAAGCCGACGTGGTCGTGGCAGGCGGCGCGGAAGCGTGCATCACGGCGATCCCGGTAGCGGGCTTCTCGCAGGCCCGCACCATGAGCACCCGCAACGACGAGCCCGAAAAGGCCTCGCGCCCGTTCGACACGGCCCGCGACGGCTTCGTCCTGGGCGAGGGCGCGGGCGTAATGGTCCTGGAACGCCGCGAGTTCGCCGAGGCACGCGGAGCCAAGATCTACGGCCGCCTGGCAGGCATCGGCACCTCAGCCGACGGCTACCACATCACCGCCCCGGACCCCGAGGGCGTGGGCCAGTCCCGCGCCATCGCCGCAGCCCTGCGCTCCGGCAACATCGACCCGTCCGACGTGGGCCACGTGAACTGCCACGCCACCTCCACCCCGGTGGGCGACGTCGCGGAAACCGTGGCAATCCGCAAGGCGATCGGCGACCACCCGGTCCTGACCGCCCCGAAGGGGGCCCTGGGCCACCTCCTGGGCGCGGCAGGCGCAGTAGAAGCCATCGTGACAGTCCTCTCGATCCGCGACGGCGTGGTTCCCCAGACCCTCAACCTGGAGAACCTGGACCCGGCCGTCTCCCTGGACGTGGTGGCAGGCGAACCGCGCAAGATCAAGCTGGACGCCGCAGTGAACGACTCGTTCGGCTTCGGCGGCCACAACGTGGCACTGGCCTTCACCCCGGCCTAGCACCACTGACGACACGAAGCCCCGGCCCGCAACCAGCAGGCCGGGGCTTCGCGCTGCTACCCCAAGCAGCGCCCGATGCCGCAGGCGAGGCGACCCGAAGGCGAAGCCGAGGCAATGGCGACGCCGAAGGCGAGCTGCTTGTCCCGTGCGCTTCGGGTGGGGTCCCGTCACGAGTCGTGCCTGATCGTCTGCCGCCGAAAGCAACAGGCGTGCCATCAACCCGCAAGCGGCGCTGGCTGGTCTTTGATCAGATTGGCGGGGTCCGGGGCGGAGCCCCGCGCCCTA
>NZ_JBEXVQ010000059.1:0-35870 GCF_040629405.1 Lentzea sp. NPDC005914 | reverse complement strand
GCCGAACGCAACAGGCGTGCCATCAACCCGCAAGCGGCGCTGGCCGGTCTTTGATCAGATTGGCGGGGTCCGGGGCGGAGCCCCGCGCCCTAAACGTGACTCGCCCAGAGCAAGGTGACCACCAACGAAGTCGCGAAACGCACGCAACGTGACACACCCAACGCAAGGTGACCACCCACGAAGTCGCGGATCGCACGGAACGTGACTCGCTCAACGCAACGCGCCCCACCGACAAAGCCGCGGATCCGCCCCTCAAGGCTGACTAGAGCCCTCCACGACAGCCGATGAAGCCTCACTAGGCAACGACTCGGCCGACAACGAAGGCAATCCCACCGACGGCACAACAGTCGTCCCCACCACACTGCTCCGAGGCTCACCAGCCTCCGGCACAACAACCGGGTTCGAATGCGGCGGCGGAGTGACCACAACCCGAGCCGCAGAACTCCTAGGCGGAACCCGCACAGAAGACGGCCCAGGAGCGAACTCCATAGGAGGCTCATCCCCTCCCACCTGCGCAATCTCAGGCTCAACGGGAGCATCAGCACCAGCCCCGGGAACCGGCACCACGCCGGCCGAGAGAGCAACCCCAGCCAGCACCCCGACTGTGAGAAGCGCGACACCAAGCGAAATGGAAGGAAGCGGCAAACCAGAACGCACCCGGCAGAAGGTAGCGACCACCGAAGGCGAAATAAGACGAATCCCCCGGATCACCCTCAAGCTTCGCTCGATCGAGTGGTAAAAGAATCATCACCCACAGCGACAAAACTTACGATGCCGTAACCGACGGTGGCGTAACCGGTGGTTGGTTATGCATGCTAACCAGTCGCCTGTGACGGGAGCCGCGGGCGGGGCAAGGCCACGCGGGGCCGAGCACGGTCCGGCGAGGCAGGGAGTCGCAAGAAGTAGGGGGATGTTGTGCTGCTGCGATGGAACAGTCTCGTGTCCTTGGGGGACAGCTTCACCGAAGGCATGGACGACCCTGGCCCGGGGGACACGTACGTGGGCTGGGCCGACCGCCTGGCCGGAATGATCGCCCAGAAGGCGCCTGACTTCAGGTACGCCAACTTCGCGATCAGAGGCAAGATGCTGCAGGAGATAATCGACGAGCAGGTGCCGCTCGCGATCTCCCTCAAACCGGACCTCGTCACGTTCTGCGGTGGCGGCAACGACATCATGGTCCCGAACAGCGACCCGGACGCGCTCGCCGAGGTCTACGAGGTGGCCGTGGCCGACCTCAGGGCGTCGGGCAGCGACGTCGTGATCTTCACGGGTTTCGACACGCGGTCGACGCCGCTCCTCAGGAGCCTGCGGGGCAAGATCGCCATCTACAACACGCACCTGTGGTCGATCGCCGAGCGCTACCACTGCCGCATGGTCGATCTCTGGTCGATGCACGCGTTGCACGACCGCCGCGCGTGGAGCGAGGACAGGCTGCACCTGTCACCGGAGGGGCACCAACGGGTCGCGCTGAGGGCGGCGGAGGTCCTCGGGCTGATCGACGACCACTCGTGGGACGCGCCCTGGCCGGCACTGCAGCAGACCGACTGGGTCACCCAGCGCAAGGCCGACCTGAAGTGGGCGCGCGAGCACGTGGTGCCGTGGATCGGCCGGACGCTGCGGGGCGAGTCGATGGGTGACGGCCTGGTGCCGAAGCGGCCCGAGCTGCTGCCGCTGGCCCGGTGCACCGAAGAGAACTACCAGTAGACAGAGACAGCCCGACCGGCACTCTCCCCCGAATGCCGGTCGGGCCTTCTTCAACGCAGGCGCCTTACCCCCTCGGTAATCCCCCAATCGGCGGCCTGCACATCCAACATCCCATGTTTTGGGACCAGACGACTAAACACCCGCTAAACCTCGGACGACAGCGAGTCCAAAGCGGCGCGGACCTCGACCGCACGAGCCGAGTTGACCTGCGAGTACAGGCGCAGCGCCTCAGTCAATTCCGCTGCCGCAGCAACCCATTCCGCCCGCCGGAGCAGCGCCCCGCCGAGCACGTGGCGTCCGAAACCCTCCAGGTACGTCACCCCGGCGACGGCTGCCTGGTCGACGACCTGACGCGCGAGCGACTCGGCCTGGTCCAGCGAGTCGGCCTGCAGGTGAAGCTCGGCCAGGTTCGCGAGACCGCGGATCAACGCGACCTGGTCACCGGAGCGCCGGTAGACGTCGACGGCGTGAGCTTGGTGCTGCAACGCCACTTCCACGCGTCCGCGGGCCTGTTCCACCTGTGCCACGTTGTTCAGCCCGTGGCCCTCCCCGACCACGTCACCGGACTGCTGCGCGAGCTGCACCGACTCCCAGAAGTGCAGCAACGCCTCGTCGTGGTGCTTCAGGCGGAACAGGACGTCCGCGAGCTGGGCGAGCGTCAGCACCAGGTACTGGCGCTCGCCCAGCTCGGTCGCGATCCGATGCGCGCGGCGAGCGTCCGGCAGCAGGACGGGTCGTCCCAGCCGGGCGTTCGTCGTGTAGGTCGTGTCCAGCATCAGGACCTGGCCGAGGCGGCTCCCCGTCACCTCGGCCGCGGCCAGGCCGAACCCGACCAACGCGACCCACTCCCCGGTGAGCGCGCGCACGGTCGCGTAGGGGTGCAGCAGCCGAACCAGCTGCCACACCTGGTCGTGCAGGCCCGCTTCGGCGGACGCGTGCACGACCGCGACGATGTTGGGCCACTCCTGGTCGAACCAGGCGATCGGGTCACCGAACGCCGGTAACGACGTGGAACCGTTGTCCCCCAACGCGAAGTCCAGGCCGTCCCGCGCCGGTCGGATGGCACGGCGGACGCGGTCGCACGCGACGAGGTAGTAGTTCACGAGGCGCCGCAACGAGTCCAGGTCCGCACGACCCGCTTCCCGCACGTACAGCCGGACCAGCTCGTGCATCGTGAACCCGTCCGGCCACGGCTCGACCAGCAGGTTCACCTCGACGAGCTGCGCCAGCCGCGACCGGGCGGAGTCGAGCCGGATCCGGGTCAGGGCGGCGACGGCGTGCGACGACATCCAGCGGCCGGGCGCCAGGCCGACGGAGGTGAACACCTCGCCGAGTTCGGACGGCAGGTCGCGGGTCGACAGGTCCAGCGCCCGCGACACCCCCACGCCTGCCTCAGGTAGGTCCAAGCCACGCAGCCGGTGCCCGTCGTCGGCCAACTCCCCCACCAGCTCCTCGACAGTCCAGTCCGGACTGATCACGAGCTTCGCGGCGGCCACGCGCAACGCCAGCGGCAGCCCACCGCACAGCTCAGCGAGTTTCCGGGCGGCCGTCGGGTCCTCCGAGGACAACGGCCTGCCCAGCACGTCGTCCACCAGCTCACGTGCGGCGTCGTCGTCCATCGGGCCGAGCTTGCGCACCCGAGCGCTGTTGGTGACGACCAGCCGTTCCAGGTGCGAACGCGACGTCACCAGCACCACCGAGCCCGAACCCGGCGGCAGCAACGGCTGCACCTGCTCGAAGCCCGTCGCGTCGTCCAGCACCACCAGCACGCGCCGCCGGTTCAGCAACGACCGGTACAGCCCGACGCGGTCCTCCACGCCGACCGGCACACCGTCCGCCGGCACCCCCAGCGCCACCAGGAACCTGGTCAGCACCTCGCCCGGCTCGGTGTCGCCCAGCGAGGCGAACAGCACGCCGTGCGGGAACATCTCGGAGTTCTCGTGCCCCCACGTGATCGCCAAGGCGCTCTTGCCCACGCCAGGCGCGCCGGTCAGCACGGCCACGGTCGTGCCGAGCAGGTTCCGGGCGGCACAGACGTTGTCCAGCCACGCCCTGTCGTCGTCACGGCCGAACAAACGCGAAGCAGAGGCCGGCAACAAGGCCGGAGCCACGATCCCCGCGCGCGGCGCGACGGGACGCGACTCGACGGGTCCGATCAGGCTCAGCGCCGGGTCGTCACGCAGCACCTGTTCCTGCAGCAACCGCAGCTGCGGCCCGGGATCAATGCCGAGCTCCTCGCTCGCGCGACGCTGGAACCGTTGGTACGCCTCAAGAGCGTCGGCCCGCTGACCGGAGCGGTACAGCGCCCGCATGCTGTGCGCGACCAGCCGCTCCCGGTACGGGTACTCGGTGCACAACCCGCGCAGCTCGCCCACGAGCTCCAGGTGACGGCCCAGCTCCAGCTCGGCGTCGATGCGTTCTTCCAGCGCCGACAGCCGCAGCTCTTCCAGGTCCGACGTCATCGGGTCGCCCGGTACGTCCGCGAGCACCGGCCCGCGCCACAGCCCCAGGGCCTCGCGCAGCAAGCCCGCCCTGATGGCGGCGGGCTTGCCACGAGCAGACGCCACGAGCTGCCGGGCGCGGTGCAGGTCGAGACGCCACGGGTCGACGGTCAGCTGGTACCCGGTGGGCGTGGTGCGGATCGTCGCGGAGCCCGACGGGTCGGCCTCCTCCAGCACCTTGCGCAGCCGCGAGACGTACCCGTGCACGATCGTCCGCGCCGTGGCGGGCGGCGACTCCGTCCACAGCGCGTCGACGATCTGGTCGATCGAGACGGGTCGGTTCGCCTCGACGACCAGCATGGCCAGCAGTCCGCGCATGCCACGACGGCCCAGCTGGATCAGCCGGCCGTCCGCGAGCACCTGGAGTGGACCGAGCACGCCGAACTCGAGTCCGGTTTTGCTCCGCATGCCCCTCCCTCACGCCCGCTGACCTTGTCACTTCAACAGGTGTGCACGCCCGAGTCTCAGATACAAGTACGGCTGAAGTTCGCGGGACGCTACTGTTCACGGGTGCCGCGAGATCGGAACTCCGTGGTTGACCGCGGCGCCGGGTGTCTTCTCGGCGGCGCTCTCGGTGATGCGCTCGGCGCGCCGGTGCAGTATCTCGGCTGGGCCGACATCCAGCGCGAACACGGCGCCGAAGGTGTGCTCGCACCACCGAAGCCCGCGCTCTTCACCGATGACACCCAGCTGACCCTCTTCACCGCCGACGGTTACCTGCGCGCCTGGGTGCGCGGCAAACGCACCGGCGAGTGGGAGCCGTCGGAGATGGTGTGGCACAGCTACCGGCGCTGGCTCGTCACCCAGCAGCAACCGGCCCCGGAACGGGGTGCGAGCGGGCTGCTCGCGGACGAACGACTGTACGAGAGCCGCTCGCCGGGTCTGACCTGCCTGCGCGCGCTCGCGGCGGAGACTCCGTCCACTCCGGAGAACCCGCACAACGAGTCGTCCGGCTGCAACGGCGTCACGCGCACCGCACCCGCCGGGTTCGCACCGTCCGCGGCGATCGCGTACGACCTGGGCTGCCGGTTCGCGGCACTCACCCACGGCGGCACGGGCGGCTGGGTGTCCGGCGGCGCGCTGGCGTTGCTGATCCACCTGCTCGCCGTGAAGGGCAGGCCGTTGCGCGAGGCGATCGACCAGGTCATCGGCCGTGTGCTGCGCGACGACACCTACACGGCGACGGTGCTGACGCGTGCCGTGGTGCTGGCCGAGGAGCACGACGGCTCGTCGTCCGTGCGCGTCGACCGGCTCGGCAGTGGCTGGACCGGCCCCGAGGCGCTGGCGATCGCGGTCTACACCGTGCTCACGCATCCGAAGCCCGTGCAGTTCGTGGACGCGATGCGCGCTGCGGCCAACCACTCCGGCGGTAGCGACGCCACGGCGGCGTTGACCGGCAACGTCCTCGGCGCGCTGCACGGCACCGATGCGCTGCCCCGCGACTGGCTGAGCGGCCTGGAGCTGGTGGACGTCCTGGACGCGATGGGCCGCGACCTGGGCTGTTCCGCGGTGAACCTCGACTTCAACGAAGACCGCTACGCATAAACAGAGAGAGCCTGTCGGTGCGCGCTCCCGAATTCGCGCGCCGACAGGCCCTCTCGCACGAGTAGTTGGTCAACAGCAGGCCGGGTCTTGCCCCGAGCGCGAGAGCCGATCCAGCTCTTGATCAACGAAATCCGTGCCCCGGAGTCGAAGCTCCGTTGGGCGGGCATGTTAACAGATGTGTACCGGAAGTCCAGGGCTGCGGAAGACTTTGCGATCTTCATCGACGATGAAGATCTCGCAGTCCTCCTGCGCCGCTGCCCACTCGATCCCGTCCCTGCCCAGCGCAAACGCTGCTGTGGCAGTGGTATCGGCGATGGCGAGATCATCCGCGAAAACCGTGACCGACAGAATTCCCGAGACGGGCTGACCGGTACGACCGTCCAGGATGTGCTGGCCGCGTTCGTACAACGCTGACGTGGCAACAGCTCCGTCCCGCACGCCGAGCACGACGCACAGCTGATCAGCGATGTCGGGATGCCGAACGCCGACGCGCCAAGGCTTTCCGGGCTCGGGCTCACCGGCCGTGACGACGTCGCCTCCGGCGTTGACGCAGAACGCCGACGCGCCGCCCTCCCGCAGAAGATCGGCGGCGCGCTGCACGGCCCAGCCCTTCACCACCGCGCACGGGTCGAGCCCGCGTCCCGGCACCCTGGCCGTGAACGCGCCGCCCGTCGACTCCTCGTACCAGTCGCACAACGACAGGACCTCGACCAGGTCCGGGGTGAGCTCCTCCCTGGTGAGCTCGCCCCGGTCCAGCCGGGAGACCTCGCTGTCCGGCTTGAACGGCGAGAACTGGGCGTCCGCCTCCCTCAACCACGCGAACGCCCGTTCGGCCAGTGCGGCGTCGCCGTCACGCAGGTCGACCGAGATCGGCAGGCCCATGATCTGCTCGACGCGCCGCACGGACACGACTACTGCGCCCCGTCGAGGGCGGACTGGAGCGACTGCTTGTAGCCCTGCGAGGTCGCGGTCGCACCGGACACCGTGTCGATGTCCGCGCTCTGCGCTTTGAGCGTCTCCTGCTTCAGGATGGGCAGCGCCATCCTGGTCGGTTCGCTGTTGGGCGCCCGCAACGCCTTCACGTCGGTGATCTTGGTGCCCTGCAGCGTGACCTGCACCTGCACGGTGCCTTCGGAGGTGTTCACCGCCTTGCCGGACACGGTCCTGGGCTGAGTCTGCTGCTGTTGTTGCTGCTGCTGGGTCGTCGGTGCGGCCCCGGACGTCTTGGGAGCCGCGCTGGTGGTCTGCGGCGCGGTCTGCTGGGTCTGCGCTTGGGTTTCCGGTGCGGCGGCGGCCTCGTTGATCTCGCCCTCGTGAGCCGGGCCCGGCGAGTACAGCCAGACCGGGACCAGGCCCGCCACGCTGAGCACCAGAACGGGAATTGCCCTCTTCACGTCGTCGACCTCTCAGTTGGCCAGCGCGAAGCGCTCGGCGTGGACCTGGTTGTTGGGCACTCCCAGTTCGGAAAGGCTGCGCACCACCGCGTCGGTCATGCCGTTCGGGCCGCAGATGAAGATGTCGCGGTCCTCCACGTCCGGCACGAGCGCGGCGATGTTGTTCGGGCCGAGCAACGGACCGTTCGCCGTGATGGTCTTCGACGACCCGGTGACCAGGCGCAACACCGCGCCCTTGGCCCGTGCGAGGCCTTCGATCTCGCGCAGCAGCACGGCTTCCCGCGGGTCGCTCACCCGGTAGAGCACCACGACGTGGCCCTTGATCTCCTCCAGCAGCGCGCGGATCGGCGTGACGCCGACACCACCCGCGACGAGGAGCGCGTTCGGCCTGGTCTGGTGCATGGTCGTGAAGGCGCCGTACGGGCCTTCGGCGAACACGCGGGTGCCGACCTTGATGTTGCGGATGTCGGCGCTGCCCTCACCGAGTGCCTTCGCGGTGAGCCGCAGGTACTTGCCGTTCGGCGCCGCGGACAGCGAGAACGGGTTGGCCTGCCACCAGCGGTCCTTGGTGAGGAAGCGCCACAGGAAGAACTGGCCCGCCTTGGCGCCCAGCCGGTCCAGGTCCTTGCCCTCGATGTAGACCGAGACGACGTTGTGCGCCTCGGGAACGACCGCGGCGACCCGGAACTGGTGGCGCCAGTTGCGCCAGAACGGGAGCACCAACCGTCCGATCACGACAGACCCGATGGCGAACGCCCAGAGGCCCCACCAGTAGCTGGTGGCGAGCGCGGACTTGCGGAACGTGCTGCCGACCGCGACCTGGTGCGTGAACGCGAGGAAGATCGCGATGTAGGTGTAGAGGTGGATGAAGTGCCAGGTCTCGTACGCCAGCTTGCGCCGCGCGAAGCGGGCGGAGACCACGCCGACGACCATGATGATCGTCCACGCCACCAGCGCGCGGAGGATGCCCTCCAGCTCGGTGGCCTGCCGGATGATCTCGGCGATCGGCCCGTCGGAGCCCGCGTTGCCGAGCGCGATGAAGGTCAGGTGGCCGATGAGCATCCAGAAGATCGTGAACCCGACCCAGCGGTGCCACGAGGTCAGCTTGTCCATGCCGAGCCGGCGGTCGAGCCACGGCAGCCGCGCGACCAGCAGCAGTTGGAACGCCATGGCGAGCGCGCCGTACAGACCGGTCAGCCGTCCGAAGTTGACCAGCTTGTTCGAGCCGACCCCTGCCGAGTTGAACAGGTAGGTCACGAACGCCGCGTTGGCCAGGAGGAACACGTAGAGGCCGGCTTTGGCCAGCACCTTGTGCGGCGTCGCACGGCCGGCCGGAGCCGGTCGCACGGGTTGCTGCAGGGTGGTCGTCACGGCGGGCTCCTCGGTCAGGGCGGTCTCTGGCGGGTCGTTCTCGGTCGTTCTCGATCCTTGGCGTTCGAGCTGTGGCTCCGCTTTGCGCGCGCTGTCGACTTCCTGTCGATCGAGCGAGAGGGCCATCAGGTGACGCACCATGAGCACGTGGACAAGGGGAACTCGGTTCGATTGCTCGTCGTCGACGACGAGCCGCACATCGCTGACCTGGTGGCGACGGTCGCCCGGTACGAGGGCTGGCAGGCCGCGACCGCGCTCAGCGGTGAGGAGGCTTTGAGAGAGGCCGCCGAGTTCCAACCGGACATCGTCGTGCTCGACCTCATGCTGCCTGACCTGGACGGATTCACCGTTCTTGATCGGATGCGCGCGGCCGGAGCGATGGTGCCCGTGGTGTTCCTGACCGCTCGTGACGGCACCGCGGACCGTGTGGCGGGTCTCACGCGCGGCGGCGACGACTACCTCGTCAAACCGTTCTCGGTCGAAGAGCTGATGGCGCGCCTGCGGGCCGTGCTGCGCCGCTCGACAGGTCCGTCGTGGAAGCGCTCTGTGCTGAAGGTCGCAGACCTGGTGATGGACGAGGACACGCGCGAGGTCCGTCGCACGGGCAAGTTGGTGACCCTCACCCCGACCGAGTACGAGCTGCTCAGGTACCTCATGCGCCGCTCACCGGCGGTGCTGACCAAGGCCCAGATACTCGACCACGTGTGGGAGTACGACTTCGGCGGTCGCTCCAACGTGGTCGAGCTGGTCATCTCCCACCTGCGCCGCAAGCTCGACGACGGCCGCGAGCCGTTGATCCACACCGTGCGCGGTGTGGGGTACGTGCTCCGTCGAGCCGCAGAATGAAACTCGGACAGCTCCGCCTCGGCACGAGGCTCGCACTCGGCCTCGGCGCGCTGGCTCTGGCGGTGTTCGCGATCGTCGGCGCGGTCATGGTGTCGTCGATGCAGGCGTTCCTCGACAAGCGGCTCGACGACCAGATGGCGATGAGCCAGACCGGCGCGTCCCACGACGTCGAGTACTACGGCAAGGTCACCAAGCTCCCGCCGACCTGGTTCGCGGTCGTCTACAAGATGGAGGACGGCGAGCTGCGCGCCCAGCCGGGCGACCAGCACCCGGACGACCGCGAGGAGTTCGACGCCATCGCGAAGCGGTCGTTGAACAACGAGAACTTCGAGACCGAGTACCTGCGCGACCAGGGCAAGTTCCGGTTGCGAGCGTGCCCGATCAAGGACAACGAGATCGTGCTGGTCAGCGCCGCGCCCATGAACGACAGGGACGGCACGATCTCGCAGCTGATCACGGTCAGCGTGGTCGCGTTCCTCGCCGCCCTGGTCACGCTGGTCGTGGGCGGTCAGGCCCTGCTGCGCCGGGGTCTGCGGCCGCTGTCGGACATGGCCGACACCGCGCACGACATCTCCTCGCACGACCTGACCGACTCGGCCGACCTCACCGTCCGCGTGGACGGCAACGGCGGAGGCGTCGAGGTCGACGAGCTGCGCGAGGCGTTCAACAAGATGCTCGCGCACATCGACACTTCTTTGGCCGCGCGCACGGCCGCAGAGCAACGACTGCGGCGGTTCATCGCCGACGCGTCACACGAGCTGCGCACGCCGCTGACCTCGTTGCGCGGCTATGCGGACCTCTTCCGGTACGCAGCGGCCAACGAGCCGGGCGAACGCGAGAAGCACCTGGAGAAGCTGCGGTCCGAGGCGTCCCGGATGAGCGTGCTGCTCGACGACCTGCTGCTGCTGGCACGCCTGGACTCGGCCGAGTCCGAACCGCCGCTGCGCCCCGAAGAACTCGACCTGGCGCAGATCGCCGAGGCGGCAGGGGATGCCTTCCGCGCGGCCCGTCCGTCGCACTCGTTGGAGATCGACGCCGACACGGTGACCATGCGCGCGGACGCGACCCGGTTGCGGCAGGTGCTCGACAACCTGCTGACCAACGCGGCCGTGCACACGCCGGCCGGAACCGCGGTGTCGGTGCGGGTGAGGGCCACGGACGGCTGGGCGGTCGTGCAGGTGAGCGACACCGGTCCCGGCATCGCGCAGACCGACCAGGAGCGGATCTTCGACAGGTTCTACCGCGTGGACAACTCGCGGACCCGCCAGCGCGGTGGCAGCGGCCTGGGCCTGGCCGTCGTGCAGTCCCTGGTGGAGGCGCACGGCGGCACGATCGAGCTGAGCAGCCGACCGGGGTCGACGGTGTTCACGATCCGTCTCCCCCGGCGGCTGATCTAGATCATTCCGCGTTCGAGCTGGTCGCCCACAGGTCGATGCCCGACTCGACGGCGTGCTTGTCGATCTCGGCGAGCTCGTCGTCGGTCAGCGGCGGCGCCTGCAGTGCCGCGAGGTTCTGCTCCAGCTGTTCCACCGACGACGCGCCGATCAACGCCGACGTGACGCGCGGGTCGCGGATCGTCCACGTCAGCGCGAGCTGGGCCAGCGACTGGCCGCGCGAGGCAGCGATGTCGTTCAACGCCCGGATCCGACTGAGGTTCTCGTCGCTCAGCAGGTCCGTCGACAGCGACTTGTTCTGCGCCGCACGGGAGTCCGCCGGAACGCCGTTGAGGTAGCGGTCGGTCAGCATGCCCTGCGCGAGCGGCGAGAACGCGATGCAGCCCGCGCCGACCTCCTCCAGCACGTCCAGCAGCTCCGGCTCGATCCAGCGGTTGAGCATCGAGTAGCTCGGCTGGTGGATCAGCAACGGCACGCCCGCACTCCTGAGCAGTTCCGCGGCCTCACGGGTCTTGGTCGGCGAGTAGGACGAGATGCCGGCGTAGAGCGCCTTGCCCTGCTGCACCGCGGTGACCAGCGCGCCCATCGTCTCCTCGAGCGGGGTCTCCGGGTCGAACCGGTGCGAGTAGAAGATGTCGACGTAGTCCAGGCCCATCCGGGTCAGCGACTGGTCGAGCGAGCTCAGCAGGTACTTGCGGCTGCCCCACTCCCCGTACGGCCCGGCCCACATGTCGTAGCCGGCCTTGGTGGAAATGACGAGCTCGTCGCGGTAGGGCCTGAGATCATCCTTGAGGATCTGCCCGAACGTGATCTCGGCCGAGCCGTACGGCGGGCCGTAGTTGTTGGCGAGGTCGAAGTGCGTGACACCGAGGTCGAACGCCCGCCGTGCAATCCCGCGGCCCAGCTCGTAGGGCCGGTCACCGCCGAAGTTGTGCCACAGACCGAGCGAGATGGCCGGCAGCTTGAGGCCGCTGCGACCCGTCCGCCGGTACGTCATCTGGTCGTAGCGCGCGCTATCCGCGAGGTAGGACATGGTGCCCACAATGTCACGCCCTAGTGAGACAGAGCAGGACATGAAACGCGCAGCTGAGGCCGGTGAGGTGCTCGACCTCTCACGTCGCGGCGACAACGGTGTGAGCGCCGGCTTCCTCCGCGACCTGCTGCGCGCGGACGGGCTCGACCCGCTCGGGGTCAGGCTCACCGGCGCGCGGATCACAGGTGAGCTCGACCTCGAGTTCGTCCGAACCTACGTTCCTCTGCTGCTGGACGACTGCGTCTTCGAGGAGCCGCTCTCGTTGCTGCGCACCGAGCTCCCCGCCCTGTCGCTCGACGGTTCGACGCTGCCCGGCCTGGTCGCCGAAGGGGTTCGCACCGGCTATCTGGGGATGCAGAGCGCCCGCTGCGAGGGAACGGTCGACCTCGACAACGCGCGCATCGACGGCCCGTTGCTGCTCTCGGACAGCAGCATGTGGTCGTTTCGCGGTGGCGGGCTGCAGGTCAGCAGGAGCGTGGTGGCACAAGGGCTGTTCGTCCGGGCGGACCACGACGGCGACGCGCTGTGGCTCGACGGTTGCGACATCGCCGGTCAGCTCGACCTGGAACGAGCGGTGATCGTGAACGGCTCAGGTACGGCGTTGGTCGCCAACAACGCGAAGATCGGCGGCAAGATCACCCTCGACGACGCACTGCTGAAGGCGGGCGGCGAGGGCTCGGCGCTGGTGCTGATCGACACCTCGGCCGGCGGCCTCAGCGCGAGGGCGACGGTACTGCGCAGCGACTCGGACAACGCGATCGTCTTCGACGGCACGCACTTCCGCGCCGAGGTCAAACTCGTGGCAGGTTTCGACGCACGCTCGCGCGGCGCCGCGGAGACCATCCGGATGATCGACACCCGCATCGACGCCGGCCTGGCCATCAGGGGCTCGGTGCGCGCGGACAGCGGCCAGGCCCTGTCGCTGGAGCGAGGGCTCATCGGAGCGAGCATCACCATCGGGGAGACCGTTTTCGAGGCTGACAGCGACCAGGGGGCGGTGCAGATCAGCGACTCCTCCGTGGCGGGCGAGCTGGTGTTCCAGCCCGAGAAGCTGGTCAACAACGGCGACGGCCTCGAACTCAGCCTGGGCGGCACCAAGGTCGGCGGCCTGCTCGCACTCGACGTACCGGACCTGCTCGAGGCGGAGATCTTCACGGTGTCGGTGGACGGCCTCACCTACCCCGAACCGCCGGAGGACACCACCGCGTGGCTGACGATGCTGCGCGATCACACGTTCGCCTACCACCCTCAGCCGTACCAACAACTCGCTGCCGTGCACCGCGCCGCTGGCCACGAACACACCGCGCGCAAGGTGTTGATAGCGCAACAGAAAGATCTCCGCCGCAGAGGCGACCCCGGCAACAGGCTCTTGCACTGGTTCATGGGAGTCACCCTCGGCTACGGCTACAGGCCCTCGCGAGCGGTCGCCGGACTGCTCGCCACCTTCGCACTGGCGCTCTGTCTCGTGTGGACAACGAATGCCTATAACGGCCTTACACCGGCCAAAGACCGCGGACCGGACGCCTGTTCACCGGTGAACAGAATCAGTCTTGCGGCGGATCTCGCGATCCCACTCGTGAAGCTCGGCGGCACACCGAGATGCGAACTGGCGAACGGACCAGCCGGGCAGTGGGCGACCGGAGCAGGCTGGGTCGTGCAGATCCTCGGCTGGAGCTTCGCGACGCTGAGTGTCGCGGGCTTTACCGGACTCGTTCGCAAAAGCTGACGAACTGTCACGTCGAATGAGACGAGGGCCCGCCCACCTGGGCGAACCCTCGTTGTATAAGAGCCGGCGAGGGGAATCGAACCCCTAACCTTTCGCTTACAAGGCGAGTGCTCTGCCAATTGAGCTACGCCGGCCTGGCTCGTGTTCGCGAACATCGTAAGCGTCCGTTGCGGGTGCTACCTGCGGCGAACGGTCTGCTCTCAGTGTGATCGGATTGCTCCGGCAGGAGGCACACCAACCAACTGAGTGGATCAGTGCGCCGGACAGGCCGCCTTGACCAGGTCAGGAGGGTAACCAACGGACAGTGATCATGTCCTCCTTTTTGGGTCGCCCGATCGGAGGTGGCAGACGCCACAGCAACAGTCGAAGGACCCCTCACGATCACACGACGGAGGTGCCTGAGATTTCCACGAACAACCTGCACGGCCCCGCTCTGCCCGACGACACCACTGTTCACCTGGTACTCGATCTCGCTCTGAGGATCGGTGAGGTCCAAATGTCCAGTGGGGCGGGCGCGGCGGACGTAACAGCCACGATTCTCTCCGTCACCGAGAGCTATGGACTTCCCCATACCGAAGTAGACGTGATCTACACCTCTATCAGTGTGTCGTGCCATCGAGGAACTGACGCGCCCCCGATCACCGCGGTACGGGTGGTCCGGCAGCGCAGTCTCGACTACACGCGACTCGCCGCGGTCGAACACCTCGTGCGCAATCTCGGACCTATCGAAGACGCGCACGCGGAACTCGAGGACATCACCAACGCCAAGCACCCGTATCCGCGCTGGGTCGCCACTGTCGCGTGGGCCGGAATGGCCGCGGCCGTCGCGTTCCTCGTCGGTGGCGGGTGGGAGCTCGCGATCACCGCCGGGATCGTCACCGCCGTGATCGACCGGGTCGGCCGGATCCTCAATCGCCGCGCGCTGCCCTTCTTCTTCCAGCAACTCGTCGGCGGTGCGCTCGGCACAGGTGCGGCGCTGACCGTCTTCGCCACGAACCTCCTGCCCAACGTCCGGCCGAGTCTGCTGGTCGCCGTCGGGATCGTCGTGCTGCTGTCCGGGCTCGCGCTCGTCAGCACCGTGCAGGACGCGATCTCCGGCTACAACGTCACGGCCGCCGGCCGCACCGTCGAGACCGTGCTGCTCAGCGCCGGTCTCATCGCGGGCGTCGCGATCGCCATCCGCACCGCCGTCCACTTCGGACTGCAGATCAAGCTCACCGACCCGTTGCCGCCGCTGATCTCCGCGGTGCCGATGCAGTTCGCGGCCGGAGCGGCGACGAGTGCGTTCTTCGCGCTCGCCTGCTACGCCCAGCCGCGCGCGCTCGTCGCCGCCGCCATCTCCGGCGCGATCGGCACTGCCGCCTTCGGTCTCGTCACGAGCTTCGGCCTGGACGTGCTGCTCTCCTCCGCGGTGGCCGCCGCGATCTCCGGGTTCGGCGGCGCGACGTTGACCCGCCGGTTGGGCATCCCGACGCTCGTCGTGGTGCAGGCGGGCGTGGTCCCGCTGCTGCCCGGCTGGACCACCTACCGGGGCCTGTTCCAGCTCACCGCGGAGGGCGATCCGGCCGGTTTGAGCACTTTGGTGTTCGCGAGTGGTATTGCTCTCGCCCTGGCCGGAGGGGTGGTGTTCGGCGAGTACCTTGCCCAGCCGGTGCGCACCGGACTGGGCCGTTTGGAGCGCAAGTTCGCTGGTCCGCGCATGTCCGGGCCGCTCAAACCCACCGAGCGTCGGTTGGAGTGAACGTTGCTGTGACGGGGGTTACACGACACGCCCCGGACACGCGTCCGCACTAACCTCAGAAATGTGAGCATGGACATTGGCGAGAACGGGGCGGAATTCGTAGTCGTGGCCAACCGGCTGCCGGTTGACCTGGAGCGTTTGCCCGACGGCACAGAGCGGTGGAAGCACAGCCCCGGTGGGTTGGTCAGTGCGCTGGAACCGTTCCTCCGCTCACACAGCGGTGCGTGGGTCGGCTGGCCGGGTGTGGCCGACGCCGACGTGGCGCCGTTCGAGGACGACGGCCTGCTGCTGCATCCCGTGCCGCTGTCCGGCAAAGAGGTCGAGGACTACTACGAGGGCTTCTCCAACGGCACCCTCTGGCCGCTCTACCACGACGTCGTCGCCCAGCCCGCGTTCCACCGGCACTGGTGGAACTCCTACCGCCAGGTCAACCAGCGGTTCGCCGACGCGACGGCGAAGATCGCGGCTCAGGGCGCGACGGTGTGGGTGCAGGACTACCAGCTGCAGCTCGTCCCGGCGATGCTGCGCGAGCAACGGCCCGACCTCAAGATCGGCTTCTTCCTGCACATCCCGTTCCCGCCGGTCGAGCTGTTCATGCAGCTCCCGTGGCGCACGGAGATCATCCGCGGGCTGCTCGGCGCCGACCTGGTGGGCTTCCACCGGCCCGGCGGCGCGCAGAACTTCCTCTGGCTGGCCCGCCGGCTCGTCGGCCTTGAGCCCAGCCGCGGCACCGTCGGTGTCAGGACCCGGCCAGGTGTCGTGCAGGTCGGCGACAGGACCGTGCGCGTCGGCGCGTTCCCGATCTCGATCGACAGCGCGGGCCTCGACGCGGTGGCCCGGCGCAAGGAGACGCAGGCCCGCGCGAAGCAGATTCGAGCGGATCTCGGCAACCCCAAGCGCATCCTGCTGGGTGTGGACCGTCTCGACTACACGAAGGGCATCGACGTCCGGATCCGCGCTCTGTACGAGCTGATCGCGGACGGACGCGTGGACCCCGAGGACGTCACGATGGTGCAGCTCGCGACTCCCAGCCGGGAGCGCGTCGACCACTACAAGACGATGCGCCAGGACATCGAGCAGTCCGTGGGCCGCATCAACGGCGAGTTCGGGCGGGTCGGCAAACCGGTGGTGCACTACCTCCACCAGTCGGTCAACCGCGAGGAGCTCGTCGCGTTCATGAGCGCCGCCGACGTCATGGTGGTGACGCCTGTTCGGGACGGAATGAACCTGGTCTGCAAGGAGTACGTGGCCTGCCGATATGATCTTGGTGGAGCTCTGGTGCTCAGCGAGTTCGCCGGCGCTGCCGCAGAACTGACCAGTGCGTTCCTGGTGAACCCCCATGATCTGGACGGTGTCAAGAACGCATTGCAGGCCGCCCTCGACATCGATCCCGCCGAAGGCCGCCGTAGGATGCGCGCGCTGCGCCGCCAAGTCCTCACCCACGACGTTGACCGCTGGGCGAGGTCGTTCCTGGAGGCGTTGGGCACGCAGACCTCGGTCTGAATCCTTTCAGATCCCACTGACCCATCGAGTGCTCCAGGAGGGGCGTTGACCGCCGAGGCCCTCCCCGCCGAACTGCGC
The DNA here is from genome assembly GCF_040629405.1 of Lentzea sp. NPDC005914. Taxonomy (NCBI): domain Bacteria; kingdom Bacillati; phylum Actinomycetota; class Actinomycetes; order Pseudonocardiales; family Pseudonocardiaceae; genus Lentzea; species Lentzea sp. NPDC005914. The sequence goes on along the minus strand of NZ_JBEXVQ010000059.1, from coordinate 19,034 downwards.
AGAGCTATCTGTCAGCTCGCGCGGACCCCGCGACTGCTGGTCGCCAGCGACTACGACGGAACACTCGCGCCTATCGTGAGCGACCCGGAGCAGGCACGCCCGCTCCCGGAGTCGGTGAACGCGCTGCGTTCTCTCGCGAGCCTGCACGAGACCACGTCAGCCGTGATCTCCGGGCGTGCGCTGCGTGACCTCGCAACACTCTCTCGCCTACCTGGCGAGGTCCACCTGGTCGGTTCCCACGGCTCCGAGTTCGACGTCGGCTTCGTCCACGCGCTGGACGCGAACGCCAAGGCGTTGCTGCGCCGGATCGAAGCCGAGCTGGAAACGATCGTCGACAGCCACGAGGGCGTGCACCTCGAGGTCAAGCCGGCCTCGATCGCGGTGCACGTGCGCCGCGCTGATGCCTCGGTCGGCGAGATCGTCCTCGAGGCGGTCCGCTCCGGTCCGTGCACCTGGGAAGGTGTGCAGGTCACCGAGGGCAAGGCCGTGATCGAGCTCGCCGTCGTCGAGACCAACAAGGGCCACGCCCTGGACATCCTTCGTCACCAGGTCGGCGCCACCGCGGCGGTCTTCCTGGGCGACGATGTGACGGACGAGAAGGCGTTCGCGCGCCTGTCCGGTCCGGACGTCGGCATCCGCGTCGGTGCCGGCGAGTCGCTCGCCGAGCACTACGTGAAGGACCCGGCCGACGTGGCCACCGTGCTGGCGTTCCTCCTGGAGGAGCGCCGGGCGTGGCTGCACGGCGACCAGGCCGTGCCTATCGAGCGTCTGACCATGCTCGCGAACGAGCGTTCGGTCGCGCTGGTGACGCCGGACGCCAAGGTCAACTGGCTGTGCCACCCCGAGCCGGACTCGGCGGCGATCTTCGCCGACCTGCTCGGTGGCCCCGCCGCGGGCCACTTCTCGATCAAGCCGGAGCACGGGTCGCTGCCGCTGGGCCAGCGCTACCTGCCGGGCACGATGATCGTGGAGACCCGCTGGTCGCGGCTCCTGGTGACCGACTACCTCGAGCACGACCTCGCGTCGCACCGCACCGACCTGGTGCGACGGATCTCCGGCTCGACCAACGCGGTGATCACGTTCGCGCCGCGGCCCGAGTTCGGCCAGGTGCCGGTGCGGCTGCTGCGCGAGCGCGACGGCCTGCGTGTGGTCGGCACCTCGGACCCGATGGTGCTGCGTTCGCCGGGCGTCGACTGGGAGATCACCTCCGACGGCCTGCAGGAGACCGCACGCGCTGTGGTCCGGCCGCGCGAGGGTGCCGCGGTGTTGTTGGAGCTGCGTTGCGGCACCGACGACCTGTCCGAGCACGCTCTGGCCGAGTCCGTGCGTCGTGACCGCGCGGCCGGCTACTGGTCGGACTGGGCGGCGGGGCTGAAGCTCCCCAGGGTGCAGACCGACCTGGTGCTGCGCTCGGCTCTGACGTTGCGCGGCCTGGTGCACAAGGACTCCGGCTCGATCATGGCGGCGGCCACCACGTCGCTGCCCGAGGAGCTGGGCGGTGTCCGCAACTGGGACTACCGCTACTGCTGGCTGCGTGACGGCGCGATGACCGCCGCCGCGCTCGTGTCGGTGGGGTCCTTCGCGGAGGCCGACGGCTTCCTGGCGTGGCTGCACGGTGTCCTGGAGACCATCCCCGGTCCCGAGCGCCTGCACCCGCTGTACACGTTGCACGGCACGCAGCTCGGTGCCGAGGCCGTGATCGACACGCTGCCGGGGTACGCGGGTTCGCGGCCGGTGCGCGTCGGCAACCTCGCGAACCAGCAGGTGCAGCTCGACGTGTTCGGTCCCGTCGTGGATCTCGTGGTGCAGCTGGCTTCCGCGCGTGGCTCGTTGTCGGACCACGACTGGGCCATGGTCCAGGCGATGGCCGAGGCCGTCTCGCGGCGCTGGCACGAGCCGGACCACGGCATCTGGGAGGAGCGGCACGCGCCGCGCCACCACGTGTACTCGAAGGTCATGTGCTGGCTGACCATCGACCGCGCGATCAAGCTCGGCGAGCAGTTCGGGCGCTCGCTGGATCCCTCGTGGGTGCCGTTGCGCGACACGATCGCCACGGACGTGCTGAAGAACGGCTGGAACGACGAGGTCCAGTCCTTCACCACGGCCTACGACGGCGACGACCTGGACGCGGCATCGCTGTTCGTCGGCCTGTCGGGTCTGATCGACCCGACCGACGAGCGGTTCCAGTCCACCGTCACCGCCATCGAGGCCGAGCTGCGTTCGGGTTCGACCGTCTACCGCTACCACCGGGACGACGGCCTGCCGGGCGACGAGGGCGGCTTCCACCTGTGTGCCGCCTGGATGATCGAGTCGTACCTTTTGACGGGTCGTCGTACCGAGGCCGAGGAGCTGTTCGGCCAGATCGTCGCGGCGGCGGGTCCCACGGGTCTGCTGCCCGAGGAGTACGACCCGATCGCCGAGCGCTCGCTGGGCAACCACCCGCAGGCGTACTCGCACCTGGGCCTGATCCGCTGCGCCCAGCTGTTGTCGCAGTAGTTGTCGCAGTGATTTCGGATGCCGCCGCGGTCCTTGGCCGCGGCGGCATTCTCATGCGTTGCCGAGGGTCTTCTCGACGACTTTGATCCCGTGCTCCATCGCCTGGCTCATGGGCGTGACCAGCGCGTCGGGGAGCACGTCGCGGCTCCAGACCAGCCGGCACCTCTCGCCATCTTCGAAGACCTGCATGACCGCGTTGTCGTGCTCGACTCTTTCTCCGACGACCGAGTAGGCGATGCGCCGCGCGTCGTCGTCCACGCTGATCCGCCGCTCTGTGACCACCGTGCCGTCGGCGAAGGTGACGACCCTCAGCTCGCCCTCGGCCTTCGTGTGGATCACGAACCCCGGAGCCATTCGCGAGGGACCTCTTTCGAAGTCGCCGATCACCTTCCACACGTCGTCGGCACCGGACTCGATCACGATCTCCCTGCTGATGAAGGCCATGTCGATCAGCCCACCAGGCAGAGCAGGTGGCCCTGCGGGTCGGCCAGCACGGTCCACCGGCCCTCGCCGGGCTGGAACTCGGGCTTGGTGGCGCCGAGGTCGAGCAACTGCTTGACCGCCAGTTCGACGTCGTCGACCTGGAAGTCCAGGTGCGCCTGCTTGGCGGGGCTCGGCCAGGCCGGCGGCTCGTAGCCCTCCACCCTGTAGAAGGCGAGCTGGATCGGGCCTTCCCCGAGGTAGGCGCTGTCGGCGTCGCTGGACGTCACCTCCCACCCGGTGACCTTGCGGTAGAACTCGGCCAGCGGTCCGGGGTCGGCGCAGTCGAGGACGATCGTGGTGAGCTGGGCCGTTGCGGGCATTGCGACTCCTTACGGTTTCTGTGCGACCCAGCCTCGCGCCCGTCCGCCTCCTGGTCTTGAAGATCCTTGCGGGAATTGTCAGACCCCCGGCCTAGCCTTCTTCTGTGCTCTCGTTCGCCGACCTCGCGGCCCGCCCGGAGTTCACCGTGTCCGCGGTGGACTGCCAGGACGACCACCGCGGCTGGTCCACCGAACCGCCGCGCTCGGACGTGCGGCTGGTCCTCGTGCGCCAAGGCGGCTTCCGGCGCCGGGTCCGTGGCGTGCCGGCAGACCTGGACCGCACCCTCGGCGACATCGGCCTGCCAGGCGAGGAAGAGCAGTTCGCGCACCCCACCGGCGGCGACGTCTGCACGTCGATCAGCCTCACCGCCGACCTGTGGCGCGCCATGGCAGGCGACGCCCCGCTCCTGCGCGGCTCCTCGGTCTACGTCGACGGCAGGCTCGACCTGGCCCACCGCCGCCTCCTGACCGCCGTCCGCACCTCGGACGGCGCGCCCGAGGGCCTGGTCGGCCTGGTGGGCGAAGTGGTGCGGCAGGTCGCGGTGTCGCCCACCCCGTCCGGCGACCAGGTCGGTGCCGGTGATCGCGCGCTCGTGGCCAGAGCTCGCGAGGTGATCGGTGCCGGCGATCCCGCCTCCGCGGGCCTGATCCCGCTCGCCGGACTGCTGGGCGTCTCTCCGTACCGGCTCAGCAGGGGGTTCACCCGTGAGCTGGGGGTGTCGCTGACCCGCTACCGCAACAGGGTTCGTGTGGCTGCCGCGCTGGACCGCCTGGAGGGCGGCGAGACGAGCCTCGCCGCGGTGGCCGCCGACCTGGGCTTCGCGGACCAGGCTCATCTGTCCCGGACCGTGCGCGAACACCTCGGCCAGACTCCGACCGCGCTGCGCAAGCTTCTCGCCTGACTCAAGGCCGGATTCGCCGCCCCGCCTGCCTTGCGCATGCTGTTTTCGCCTGACTCAGGGTTGCGGCGGCAGGTGCTCGACAGCCCAGGCCCGCCTCACCTGCCCGCCACAAGCCGCACTCCGTTTCAGGACCACGGCAGCAGGTTCTTGGCGGCCCAGACCGGCCGCACCGACCGCCCACCGCAGACCACACGCGACTCAGGATCGCGGCAGCAGGTTCTCGACGGCCCAGACCCGCCCACCCCACCCGGCTCGGGGCCGCGGCAGCAGGCTCTCGGCGACCCAGATGCGCCCACCGCAGGCCCGCACCCGCTGGACTCAGGGCCACGGCGACAGGCCTCGGCAACCCAGACCCGCCGCTCCACCTGCCCAGCGCAAGCCACACCCCGATTCAGGGCCGCGGCAGCAGGTTCTTGGCGGCTAGACCTGCTGCCCAACCGCCCACGGCAAGCCCCACCCGACTTAGGGGCGGCGGTAGCAGGCGCTCGGCGCCCCAGATCGCCCACCGCAGGCCCGCACCCGGACTCAGGGCCACGGCGACAGGCCTCGGCAACCCAGACCGGCCGCCTCACCTGCCCGCCGGCAAGCCGCACCCGGCTCGGGGCGGCGGTAGCAGGCGCTCGGCGCCCCAGATCCGCCGCCTCACCCGCCCACCGCGAGCCCACCCCGACTCAGCTCCACGGCAGCAGGCACTCGACAGCCCAAACGCGCCGCCCACCTGCCCACCTCAGGCCCCACCCGGCTCAAGGCCGCGGCGGCACCTTCTCCACGATCTTCGCCGTCCCCACCGGCTCCCCGTCCTGCAGCAACGCGATCCGGTCACCCCTGACCAGATGCACCCACGCGCCCGGCATCAGCGGCCGCAACCTCACGGTCGCCCGATCTCCCGGCTCCAGCACCGGCTTCGACTCCACCCACATCGCGGCCACCTTGCGCTCGCCGCCGCTCAGGTCCCACACCGGCCGCATCCCCTGCGCCGGCACAGCTGTCGCGCCCTCGTCCAGCCTCAGCTCGGCTCGCAGCAGGCCGTGGATCGACTCCCTGGCACGCCAGTAGAACCACGAGGGGTCGAGGTCCATCTGCACCGCGGCTCCGGCCAGCAGGTCCCAGTACCGGGGTGTCTGCCAGGTGATGCCCTCGAAGTCGCCCAGGACCTCGAGCGCGAGCTCCCACTCGGCATGGTCGACGTACTCCTCTACGTCGACCCGCGTCAGACCGGCGTCGCTGCGCGCGCCCGGCGGCACCTCGGCGACGGCGGAAGACAGCACCTCCGAGACCTCGTCTAGGAACTGCTCCGGCCCCTGCGGCAGGTCGCCGGAGAGGTCGAACGCCAGACCCCACGCCTTGACGATGTCGTCGCTCGACATGTCACTGGTCAGCAGCCGCCGCACGACGTCGCGGATCTCTAGCCCGTCCGCCTGCCACGTGCGCAGCTGGTGAAAGTTGACCATCAGCCCTCCCCCGAAGCTGTCGATCAGTCGTCAGCAGGTTTACCAGCCCTGCGTCGGTTTAGCCCCAAAACATCCAACGCCGACACCAGATCGTTCGCCACGAGCGCCTTGACACCGTCCGGCAGCGGGCCGTGGTCCGGCGGCACCAGCGCCTTCTTGAAGCCGAGGCGCGCCGCCTCCTGCAAGCGCTTGCCCACGCCGTTGACCCGCCTGATCTCTCCGGCCAGACCCACCTCGCCGAGCACCACCAGGTCGGCTGGCAGCGCGATCTCGCGTTCGGCGGAGGCCACGGCCAGCACCACCGCGAGGTCCGCGGCGGGTTCGACCAGCCGCATGCCGCCCACCGTCGCGGTGAAGACGTCCTTCTGGAACAGGTTGACCTTGCCGCGCTTCTCCAGCACCGCCAGCGCCATCGAGATGCGCGCGGGGTCCAAGCCGCTCACCGCACGCCGGGGCGCGGGCAGGTTCGTCTTGGCGACGAGCGCCTGCACCTCGCCGAGCATCGGCCGCTTGCCCTCGACGATCACCGTGACGCAGGTGCCCTCGACGGCCTTCTCGCGGCGCGTCAGGAACAGCCCGGACGGGTCCGGCACGCCCACGATGCCGTCGTCGCGCAGCTCGAAGCAGCCCACCTCGTCGGCGGCGCCGTAGCGGTTCTTGATGCCGCGCAGCAGCCGCAGACTCGAGTGCCTGTCGCCCTCGAACTGCAGCACCACGTCGACGAGATGCTCCAGAACCCGTGGCCCCGCAACGGATCCGTCCTTGGTGACGTGGCCGACCAGCACGACCGGAAGGCCGCGCTCCTTGGCCATCGTGATCAGTCCTGATGCGACGGTCCGCACCTGCGTGACGCCACCCGGCACGCCCTCGACGCTCACCGTCGACATGGTCTGCACCGAGTCGACGATCAACATCGACGGCTTCACCTGGTCGACCTGCCCGAGCAACGCGCTGAGCTCGCTCTCGGCCGCCAGGTACATCTCGCCGTGCAGGTTGCCGGTGCGCTCCGCCCGCAGCCGCACCTGCCCCGCGGACTCCTCGCCCGTGACGTAGAGACAACGGCCGTGCTGCTCGGCCCAGCGGTGCGCGGTCTCCAGCAGCAGCGTCGACTTGCCCACGCCAGGCTCGCCCGCCAACAGCACGACGGCACCGGGCACCAGCCCCCCGCCGAGCACCCGGTCGAACTCGCTGACACCCGTCGACAGAGCCCGCGCCGACTCGATGTCGACCTCGCCGATGGGCCGCGCCGCCGACGTGGGCGCGCCAGCGACGACACGGGTCACCGACGCCGTGCCTCGTTCCTCGATGCTGCCCCACGCCTGGCACTCGGGGCAGCGGCCGAACCACTTCGCCACCTCGTGCCCGCACTCGGCACAACGGAAGATCGGCCGCGCTGTCTTCGCCACACCCCGAACGTTAGAGGACACCACCGACAAAAAATCTTCGGCAGCTTTGTCGATCCGGCGTGGAGCCCGTTCGACGCATCAGTGGAAGGACACCAACGCCTGGAGGACACAGTGACCACCGCAACCGCGACTCAGACCCGCAAGTTCGCCGTCGGCCGCTACGCCACCGTCGTCACCCGCGTGCTGACCGGCCTGCTGTTCGCCACGACCGGCCTGAACGGCTTCCTGCTGTTCATGCCCGCCCCGGACCCCAGCACCATGGCACCCGAAGGTGTGGCCTTCAGCGCCGCGCTCTGCGCCACCGGCTACATGTTGCAGCTCGCGTCCGGCGTCCAACTCGTCGCGGGTCTCCTGCTGATCGTCGGCCGGTTCGTGCCGCTGGCGCTCGCGATGCTGGCCCCGATGGTCGTGAACATCTTCCTGTTCCACGTCTTCCTGGAGCCGTCCGGCATCGTCATCGCGCTGCTCGTCGTCGCCGCCGAGATCGGCCTGGCCTGGGCCTACCGCGACAAGTTCCGCCCGATGCTCAAGGCCTGACCGAAGACGCGAAAACGCCGCCCCCTCGCGATGAGGGAGCGGCGTTTTTCACAGCCGGAAGAGCTCAGTGGCCGCCTTCGTGGCCTTCGCTGACGCGCTTGTGCTCGGACGGCGCGATCGGCACCTCGAGCGTGACCGAACCGGCCTTCTCGAAGAGGAACGTGATCTTGATGGTCTGCGCGGCCACCACGTCGCGGTTGAGCTTCTTCAGCGCGCAACGGATCTGCAGCACCTCGAGGTCGTCCGGGATCGCGGCCGACGACGAGGTCGGCTTCACCGAGGACGAGCCGGACGGGCTGCCGGACGACGACGACACCGAACCGGACGACGACGGCGACACGGAGCCCGAGGTCGGAGCGACCGACGAGGACGACGGGGCGCCCGAGGTCGGCGAGACCGACGAAGAAGGCGCGTTCGACGAAGAGGGCGCACCCGACGACGGCGCGCTCGAGGAGGACGACGGCGAAGAGGTCTTCGTCGGCGCCTTCGACGGGTCGTACTCGGCCTGCAGGGCGTAGCGGGACGGGATGTCCTTGCTGCCCACGACCTCGGCCTCGCCCTCAGCGGCGTCGGACTTGATCGACAGCAGCTTGTCGGGGTTCTCACCCGTGTTCGCGATGACGAACGTGAGCGGCGCGTCGTCGCCCTTGTGATACCGGTTGCCGTCCGGCGGGAACGCCAGCATGACGTTGCGCACCGCGATCGGGCCGGCGTTTCCGCTCGCACCGTCCACGGCAGCGACCTGGGTGTCGGTCTGGGTGACCTGACCGGCGCTGCAGCCGACCGCCACCAGGCCGAGGCCCGCGGCCAGCGCTGCCGTCACGATCATCCGGCGAGACACTCCTGAGTTCACGGCTCCAGCGTCCTTCCTAGGGAACAACCACCAGGCGAGGAGCCTAACCGGGGCCCGAAAAGCACGCGGCACGTGGTGCCATTCGATCTTCGGTGAGTCGTACCTTGCACGCGAACAGGTGGTTTGTCAACCCCCCGCATGGCCCTGACCAGCACTAACGGATCATCGAGCGGCGTTCGAAGCCTTGCCGGACGTGTTAGGATGGAGGCATCGAAAGGGGCAGAGGACACATGGTTTTCAAGGTCGGAGAGACCGTCGTCTACCCGCACCACGGTGCCGCTCTCATCGAAGCAATCGAGACCCGCGTGATCAAGGGCGAGGAGAAGAAGTACCTCGTTCTCAAGGTAGCGCAGGGCGACCTCACCGTACGGGTTCCCGCTGACAACGCCGAAATCGTAGGCGTGCGTGACGTTGTCGGCCAAGAAGGACTCGACAAGGTTTTCGAGGTCTTGCGTGCTCCCCACACCGAGGAGCCGACCAACTGGTCTCGGCGGTACAAGGCCAACCTTGAGAAGCTCGCCTCCGGCGACGTGAACAAGGTTGCGGAAGTGGTGCGCGACCTCTGGCGGCGCGAGAAGGATCGCGGGTTGTCCGCCGGCGAGAAGCGGATGCTGGCGAAGGCTCGGCAGATACTGGTCAGCGAGCTGGCGCTGGCCGAGGGCACCGACGAGGACAAGGCCGAGGTTCTCCTCGACGAAGTTCTCGCCACAGCCTCGTAGTTTCTGAACAAAAAACACACAGAGCATCGGACGTAAGTCGCGAACATGAGTGTTGTCGCGCTCGTGCCCGCGGCAGGGCGGGGAGAGCGTCTGGGCTACGGGATGCCCAAGGCGCTCGTGCCGGTCAACGGGGTGCCGCTGTTGGCTCGTGCCGTACTGGGTCTGTTCGCGTCAGGCCAGGTTCAGCACGTCGTCATCGCCGCTCCACCGTCCGATGTGGACCTCGTGCACACTGCTACCGCCTCGCTGGCCCCGGCCGGCGGGGCGGTGCACGTGCTTTCAGGGGGAGCGCAACGCTCTGACTCGGTGCGCCTCGCCCTCGAACACGCGCTCAGCGTGATTCCGGACACCTCCATCGTGCTGGTGCACGACGCCGCCCGCGCCTTCACTCCTCCCGAGGTCATCGCCGCCGTCGTGGCCGCGGTGCGCGACGGGCACGACGCCGTCATCCCGGTGCTTCCGGTGGCCGACACGATCAAGCAGGTGGACGAGGTCGGAGTGGTCGTCTCCACACCTGACCGGGCCGGTCTGCGGGTCGTCCAGACCCCGCAGGGTTTCCGCGCCGAGACTCTCAAAGCCGCCTATTGCTCCGGTATTGCCGCGACTGACGACGCTGGTCTTGTGGAGAAGAACGGCGGCACGGTCCACACGGTTCCCGGACACGCGCACGCAATGAAGATCACCACCCCGTTCGACCTCGCGGTCGCGGCAGCACTGTTCGCAGGAGAACAAGCGTGAGAATCGGCCAGGGCGTCGACGTCCACCCGATCGAAGCAGGTCGCGAGTGCTGGATCGCCGGGCTCCTGTGGGAGGGGGTCGACGGTTGCGCCGGTCACTCCGACGGCGACGTCGCCTCACACGCTCTGTGCGACGCACTGCTGTCCGCAGCGGGCCTCGGTGACCTGGGCGCGGTCTTCGGCACGTCCGATCCGCGCTGGTCGGGCGCCCACGGAGTGGTTCTGCTCACGGAAGTCCGCAGGCTCGTCGAGGAGGCCGGCTTCCGTGTGGGAAACGCCACAGTGCAGGTGATCGGCAACGAGCCCCGCATCGGCAAGCGTCGCGACGAGGCCCAGAAAGCGCTTTCCGAGGCCGTTGGCGGCCCTGTCTCAGTGGCGGGCACCACGACCGACGGGCTCGGTCTCACGGGCCGAAACGAGGGAATCGCGGCGATCGCGACGGCGTTGCTGATGCCATGGCCTCCCTCTCAGAAGCACAGCGCACGCTCCTAGACAGCGCTAACTACGCCACCGTCGCCACGCTGGCCAAGGACGGCAGCCCGCAGACCTCGGTCGTGTGGATCAAGCGCGATGGCGACGACGTGCTCTTCTCCACCACCGTCGGCCGCGCGAAGGAACGTCACCTCAAGCGCGACCCGCGAGTGAGCATCACCGTCATCGACCAGGACAACCCGTACAGCTACACGGAGTTCCGCGGCGAGACGTCGCTGACGACCGAGGGCGGGGACGACCTCATCAACGAGCTGGCGCACAAGTACACCGGCGACGACTACAAGGGCGACATCGGCACGGACAACGTGCGTGTCGTCGCCCGCGTGAAGGTGTCCAAGACCACCGGCAACCTCTAGGCACCGTCTCCGGGCCTCTCGCCCGTGACTCTCATCGAACGGACTTGCAGGACATGGCCTAGTCGGGCAGCTTCAGCACGGCCCTGCCGCCGTCGAGGTCCACGTGGCTTCGCGGCGGCGCGGCGTCGCCCTCCTCGTCGCGCAGCTGCCGTTCCTCCTTGCGGAACTCCAGCTCCTCGCGCTGGCCCATCTCGAACGTCGCTCCCAGCTCGCCGATGCCGGCCGTGGCCATCGGCGTGCCGCCGCCCCTGCGGCGCACGAACCGTTCGACCATCGCGAGCACGAACAGGGCCACGACCAACGCCGGTAACGACATCGCGAAAAGGAACCCCAGGCTCATACCTGGACAACTCCCGCCTCGGGGCTGTGGTTCCCGCCACTACTAAGCTCCCCGAGGTGCCCAAGTACGACGTGTGCCTCTCATTCGCCGGCGAAGATCGCGTCTACGTCGAAGAGGTGGCCCGCCACCTCACCGAGCTAGGCGTCTCCCGCTTCTACGACACCGACGAGCAGGCCGACCTGTGGGGCAAGAACCTGGTCGAGCACCTCGACCAGATCTACCGGCGCGACTCGCGGTTCTGCGTGATGTTCGTTTCCGAGGCCTACGCGCGGAAGATGTGGACCAAGCACGAGCGGCAGTCGGCGTTCGACCGCGCGCTGGTGTCCGACAGCGAGTACGTGCTCCCGGCGCGGTTCGACGACACCGAGATCCCCGCGCTGCGCGTCGGCACCGGCTACATCGACATCAGCAACCGCACCCCGCGCGAGTTCGCCAGGATGATCGCCGAGAAGGTCGGCACCAAGGTCGAGGGACCGGAGCCCGGCTGGGAGTACCAGCTGTTCGCGGACAGCCTGAAGCTGCACCTGAACAAGCTCGAGGACAAGCGGACCAGCCACGAGATGGGCTTCTCCTCGCCCAGGCGCGCGCTGACCACGGACACCGAGGCGCTCGACCACTTCATGACGCGCTCGCGGGTGTTCGACGGGATCGTCAACACCATCGCGGACCTGCTCTCCCCCGGCAAGCAGCAGTGGGCGTTCGGTCGAGCCGGCCGGCCAGGTGACCGCGAGCGGATCCGGCAGCTGGCCAACCGCTTCGTCGAGGAGTACGAGAAGCTGCTCGACTGGTCGGCCGACCTGCGCGGCACGCCGACGCCCGCCCGGTTCGCCGCGCTGTACCAAACGGCAGCGCAGCTCGCGAACGAACCGCTCACGCAGATCGAGGCGTTCGTGCAGCAGTTCGTGGACGCCGGTGAACGCGGCTCCGGCGATCTGCACCTGCACCTGTCCTACGACCCGGGACCGGTCGAGGCTGAGCTCAAAAAGGTCCAGACCACTTAGCCGAAGAGAACGTAGAGTCGGGGGCGTGACGATCCACGCCGCGCTCTTCGACTTCTCCGGCACGCTCTTCCGGCTCGAACACCCCGAGCTGGCGTCCAACGCGGACCTGATGCGTGCGCTCACCGCCCCTGTCGGCATCGCCGAGGGCATGGACCCCGAGCTCGTCGACGCGTGGCACCGCCGCGACCTCGACCCGGACCTGCACCGCTGGGTGCACGTGAAGGTGCTCAACGACGCGCTGGTCCCGGACGCCGAGGCGCTCTACGACCAGCTGCTGGCCCCCGAGTCGTGGCAGCCCTACCCGGACACGAAGGCCACCCTCGAACACCTGAAGGACATCCCGGTCGCGGTCGTCAGCAACATCGGCTGGGACATCCGCACCGTGTTCGAGCTGCACGGCCTCACGCACCTCGTGGACGAGTTCGTGCTCTCCTACGAGGAAGGCGTGATCAAGCCGGACCCGAAGATCTTCACCACGGCGTGCGAACGGCTGGGCGTCGATCCGCGCCACGCCGTGATGGTCGGCGACAGCGAGGAGGCGGACGGCGGAGCCGAGGCGATCGGCTGCTCCTTCCGGCTTGTCAATCCGGTTCCGACGAGTGACCGCCCGGACGCTCTTTTGGATGTGGCCCGTACCATTCCCGTGTGAGCCTCCACATCTACGACACCGCGAGCCGGTCCATGCGGGAGTTCCACCCGCAGGTCAACGGAACGGCGTCGATCTACGTGTGTGGGGCGACCGTGCAGGGCGTGCCTCACATCGGCCACGTCCGCAGCGGCCTGAACTTCGACGTGCTGCGCCGCTGGCTCGCTCGCGACGGCGCTGACGTCACGCTGGTCCGCAACGTCACCGACATCGACGACAAGATCCTCACCAAGGCCGCCGAGCACGACAGGCCGTGGTGGGCGTGGGCCTACAAGCACGAGATGGCGTTCGAGGACGCCTACGACGCGCTCGGCTGCCTGCCGCCGACCTACGCGCCGCGAGCCACCGGGCACGTGACGCAGATGGTCGAGCTGATGCAGCGGCTGATCGACAAGGGTCACGCGTACGACGTCGACGGCGACGTCTACTTCGACGTGCGCTCGTTCCCCGAGTACGGCACGTTGTCGGGGCGCAAGCTCGACGACCAGCAGCAGGGCGAGACCGAGGTGCGCGGCAAGCGCGACCCGCGCGACTTCACGCTGTGGAAGGCCGCCAAGCCCGGTGAGCCGAGCTGGCCGACGCCGTGGGGCAACGGCCGGCCCGGCTGGCACCTCGAGTGCTCCGCGATGGCCACGACGTACCTCGGCGGCACGTTCGACATCCACGGCGGCGGGCTCGACCTGATCTTCCCGCACCACGAGAACGAGCAGGCCCAGTCGCGCGCGGCCGGTGACGGCTTCGCGAACTACTGGATGCACAACTACTGGGTCACGATGTCCGGCGAGAAGATGGCCAAGTCGCTGGGCAACACCGTGTCCATCCCGGCGATGCTGGAGGTGGTCCGCGCCCAGGAGCTGCGGTACTACCTCGTGTCGCCGCACTACCGCTCGCACATCGAGTACTCGGAAGAGGCGTTGCAGGAGGCGGTGACGTCCTACGGGCGCATCGAGTCGTTCCTGCGCCGCGTCGCCGAGCGGGTGGGCCAGGTTCAGCTCCGTGGCGACATGTGCCCGGACTTCGTCGTTGCGATGGACAACGACCTGAACACGCCTCAGGCCGTGGCAGCACTGCACAACAAGGTGCGCCAGGGCAACACGGCACTCGCCGACGGCGACCACGAGACGGCCCGCGAGGCCGCCGAGTGCGTCCGCCGGATGGCCGGCATCCTCGGCGTCGACCCGTTGTCGCCGAAGTGGAACGACCAGTCGTCTGCCGACCTAGGCATGCGGCAGGCGCTGACCACGCTGGTTGATCGGCTGCTCGTCGAGCGCCAGGAAGCCCGTAAGAGCAGGGACTTCGCACGCTCCGACGCGTTGCGCGACCAACTGCTCGAGGCGGGCATCGCCGTCGAGGACACCCCCGACGGTCCGCAGTGGACTTTGAAGGACGACTGACTTCCGTGGCTGGCAACTCCAAGCGCAAGGGCGCGATGCGCAATCCGGGCTCGAAGAAGGGCGCGGTCACCGGCTCCGGCGGACAGAAGTCCAAGGGCCTGCAGGGCAAGGGTCCGACCCCGAAGGCGTCGGAACGCCCGAACCACCCCGCGTACAAGCGCGCGAAGGTGGTCGCGAAGACCGAGGCCGTCAAGACGCAGCGGCGCCAGAAGACCGAGAAGGCCCAGGCGGAGACCGTCGCGGGCCGCAACCCGGTCGTCGAGTGCCTGCGCGCGGGCACGCCTGCGACGGCGCTGTACGTGGCGCTGGGCATCGACGCGGACGACCGCGTGCAGGAGGCCGTGCGCCTGGCCGCCGACCGGGGCATCTCCGTGCTGGAGGTGGCTCGCGGTGAGCTCGACCGGATCACCGGCGGCGCGATGCACCAGGGCCTCGGCCTGCAAGTCCCCCCGTTCGAGTACGCCACCCCGAACGAGTTGCTCGAGTTCGCTCAGCGTGCCGGTGTGCCGCCGCTGCTGGTGGCGCTCGACGGCGTGACGGACCCGCGCAACCTGGGTGCCGTCGTGCGCTCGGCCGCGGCGTTCGGTGCGCAGGGCGTGGTGCTGCCGCAACGGCGCAGTGCGTCGATGACGGCGGTCGCGTGGCGGACCAGCGCAGGCACGGCGGCCAAGCTGCCGATCGCGATGGCCACGAACCTCACCCGCACGCTGCGTGACTGGGCCGAGGCCGGCCTGATGATCGTGGGCCTGGACGCGGACGGCGACGTGGACGTGGACGGTCTGGACCTCGCGACGGGCCCGCTGGTCGTCGTGGTCGGTTCGGAAGGCCGCGGCCTCGGCCGTCTGGTCAAGGAGACCTGCGACCAGACCGTGTCGATCCCCATGGCCACGGGCGTCGAGTCGCTCAACGCGTCCGTCGCTGCGGGTGTCGTGCTGGCCGAGGTCGCCCGTCGCCGCCGGATCGCCGCCAAGGGCTGATCCCGCCTGACGTTATCGGTCGGTCAGCGACGCCAAGGGCGCCTATCAGCCGACGTTAGTGATCGTTTTCCTGCCCGCTGAACCGGTTTCGTTCCGCGGGCGGGGAAACGCTACTCACCTGTGTTGCCAACGACTTGCGGGTGACCGCGATGACAAACGGCGTGGCCTATTCCACGGCACTCCCGAGCGCGGGTACCGTCATCCCGTTCGCAATTTGCCAGTTCTGCCGGGCAGGAGTCGGAGCGGGTTGCACCGGTTGGCCGAACAGGCGACACCCGTTTGGCACCGGTTGACACTTACCGTGACCATTTGGGGTCCAATCAGGCGAACCCCAGGTCAACTGTGAAGAAGATCAGCCCTGCGTTTCGCTATTGTAACTACTTTAGGTAACTGGCCTGCTCCGTTTAGGTACACACTGTGGTAGGACAGACGTTGAACGGTCAGGCAGCTTCTACCGTGATTGTCGATAGAAATTGATTACCACCGGCGGGGGCGACGTGACTCGGCGTAGAGCGAATCAGGACGTGCTGATTCGCCGCGCGCGGGGCGCGGTGCGCCGAGGAGCCGCATGACGACCCGCGGCGCTCTCCGCGACCTCGTGGGCTTGCGTGAGTTCCGCGCCATGTGGATCGGTTCGACGGTATCTACAGCCGGTGACCAGCTCGCGGCAGTCGCATTGTCACTGCTCGTGTACCAGCGAACAGAATCCACTGCCTGGACCGCTCTCACCTGGTCATTGACGCTCTTCCCACCACTGATTTCGGGCCCGTTGCTCGGCTGGGTCGCCGACCGGTTCCCGCGACGCACGGTAATGGTGACGACCGCGTGGTCACAGGCGGTGCTCATGGCCACGATGGCCATTCCGGGCATGCCGCTCTGGGCCATGATCGCTCTGCTGGTGGCGGTGCTGGCGATCTCCTCGCCGTACCTCGCCGCCCAGGAGGCGAGCCTCCCGCACGTGCTCCCGCCGAACCGCTACGACGACGGCGTGGCGCTGTTCGGCACGTCCGTCGACATAGCTCAGATGACCGGCCTTGCCGCCGCGGGCTTCCTCGTCGCCGGCACCAACGCCGGCGTGGCGCTCGCGATCAACGCCGGCACGTTCGTCCTCCTGGCGATCTTGGTGCAGGTGTCCGTGAAGCACCGTCCGGCGGCGGACCCCCTGGGCCGCAAGAAGAAGGACGACGAGCCACGCGGCGCGCTGACGTTGATGGTGTCCGAACCGCGGTTGAGGACTCTCCTGGGCGTCCGCCTGCTCGCGGGCCTCGCGATGGTCCCGGAAGGACTCGCGGTCCCTCTCGCGACGAAGCTCGGCGCCGCCTGGGCGGTAGGCCTGATCCTCGCGATCGAGCCCGCGGCGAACGTGCTGGGCGTGGCGCTGCTGTTCCGTCTCGTGCGCGATCCGGCGAAGCGTGAACGGCTGATCGGTCCTCTCGCGATCCTGTCGCTGGCACCGTTGATCATGTTCGCGTTCAACCCGAACCTGACGTGGACGATCGTTTTGCTGGTGATTGCCGGTATAGGCGGGGCTTATCACACGCCTGCTCGTTCAGCCTGGATGCGGCTGCTACCGGATCAGTACCGAGGAAGGGCCTATGGCATTGGGCGCGCTGCGTTGCGCTCGAGCCAGGGCGGGGGAATGGCGCTGGCCGGTGTCGTCGCCCATTCGATCGGCTCGATCACGGCCACGATCGCGGGAGCGGGCGGCATCGGACTGCTGCTGGCGACCCAAGCCACCTTCGCCTGGCGACGCGCTCGCGGTCGCAACGACACGAAGGCGGTGGCAATCTGAAACAGAACGGTCACCAATAGCGATATCCGTACTAGAGGCACCTGATGATCTGGGTGCGATTGAAGTCGGGTCGCGCAGAGGAAGGCGGCGTCAGAAGTCACGGTTGCACATGGGAGGCACCTCCTCGTTGCGACGAGCAGCAGCGCGGTAGGTCTACGACCTGGTCAGCGGCGGCTTTGCTCATGATGTGCCATGAGCGTAGGGGGTCGTGGTGAAGAACAGTTTGACTGATCGCAGGCGATCGCGGGCACTCGGCTTGACTCCGATTCGCAACTGGGACCTTTGGACCGTTGCGCCTAGTGCGATCGCATACTTTTTCGTGCTCGAAGCGGCCGTAGCCGTCGCCGCCATTTGGCTCCTGACGAAGCTGACTTCGGTTTCGACTTCGGACTGGCTGCGCTTCGGCGCGCTCATCGCCGCGATCACGATTCACCTGACCGTGGTGCGCAGAGCAGAAGAGGCCCGCCGAAACGAGGCCTCCGGCCCGCACATCGACCTGACCTCGGTCTGGACCTTCGCCGCAGCCGTGGCCCTACCCGGTGGCCTGGCCGTGATCGCCACGATCTGGATGCGCATCCTGATCCAGCCGATCGCCCGCCGCCAGCCGTACCGCTTCGTCTTCGGCACCGCCTCCATGCTGGCCTCCACCCTGCTCTCGTGGGCCTTGGTCCACCTGTCGGGTGTCTCCCTGCTGGCAACCGGAAACGTGCCAACCGACCTCGGCCTGGTACTGATCCTCGCCATCACCGCCGTCCTCTACTGGTTCGTCCAGGTGATGACGGTCGCGACCGCCTTCAAGATCGTCACCCCGAACTCGAAGGTCCTCGACTTCCTGGGCTCCAAAGTCGACAACATGCTCGAAATGAGCACCCTCGGCGCCGGCGCCATGCTCGGCATGCTCATGACGTCCCACTGGGTAGGCCCTCTGCTGCTGGTGGTCCCGGTCATCCTCGTGAACGCCCTGCTCTCCCGCGCCGGAGAACGCCGAGCCCACCTGGAACGCCTTCTGCGAGAACAGGAACAACTCCACCAACGCCTGGCAGCCGACGCCCACACCGACTACCGCACGGGCCTGCTGAACACCAACGGCCTGACGGAGTACGCAGGCCGCCTGGCCGAGCGCTGCCGCATCGACGGCGAACCGATGACCGTCCTGGTGATCGACCTGGACCACTTCAAGCGCATCAACGACACCTGGGGCCACCCGGCAGGCAACGCCGTCCTGGCCGAAGTGGGCCGAATCCTCCGCGAAAAGCTCCGCCCAGGCGACGTGGCGGGCCGAGACGGCGGCGAGGAGTTCGTAGTAGCCCTCAAGGACACCCCGGTAGCCCAAGGCGTGACCATCGCCGAACGCATCCGCGAGGCCATCGGCTCCCTGGCCGTCCCCACGACCGACAAGCACCGCAACGTCGTGACTCTCTACGGCCGCGAGATCCAGCCCCCAGAACCAGAAGGCGAGTCGCTCCAAGCGATCTCAGCCTCAATCGGCGTGGCCGTGATCCCCGACAACGGCCCGGACATGGCCACGGCCCAGCACTCGGCCGACGCGGCCCTGTACAAGGCGAAGGAAAGCGGCCGCAACCAGGTCCGCGTAGCGGGCTTGGACATCCCGCCGCGCCTGATGCCAGCCCCACGCCAAGACGACATCACCAAGCCCATCACCTCCCGCACCGCCTGACCGCAGGCTCGCGCAGGGGTCCCCCGAGCCACAGGCTCCCCCGCGACCCAACGTACAGAGCAGGTCTGACACTCCGGCGATGCCGAAGCCAGCAGCGAAGGCGAAGCCGAGCAGCGGCGAGTAGTACCGACGGCGAGGCCGAAGGCGAGCAGTACCGACGGCGAAGCCGAGGCAAGCTTTTCCCGTGTGGTTCCGGTGGGGTGGTCCCGTCACGAGTCGTGCCTGATCGTCTGCCGCGCCGAGGAGGGGGTGTCAACGGACACGTCCGTTTGACACCCCCTCCTCGGTGTGGCTCGCTCCGGTACGGCTGGTGATGGGACCGCCCCACCCGAACCGCACCACCTACGAAACTGGCAGCCGCCGAACGCAACAGGCGTGCCATCAACCCGCAAGCGGCGCTGGCCGGTCTTTGATCAGATTGGCGGGGTCCGGGGCGGAGCCCCGCGCCCTAAAC
>NZ_JBEXVQ010000058.1:0-36280 GCF_040629405.1 Lentzea sp. NPDC005914 | reverse complement strand
AACACCGGCACCCACTCCGGCCGCTCCGCACTGATCACCTGATCCACGCCAAGATCATCGATCACGCCGAGACAGCGTTACGGGACAACCTTTAGAACTCGTCGAGCGAACCAAGCCTGATGTCGCTCTGCTCGACCTGCAGCTCGCCGACGGCAAGGAAGCCAGTGGCCTCGACCTCGCCGAAACCCTCAACGCGCGCAGGCCCGAGACGGCCCTACTGGTCCTCTCGGTCTCGAACCACCCTGCCTATGTCAACCGACTCCTTTCACTGCGTGGCAACCGGATCGGTTACGTCCACAAGGAAGGTCCTGGAGGCTTGGAGAACCTCATCGACGCCGTCCGCCGGGTCGCGATCGGGGAGACCTACGTCGATCCCTCCCTCGTCCGACAACTCATTGGGATCAAACGGATACCGGAACATCCGATCAAGCGCCTCACGGAAAGGGAGCTGGAGGTACTCAAACTCGTCGCCCAGGGACGCACGAACGCTGGGTTGGCACAGGAGCTCAACATCGGAATCCACACCGCGACGCACCACGTCTCCAACATCTTCACCGCGCTTGGGCTGGCAAAGGGCATCGACACCGACCAGTCCGGCTTCAACGCCCGCGTACTGGCCGTGCTGAGTTACCTCAGTCATGTCGGCGCAGGCGACGCTCACTGAGGCTCCGCGCGACCTGTGGTGACGTTGCGTAGCGGCGGTGTGATTCCGCCGGTTCGGCGAGCGCTCGATACACCGAACCGGTTGCCATGCAACAGAAAAACGCAGAACGCCGGTATGAAGTAGGTACTCTCACAGATCAACTCCACAGGGACCCCACGCGTCGATGAGTGCCACATACACCTGTTCTCGTTGCCCACGAGCGCGGACGGGCTTCCGGTGTTCGGTGTCCCGTCGGAAACGCTGGCAGCGCACACGTTCGAGCCCGTGTATGGGCGGTGACCACGACAGTCCAGTGTGGACGGATCCGTACGCGTTCACGGTCGCCAACCTGGGGTGCTCGTGTTCGTGCGGAATTACGGCAGTTCACCGCTCTACGCGGTCTCGCCCGTTGTGATGAGGGTGCCACGTTCGGCGGCAGAGGTGCTTGCAGCGACTGGATCTGTTCGAACGCAGCGTCATGCTCATCCCGGATGCGATGTACCTCGGGTTGAACAGGTGTGGAGGTGGTCGTGGAACCGCAGGCGATCTGGCGCATGCCGCAGACCGAGCGGCGTGAGCAGATTCTCGACGCGGCCCCTCGTGCGTTCGCTCGCCTCGGCTACGCGGCCACGGGCGTCGACGACGTTGTCGCGGAAACCGGTATCACCCGTGTGCAGCTGTACCAGCACTTCGCGTCGAAGAGCGACATGTACCGCGCCGTGCTCGATCGCGCCTGGGCGTCGCGGTCGGGTCGGAGGACTTCGAGGAAGGCGGCATTCGGGCGCTGGTGCGTGCCGCCTCCGCGGACCCGGACGGGTTCCGGCTGCTGTTCCGCCACGCCGTCCGCGAACCGGAGTTCCGCGACGTGGTCTACCGGATGCGAGGCGAGTCCGCCGCGGTCGCTCAGCGTGAGGGGGACGAGACCATTCCGGAAGGGCCGTGGCGCGGCGGGCGGCGCAGTTGGTGCCGACGATCGCGGTCGAGGCCGTGATGGACTGGCTCGACGCGAGTAGTCCCGAACCGGAGCGCATCGGCGTGGTCGTGCAAGGCCGTGGTCACCGCGGCCGGGGGAGTGAGGGGAGCTTCCCAACGCGGGGAAGCTGCCCTCACTCCCGTCAGGCCGGCGAAGTCAGCGTCGCCAGGTGGGCGCCGACCTCCTCGGCGCGCGGATCGTCGAGATCGATCATGATGGCGAGCGCCGTGCGCAGCAGGTCGGCGTCCGCGGTCGCCAGCCCCAGCGTGACGAGTGCCTGGGCCTCGCCGTGCCGGTCCCCGATCTCGCGGCACACGGCGATCGCGCGGGTCGCGGTCGCCGCGGCGTCGTCGGTTCTGCCGAGCAACCGCTCGACGGCGCCGAGGCCGTTCAGCGCCTGGCCGATGCCGTACTGGTTGCCGATGTGCACGCTGTCCTCGGCGGCTCGCCGGTAGCAGTCGGCCGCCGCCTCCAGCTTGCCGAGGTCGCGATAGGTGTCGCCGAGGTGTGCCAGCGTGATGCATTGGCCGAAGACGTCGTCGATCTCTCGATACACCTCCAACGCGTGCAGGTGCGACTCGATCGCGTTGCCGAACTGGCCGAGGCGGCGGTACTCGTCGGCCAGTCCCATCGTGCTGAAGCCCTCGGTCCACTTGTTGCCCACCTCGCGGCTCGCCACGATCGCCTCGATGTAGTAGGCGACCGACTCCCCGTGGTGCTTGAGCTGCGAGTGGGCGAACGCGAGGCCGACCAGGATCTCGCTCTCGCCGTACCGGTCTCCCAGCTCTGTCGTCGCGTCGAGTGCGATCAGGTACAGCTGGATGCCTTCCGCCCAGCGGTTGCGGACGAACATGTACCCGGCGAGCCGCCACGGAAGCTGCCAGGCGTGTGCGAGCAGACCCCGCGCCTTCGCCTCGCGGGTCAGGTGCGCGACGTTCTGGAACACGGTGTCGCACCACGCCAACGCCTGCTGGCTGTCCGCGAAGCTCGGCACGACGATGCCGGGGTCGCGCGCCACGATCGGCCGCAGGGGGCGCGGGGGGTGGATCGACCGGTCCGCGGCGTCGGCGGTGTGCAGGTAGTAGTCGAGCAGCCGCCGGATCGCCGCCGTGTCCACTTCGGACACGAGATTGGCGGCGTAGGCGTGGACGAGGTTGTGCATGTCGTACCGGCCCGGTGTCGGCTGCCGCACCAGGTGCGCGCCGCAGAGCTCCTCGAGCACGTCGTCCGCCTCGGCCACTGTCCACCCGGCGAGCGCCGCCGCGGCGTGGGAGTCGATGTCGACTCCGGGATGTCTGCCGAGCAGCTCGACCATGCGTCGCTGCGGCGGGTCCAGGTCCGAGTAGGACAGGTTGAACGCCGCCTCGACGCTGTGCTCAGTCGTCTGCAGCTCAGCGACCTGCCGTTGCTGGTCGGACAACCGATCACGCAGATGAGCCAGCGGCCACGCGGGACGGGCGCGCAGCCGCATGCCGGCGATGCGGATCGCCAGCGGCAGCCGTCCGCACAGTTCGACGACCTCCTCGACCAGCTCGGGTGGCTCACCGGCCAGCCGCTCCGGTGTGCAGATCGTGGTCAGCAGCGCGATCGCGTCGGGCAGCGGGAGGACGTCGAGCGTCAGCGGCTGGACGTGCTCCAGACCGGACAGCTGGCGCCGGCTGGTGATCAGCGTGCGGCAGCTGTCCGTTCCCGGCAGCAACGGCCGGACCTGGGCCTCGGACTGCGCGTTGTCGAGCACGACCAGCACCCGCCGGTTCGCGAGTTGTGAGCGGTAGAGCGCGGCACGCGCCTCGGTGTTGTTCGGGATGTCCTGCGCGAGAACGCCGAGGCTGCGCAGGAACCGGTCGAGCGCCTCGCCCGGATCGAGCGGCGAAACGCCTGTGGTGTGGCCGTGCAGGTCGATGAACAGCTGTCCGTCGCTATACCACGGCGCCAGCTGGTGCGCTGCGTGCACGGCCAGTGTGGACTTGCCGACGCCCGCCATCCCGTCGATCGCGCTGATCACGGTCGTGTGCGCCGAGTTCTGCGGGTCGGCCAGCCGGGCGAGCTCCGGCGTGCGTCCGGTGAACGCGGGCAGGTCGGCGGGCAGCTGGGCCGGGCGGTCGCGGACAGGCGCCGGTGCGGCGGGTGCCGGGTCCGGCTGTTCCTCGGCGTCGTCGGCGTCGGCCAGCAGCTGCCGGTGCAGTGCCCGCAGGTCGGCGCCCGGCTCCACGCCGAGCTCCTCCACGAGCTGATGACGCGTCCGGCGGAACAACTCCAGCGCCTCGGCGCGCCTGCCCGTCCGGTGCAGGCTGAGCATCAGCATGCTGACGAGACTTTCCCACAGCGGGTTCTGCCGGAGCAGCGCCCGCAGTTCCGGGATCAGCTCGTCGTACTCACCGAGCGCGAACCGGGCCCGCAACAGTCGTTCGTGGACCCGGTCGCGCTGCGCCTCCAGCCGGGTCGCCTCGGCCTCGAGCGCCGGGCCCAGCGCGATGTCGTCGAGCGCGCGTCCACGCCAGACGTTCAGCGCGCGTGAAAGGTGTGTGCGCGCAACGGACTCGTCGCCCGCCTGCTCGCCCAGCGCGGCGTGCTCGCTGAACGTGGCGAGGTCGAGCTCGCCCGGCCGCACTGTCAGAACGTGTCCACCACCGCGCAGTGTACGCAGCCGGGACTCCGGTTCGCCGGGAACGCTCAGCGTCCGGCGCAGTCTGGTCAGGTAGGTGCGCAGGTTCGACGCGGCGGAGCTCGGTGCGTCGGACCACACCAGCTTCAGCAGCTGGTTCGTCCGCACCTCCTGGTTGGCGTGCAGCAGCATCGCAGCGACGACGGCCCGTTGCCGTGGTCCGCCCAACGGCTGCGGTTGTCCGTGCACGAGAACTTCGACCGGGCCCAGCAAGCGGAACTCGGCGACGTTCGTCATTTGTAGAACCTCCCCAGGCGGTTCAAGCGAAGAAGGAACTATAGGACTTCCGTGTGCGCTGCCATGTGCGTTTCCGATGCGATCACGTGTGCATTGATCCGAAAGAATCCCTGGTGAGGGCCGATGGGGGAGCCCGTCTGGTCCGAACGGTGCACTTACTGGGGTACTTGCATCGGAAGGAAAATGTTCGTGATTTGTATGGGGGATGGGGGAGTGGCGCGTGTCGCTGCTCGATGACAGCATGGATGTTCTCTCGCCGTGGCGTGAGTACCAGCTGCGCGGGAATCCGCCGGAAACCGTTGCCGTTGACAAGATTCTGCCGGGAGACTCGCCGAGAACCGAAGGCGAGAACGCCCACCACATCAGGGCGCTGATCTCGATTGACGGACGGTTGCCGCCCATTGTCGTGCACCGGCCGACCATGCGGGTGATCGACGGGATGCACCGGCTGCGCGCGGCGGCGCTGCGAGCGGACCGCACAATCGAGGTGCGGTTCTTCGACGGCGACGCCGACGAGGCTTTCGTGCTCGCGGTGGAGGCGAACGTCGGCAATGGGCTACCGCTGACACTGGCCGACCGCAGGGCGGCGGCCGCTCGGATCATCTCGACTCACCCGAACCGGTCGGACCGATGGATCGCACTGGTCAGCGGCCTGGCCGCGAACACGGTCGGGGCGATCCGCAAGTGTTCGACCGTCCAGGACGCGCAGTCGAACACCAGGATCGGGCGGGACGGCAGGGTGCGCCCGCTCGACAGCGGGGACGGGCGGCGGCTGGCCGCTCAGCTCATCCTAGCCAATCCGGAGTGGTCGCTGCGCGACGTCGCGAGAGCCGCCGGAATCGCTCCGTCCACTGCACTTGACGTGCGCAATCGGCTGCGATCCGGTGCTGATCCCGTGCCCGCGGGACGCGACGCGAAATCGGCTCCCGCCGAGCGGGATTCACGCGCGGCCCAGCGCCGCAAAACGGCAGGCGCGGAGCCCGAGGTCGATCCCGAGGCCATTCTGCGCATGCTCCGCAACGACCCGTCGCTGCGGTTCACCGATGTCGGGCGCAGATTGCTCCGGTGGCTCGACGCGTACACGGTCGACAAACAGGTGGCCGCGCCGCCCGTGCAGGGAATTCCGGCGCACTGCATCGGCTCGATCGTGGCGCTCGCGCGCCACAACGCGCGGTTCTGGGCGATGTTCAGCGAGTACCTGAACGAACTCCAGAAGGATTCACAACTGCCGTGAGCCGGTTCATTTGGCCGGTTCATGCGGTGGAACGGAGAATGGTGAGGTGAGCGGCGCGGAGCTCGGCCGCCGGGTCGATGCCGAGCTCGGTCGTGAGCCTGCCGCGGATCTCGGTGAACAGGTGCAGTGCCTTCGCGCGCTGGCCGGACGCGGCCAGCGCGCTCATCAGCCTGGCGTGCAGCCCCTCGTGCAGCGGTTCGGTCGTCGCGACCGCCGACAGCTGCTCCACGGCCCGCTCGGGGCGGTGCAGCCGGATGGCGAGGTCGGCGTGATGGAGTACCGCGGCGAGGCGGCGTTGCCCGGCGGCGATCGCCGCGGGGTGCTGCCACAGCGCGGAGGTCGTGTCGGCCAGCACACTGCCGCGCCACGTCGTCAGCGCCTCCTCCAGCAGGTCCACGGTGAACTCCGGTTCGGTGGAGGCGCCGGCCGTGGCGAGCAGGCCGGTGAACCGCAGCACGTCCACTTGGTCGGGGCGCGCGGTGAGCCGGTAGCCGTCGTGCGTCGCGGTGATCTGCGGTGCCCTCGGCGCAAGCTGCCGCAGGATCTGCCGCAGCCGGGAGGTGTAGGAGTGCACGAGGTCGACGCACGTGGCGGGCGGCGCCTCACCCCACAGCACGTCGATGATCTCTTCCCGGCTGACGGCTTCGTTGGCCTGCAACGCCAGCAGGCCCAGCAGGCAGCGCTGCTTCAGCGAGCTGATCTCGACCGGCCGGCCGCCCGCCACGACGGTGAGCCTGCCGAGCACGCCGAGGCGCACGTCGTCCGCGGGGCTCTCGGACGCCAGACCGAACCGGCCGGGGTCGATGCCGACGGCCGCGGCCAGCGAGCGCACGGACTCCGGCCGCGGCCGCCGCACGGTTCCGTTCTCGATGTAGCGCACCGCGCGCACGCTCACGCCGGAGCTGGCGGCCAGGTCGCGCTGGGTGAGTCCCAGCTGGATGCGTTGTTGCTGCAGCAGCCTGCCGAACGAACCAGCGCCGAACGAACCGGCTCGTGATCGCATGCGTCCCCCTTGTTTCCCCGGCGAGGTGCCCAGAAACTACGACCGGCGCCGATTCCGCACAACAATTCGCCAATGTCGCGACTCACCGGGGGAGAATCGTTGGTAGCGCAGCGGATCACCGTATTGGTCACGGGTGGACACGGGTTCATCGGCAGTCATCTCGCGTTCGGTCTGGCGCTGCGCCGATTCCGTGTCGTCGTGGCCGACAGAATCCGCCGGGAGACCGAACGGGTGGAGTCGGTGCAGCTCGACGTCACCGACTTCGGTCGATGTGTCGAAGTAGTGCGCACGGTGCGGCCGGACGTCGTTTTTCACCTGGCCGCGTCGTCGACCATCGACTCGGCTTTCGCGGATCCGCGCGACTCGTTGATGACGAACGTGTGCGGAACGATGAACGTGCTGGAAGCGGTCAGGACCACGGATCTCGGCCTGCGCCGGTTCGTGCTGGCGTCGACCGACAAGGTCTACGGAGAGCTCACGACCGATTCCTATCGGGAGGATTCCGCGTTGCACGCACGTGGTGTGTACGACGTGGGCAAGCTTTCGGCCGACCAGCTGACCAGGATGTACGGCGACGAGCTCGGGGTGCCGGTGTCCGTTCTGCGGCTCTGCAACGTGTTCGGTCCGGGAGACCCGCACACCGGCTCACGCATCGTGCCGCGGTCGTTGAGCAGGATGTTCGACCCGGTGCGCCCGTTGCCGCCGGTGCTCTACGAGCCGTCGATCGCCCATGGCCGCGACTACGTCTACGTGACCGATGTCGTGCGTGCTCTGGAGTTGGTCGCGTTCAGCCCGGCGGCGTGCGGCGAGGTGTTCAACATGGTGCCCACGGCCCATCGAACCACGCTCGACCTGGTCGAGGAAATGATGGAGAAGGCCGAGCGGGCGTGCGAGCCGCACGATCCCGATCGTGCGGCCGCTATTCGGAAGAACGGCTACGAGGTCGTCTCGGGCAACGGTTCGGCACGCGCTCTCGCACGGCAGCATTGCGACGGGACCAAGCTCGGTTCACTGCTCGGTTTCCGCAATCTGGTATCGATGTCCGAAGGACTGGACCGAACCGTGATGGCGTTCATGCAGGACTGCGGAATCGGCTGAAGGACGTGTTCGAGGTCGAACCGTTGCCGGTATTTCGCGACGGCGGATACGGTCGCCGCACGTTCCTCGGGGGTGATCATCACGTCTGCGCAGAACAGCGAAGAGATCGAGCGGTTGAGAGCGGGGTACGACGAGGAACTGCGATCCGGCCGGGCCGAGTTCTTCCACCTGCGGAACACGAGCTGCCCCTGGTGCGGTGCCGCTGACATCGCGTTGCTGGCTGTCGTTTCCGACACCAGGCAGGGCAAGCCCGGTGTTTTCCGGATGGACGAATGCGCGGCCTGCGGACACGTTTTCCAGAACCCGATGCTGACCGAGGTCGGCCTGGCGTACTACTACCGCGACTTCTACGACGGCGTGGGCCGGGAGCACTACGCCTCGGTCGCACGGCTGGGCGGGCGCGGTCACCGGAGCCGGGTTCGTCTGGTGGCCGGCCGGTCGACCCCGGCGAACTGGCTCGACGTCGGAGCCCGGCACGGCCACTTCTGCCGGGAGGCGCGCGCAGCCCTTCCCGGAACGCGGTTCTCGGCGATCGACCCGAGCCCGGAGGTGTGGCGGGCACGGGAACGCGGCTGGGTCGACGACGCCTCACAGCTGCCGCTGACCGACTACGCCGATGCCCACGAGTCCGAGTTCGACGCGGTCAGCCTGATCCACCACCTGGAACGCGCGGCGGAGCCGAAGCGGGAGATCGCGGCGGCACGGAAGACGTTGCGCCCTGGCGGGCTTCTGCTGGTCGAGCTGGTCAATCCCGCCAGCCGGTTCGCTCGGCTGCACGGCAGGTACTGGTACTGCTGGCTGGCGCCGCAGAACCTGCACCTCATGCCGTGGCGCAACGTCGCGAAGTTCTTGGAGGACAGCGGCTTCGCGGTACTCGAAGTGCAGCTGGGCAAGGCGAACAAGCCGTTCGACAACGTGGGTGCGGTGCTGACGGCGCTCAACCACCACCTGCCGCCCGCGCGGCGGTGGCCGTGGCTGACGCGGCAGGTCCGCTTGTCGGACAAGGTCCTGCGGAAAGCCGTGATGACGCTGTGCTTTCCGCTGATGGTCCTGGCGTTCGCCGCAGACGTGCTCTCGCACGTGGTGATCTCCCGCGGCAACGGCGGGAACAGCTACCGAATTGTCGCGGTGCTCCGATGAGAGGTGAAGCGGTGGACGTCGACCAGCTCCAGAAGCGTGCCGAGAAGGCAGCGGATCGTGCGATCACGCATCTCTGGGACCGGCAGCGGCCGGACGGGGCCTGGGTGGATCGGCTCTCGTCGTCGACCATCGCGACGGCGCTCGGCGTGATCTCGCTCTTCCGCGCCGACGCGGAGGGCTACGCGGATCGCATCGCGTCGGCGGTGCGGTGGTTGCGGGAACACCAGCGCTCCGACGGCGGGTGGAGCATGGCGGACGCGGAGGCGCCGAGCAGCCCCGGCATGACCGCGTTCGGCATCGCGGCGCTGCACGAGGTCGACCGCGCGGCGCACGACGACGTGATCGCTCGCGGCTGGGGCTTCCTCGACGCGAACGACGGGATGAACGTCATCCCCGGCCTGCGTGGTGACGCGCCGAAGACGTGGCCCGCCGCGCTGCCGACGATCTGGGCTCTGGTGGGGCTGCGCGACTTCCAGCAGCAGCCGAACCAGCCGGTCGAGATCATGCTGTTGCCGCCTCGGTTGCGGAACAAGGTCTCGATCGCACTGCCCGCGATCCTGGGCCTCGGCGTGATGCAGAACCGGCGGATGCGGCGCCAGCCGCTGCGCAGGGCGCTCGGCCGCATCGCGGAGCCGCTCGCGTTGCGCTGGCTGCGCGAGGTCTCCGGGACCAACGGGGGCATCGAGGAGTGCCCGATGATCGCCGGGTTCGTCTACTTGGGACTGCGCGAGGCGGGCGTGGCGACCGATCTGCAGCTGAGCTCGTTGCGCTATCTCCTGGAGACGCAACGGGAGGACGGCTCCTGGGCCATCGACCGCGACCTCGAGATCTCCGTGACCGCCTACTCGGTGATGGCGCTGAGCGAGTTCTCGGCCGTGGCCGAAGAACCGGACCTCACGCGCACCCGCGAATGGCTGCTGCGCCAGCAGTGGAACAAGCCGTTCACCCCGCTCGGGCTGCCCGCGGGTGGGTGGAGCTGGGCGTTGCCGTCGGGCTGGCCGGAGTCCGAGGACACCGCGGTCGTGCTGGGCGTGCTCGCCGACCTCGGCGTGCCCCGCTCGCATCCCGCGGTCGAGCTGGGCATCCGGTGGCTGGAGAACCAGCAGAACACCGACGGCTCGTGGTCGGAGTGGGTGCGCAACTCCTCGATCATGAACGACCGGCCGTGCGCAGGCGTCACCGCACACGTCGTCATGGCGCTGCAGCGGTACGGCGAGTCGTCCGCACCCGGTTCGCTGATCGCGCGGGCGCTGACATACCTGCGCACCCACCAGGGCGCCGACGGGTCGATCGCCTCGGTCTGGTTCCGCGACAACACCCACGGCACGAGCCGGCTGCTGGAGGCGTTCACGGACACCGGCATCGGCGGCCAGGTCGTGGAGAAGGCCCGGTCGTGGTTGCTGGAGAACCAGGCGGCGGACGGGGGCTGGCCGCTGCGCCACGAGCTGCCGCCCGAGGGCAGCACCGCGGAGGAGACGGCGTGGGCGCTGTTCGCTCTGCTCAAGGGCGGCGAGAGCCCGCTGAGCCAGGCCGTGCTGCGCGGCGTCGACTGGCTGGTGACCCACCAGGACGACCAGGGCACGTGGCGACCGAGCGTCGTCGGTCTCTACTTCGACGACCTGTGCTACACCGACGACCTCATCGCGCACACCTTCGCGTTGCGCGCGCTCGGCCGGTGGCTGCGGGCGGTCCGGCCAGAAGGTGCGCGATGATCACGAGTCTGCTGCGCTGGATGTGGCGGCCGTCGCGGTGGAATGCCCCGGAAACCGGCGCCTGGCCACCCGGACCGCGACTGCCGGCCGCACTGCAGACGATCATGTGGGTGGTCGCGCCGATGAGATTCGGCAGCGCGTGCCTGCGGCGGTACGGGCCGGTGTTCACCGCGCGCATCGTCGGGTTCGGCCGCGTCGTCCACGTCTGCACACCGGACGGCATCCGCCGGATCCTGCGGGACGACGCGGGGAGTTTCGACGCAGCCGCGGCCAACAAGGCGATCGGCTTCGTGGTCGGCGACCACTCCCTGCTGATGGCGCACGGCGTCACGCACACCGAGCGGCGCCGGATCCTGATGCGGCCGCTGCACGGCGCCAACGTCGCCACCTACGTGGAGCTGATGGAGTCCGTCGTCGAGCAGGAGATCCGGCGGTGGGTGGCAGGCACCCGCGTCGAGCTGCTCGACTGCTTCCAGCGGGTGACGCTCGAGGTGATGATGCGGGCGGTGTTCGGCATCACCGACTCCGTCCGGCTGGCGCGGTTGCGGGTGCTCGTGCCGAAGCTGCTGGACGTCAACCCGCTGCTGATCCTCCTGCCGGCGATGCGCACGAAGATCGGGCCGGGGGCCCGGTTCCAGAAGCTGCTCGCCGAGGTCGACGAGATCGTGTTCGCGGAGATCGCCGAGCGTCGGGCGGCCCCGAAGCGCGGCGGCGACGTGCTGTCGTTGCTGGCCGACCAGCCGTGTACGGACCAGGAGCTGCGCGACCACCTCGTCACGTTGCTCGCCGTCGGCCAGGAGACCACAGCGACGCAGCTGGCCTGGTTCTTCGAGCGGGTGCTGCGCACACCGGACGCCTTGAAGCGGGTCACGGCCGCTGTCGAGGAGGGCGACGGCAAGCTCCTCGACGCGGCGATCCACGAGTCGATCCGGGTACGTCCGTCTACTTTGGACCTGGGACGGGTCGGCAGGCGGACGTGGCGTCTGGACGACTACGAGTTCCCGCCGGGCACGATGTTCGCGGTGTCGCTGGGGTTGCTGCATCATTCCGCCGCACTGCACCCGAATCCGGGCGAGTACTCGCTGGACCGGTTCTACCCGGTCGAGCCGCCGAGCGCGCACTTCCTGCCGTTCGGCGGTGGCAGCCACCGCTGTCTCGGCGCGTCGCTCGCGATGGTCGAGATGCGCACCGTGATCAGCACGGTCCTGCGCACCGTCCGGCTGGAACCGGCCGATCCCGCGCCGGAACGACTCGCGCCCAAAGGACCGATGCTCGTGCCCGGTCGCGGAGCCGCGGTCGTCGTCACCGAAGTCCTCCCGTCATGAGAGCGGAACCGATGTCGCGTCCCTTCCCGTTTCCCACGGCGAAAGCGCTCGAGCTCGAGCCCGAGTACCGCTTGCTGCAACAACAGGAGCCCGTGTGCCGCGTGCGCTTCCCGTACGGCGAGGAAGCCTGGCTGGTCACCCGGCACGCCGACGCGCGGACCGTGCTCACCGACCCGCGGTTCTCGCGCGCGGTCTCGTTGCAGCGCGACGTCCCGCGCGTCACCGCCGAGAACTTCAGCGGTGGCATCGTCGCGATGGACCCGCCCGAGCACACGCGGTTGCGTGCCGTCTGCCGGCACGCGTTCACGCCCCGGACCGTCGCCCGGTTGCGCGACCGCGCCCAGGAGATCGCCACCGGGTTGCTGCGGGAGGCGGCGAGCGCGTTCGACGCGGTGGAGGAGTTCGCCGTTCCGTTCACCCTCAAGATGGTGTGCGAGCTGCTCGGCGTTCCCTACGAGGAACGGGACACGTTCCGGCACTGGGCGGAGGCGGGCCTCGCGACGACGTCGATCTCCGAGGAGCAGCGGCTGCGCGCGACCGCCGACATGTGGGAGTACATCGCCGATCTCGTCAAGGCGCGGCAGCGACACCCCACCGACGACCTGATCTCGTCGATGGTCGTCTCCCGCAACGACGTTTCCGACGAGGAGCTGGTGATCGTCGTGATGACGATCCTCGTGGCGGGCTTCGAGACGACCTCCACCCAGCTCCCGAACTTCCTGCACGTGCTGCTGGAGGATCCGGCTCGGTTCCGGCAGCTGTGCGACGACCCGGCGCTCGTCCCGTCCGCGGTCGAGGAGCTCATGCGGTACGTGCCGATCGAGGCGAACGGCGCCTCACCGCGGTACGCGGTGAAGGACGTCGTGCTCAGCGGAACGACGATCGAGGCGGGCACGCCGGTCGTCGCGGCGACCGTGATCGCGAACCGGGATCCGGCCGTCTTCGCCGATCCCGACCGGCTCGACCTGACCCGCAACCCCAATCCCCACCTGGGCTTCGGCGCCGGCGCGCACTTCTGCCTCGGCGCTCCGCTCGCCCGGCTGGAACTGCAGGTGGCACTGGAGGTCCTGGCGACGACCACGCCAGGACTGAGGCTCACGGAGGACATCTCGTGGAAGAGCGGAATGCTGGTGCGCGGACCGTCGAAGCTGATGCTGACGACCGGGTGACGTCACGGGAACCACCTCCGGTGGAGCGGTTCCGGCCCACCGAGCTCGACCGCGACTGGCCCGCGCTGCGCGCCGGCTGCCCGGTCAGCCGCACCACCGCGCCCGACGGCTCCGACGTCTGGCTCGTCACCAGGTACGCGGACATCAGGTCCGTGCTGGGCAGCCAGGACTTCAGCGTGTCCCCGCTCGACCCGGAGCGCGGCACCGGCACGGCCGAGGCGAACGAGTCGATCTTCCAGGACCCGCCGGAGCACACCCGGTTGCGCGGTCTGGTCGCGGGACCGTTCGCCGCGGGGCACGTCGGCCGCTACCGGGACGCGATCCGCCGCAAGGCCGACGCGCTGATCGCGGAAATGCGGTCAGCACCCCGATCGGTCGACGTCATGGCGCGGTTCGCGAAACCGCTGACCATGAACGTGATCTCCGAGGTGGTCGGCATCCCGGAACCGGACCGGGCGATGTTCCAGCGGCTGTCGGACCAGCTGCTCGTGCCGGTGTCCGAGGCGCAGGGCGTGGTGGCGCTGGAGGGCTGGCGGCAGCTCAACGACTACGTGCTGGCGCTGATCGCGAGCAGGCGCGCCACAACGTCTGAAGAGGACAGTCAGGATCTGCTCGGCCACATGATCCGGGCCCAGCGCGACGACGCCACGTTGACCGACGCGGAGCTGACCACGATGGTGCTCGGACTTCCCGTCGCGGGCTACGTGAGCACGGCCAACGCGATCGCGGTCGCCGTGCGGTACCTGGCGGAACGCGGGTGGCTCGAGCGGATCCGGCCGGCGCCGGACCGAGGTGAGCTCGCGAGGTCGTTCGTCGAAGAGGTGCTGCGGATCCAGTCCGGGGACAACGGCGAGTCGATGCCCCGGTTCGCCAAGTGCGACCGGCGGGTCGGCGACACGGTGATCCCCAAGGGAGCACAGGTCGTGGCGCCGTTGGTCGCCGCGAACCGGGACGACGAGATCTTCGACCGGCCCGACGAGTTCGACCCGCACCGGACGGGGCTGGTCAGGCACCTGGCGTTCGGGTTCGGGATCCACCGCTGCCTCGGCGCGAACCTCGCCCGGCTGGAGCTGCAGGTCGCGGTGGACGCGCTGGTGGAGTCCGGGATCCGGATGGAGCTGCTGGAGGGCTGGGACGACGTGCCGTGGAAGGTGAACATGCTCGGAGACCGCTTCCCGGAGCGGCTGGTCGTCGGACTGGCAGCCGCGTGATGGCGCACGGCGTGATGGGGCACAGCGTGATGGGCCGCCACGTGCTGTTCGCGTCGATCCCGGCCTGGGGCCACGTCCACCCCGTGCTGCCGGGTTTCGCCGAGCTGGTGCGCCGCGGGCACCGGGTCAGTTTCGTCGCGTCGACGAGCTTCGCGCACGAGGTCGGCAAGGTCGCCGAGGTGGTGCCCTACCGGTCGCCGATGGACGGCCGGGCCGACGTGTCGGACATGGCGACGATCCTGCCGCTCATGCTGGAGGAGACGCGCACGTCGTACGCCGCGCTGGAGCGGGTGGTGCGCGACGACCGTCCCGACGTGATCGTCGCCGACGTGCTGGCGGGCTCCGGCTGGGTGCTCAGCCAGGTGACCGGCATCCCGATGGTCCGGACCTGGCCGGTGTTCGCGTCGAACTCCGAGTTCTCGCTGCACCAGGACTACTCGTCGCGGCCGGACGACGCCGCGTCGATGGCGGCGTTCTTCATCGAGGTCGCCCGGTTCCTCGGCGAAGTCGGACTCGGCGTCTCGCCGGAGCTGTTCTTCGACAACGTGGCCGAGCACAACATCGCGTTGTACCCCAGGGAGATCCAGCCGCGAGGGGACACGTTCGACTCGCGGTTCACGTTCGTGCGGCCGTGCATCCGGCCGGCCGAGCACTCGGCGGACGAGGCGTGGCTGAGCGCCGCCGAGCCGCTCGTCGCGATCTCGCTGGGCACCGTGTTCAACGAGAACCTCGGCTTCTTCCGCACGTGCGTCGACGCTGTCGGACGGCTCGGCTGGCACGCCGCGGCGGCGATCGGCGGCAAGATCCGCGCGCAGGACGTGGGACCGGTCAGCGACCGCGTCCTGCTGCGCTCCACCCTGCCGATGATCGACACGCTGCGACACGCGTCGGTGCTGGTCTCCCACGGAGGCCTGACCAGCACCCTCGAGGCGCTGGCACACGGCGTGCCGGTGCTGATCGCACCGCAGATCGGCGAACAGCGGGCGGTGGCCGACCGGGTCGAGGCGCTCGGACTGGGTGCGCGGCTGCCCGAGCAGTTCACCGCCGAGGACGTCGCGGACCGGATCAAGACACTCGCGCACGACCAGGACGTGGCCCGCCGGATCGCCGAGTTCCGCACAAAGCTGTGCGGCGGGCGCCCCGGCGCCGAGTTCGCCGACGCCGTCGAACTCGCATTTCCCGAGTGATGGCCCATGTGTTTGACAGGGAGAATCGTGCAGCAGTATCCGTTCGCCCGAGATTCGATCATCGACCCCTCGCCGGTTCTCGCCGAGCTGCGCGAGGCAGCGCCGATCCACCGGGTCCGCCTCGCGACCGGCGGTGAGGCGTGGCTGGTCACGCGGTACGACGACGTCCGCGCGCTGCTGGGCAGCCCGGACTTCGGCACGCAGTACCCCGGCACGATGCCGGTAGCCGACGCGGGCAACCTGGCGGCCGGGTTCATGTTTCTCAAAGACCCGCCGGAGCACACCCGCCTGCGACGCAGTGTCAGCAAGGCGTTCACCGCCCGCCGCATCGCCGAGCTGCGCGACCGTGCCGAGGCGGTGGCCACCGGCCTGGTCGAGACGATGCTCACCGAGGGGCCGGTCGTCGACGTGCAGGAGGCGTTCGCCTACCCGCTGCCCATCGCGATCATCTCCGAACTGCTCGGCATTCCGGACGCCGACCGCGGCCGGTTCCGGCGCTGGGCTGACGTCGTCCTCCGGTCGGTCGGCGCCGGGCCCGAGGCGTACGGCGAGGCCTTCACGGACCTGCAGAAGTTCGTCGTCGACCTGGTGGCGGCCAAACCCGGCGGCGCCGACCTGTTGAGCGACCTGGCGCGGGACGACGACGGCCTCACCCCGCTGGAGATCGCGTCGATGGCGATGGGGCTGCTGATGGCCGGCTACGTGACGACAGCGGCCGCGATCTCGCACGGGTTGCTCCGGCTGTTCCAGGCACCCCTGGTGCTCGGCCGGGTCGTCGCGGGCGAGCTGGAGATCGGGCTGGTCGTCGAGGAGCTGCTGCGGTTGCAGGACGAGGAGGTCGGCATCAACCGGATCGCACAGTCCGATGTCGAGCTGTGCGGTGTGCGGATCGCCCGCGGTGACACGGTCATCGCGTCGCGGTCGGGCGCCAACCGCGACCCCGGCGCGTTCGAGCGGCCCGGCTCGATCGGGGTGGCCGCCGGGCGCAACCCGCACCTGGCGTTCGGACACGGGATCCACCACTGCCTCGGCGCCGCGCTCGCGCGGATGGAGCTGGAGGTCGCGTTCAGCACGCTGCTGACCAAGATCCCGACGCTCCGGCTCGCCGTGCCGGTGAGCGACGTGCGGTGGAGCGCGGACGGCATGGACGTGAACATCGACGGCCTGCCCGTCACCTGGTAGCGGACGAGAAAGGTTGCGACACATGGGAAAGAGCGTTCCGAGACTCACCCGGCCGTACGACCCGGAGGAGCTCGACCGGCTCGTCCGCGACCGGGGCGCGGTGATCCTGGAGCAGGCGTACTCGCCGCAGGACTGCGAGACGTTCCTCAGGCAGGTCGACGAGTTCCTCGCCGAACACCCCGAGGAGGCCGACTACGCGGCCGGGTCCGTGCTCGGGTACTTCCAGGGCAGCACGACATCGACGCTGCACTCGCTCGTCGGCCGGATCGACTGCGCGCCGAAGATGGTGCTGCAGAGCGACATCGTCGGCTGCGCGCGCCGGGTGCTGAGCCCGCTGTCGGAGACGGTCCTGCTCACCATCGCCGAGTACATGGCGCGCGAGCCCGGCGCGCACCGGCAGGAGCTGCACTGCGACACGTACTCGTGGCGGCACGTGCCGGGCGGGGAGAACCCGATCGCGCTGACCGTCATGGCCGCGATGAGCGACTTCACCGCGGCGAACGGCGCGACCTGGGTCGTGCTCGACAGCCACGGCGGCCCGCCGGACGCGGCGCCGCCGGACTGGAGCGAGGCCGTCCAGGCTGAGATGAGCCAGGGCGACGCGCTGCTGTTCCGCGCCGACCTGTTCCACGCGGGCGGCGCCAACACCACGGCGTCGGACGTGCGGCGGATCTTCTCGATGGGGTTCCAGGTCGCCTGGCTGCGCCAGGTCGAGAACAGCACCCTCAGCGTGCCGCCCGCGAAGGCCGCCGAGCTGCCGCCCGAGCTGCGGGAGCTGCTCGGCTACTCGCACGAGCTGGTGCTCGGTCTCTACAAGGGCGGCCACCCGGCGAACGCGCTCAAGCAGGCCTGAGCCGCGCTGGGCGGCTTCGGTTTCCGCCGCGGTCGGCCGAGCTCAGGTGAGCCGGTAGCGAGGACGCATCAGCCGCCGGGCGAGCACCGTGAGCGCCATCGACGGCACCGCGAGGGCGAGTGCCAGCACCGGCCTGCCGGAGGCGGCGACCAGGAACGTGCCGAGGACGATCCGCTCGACGACGACGATCTCGTGCGCCCTCAGCCCGACGGGCCGGGGAATGGGGCGGGGTGCCCGCGCGACCTGCAGCAGGGAGACCCCGCCCAGCCCGATCGACACGAACAGACAGGTGAAGTAGACCGGCACGTCGATCGGAACCAGGAACGGCCACGTGCCACCGAGTGCGATCCAGCCCGCGTAGAAGAGGACGAGGCCGCGGACCGTCGCCTCGTCGCCGTGGGTCACCGGGTACGTCAGGCATCCGCCTTCGCGGTCACCGTCCCGATCGCACAGGGCACCCAGGAGGTTCGATCCGGAATCGTGAACCCAGAACATCAGCGCCACCGGGACCAACTCCCAGGCGGGCCACGGTTGCACCACCATCGAGCCGTACAGAACTGTCAGTGCGGTCGGTAGTCCGCGCGCGGTGTTGCCCCACAGCCCGCGCCCTTTCAACCGGCTCGCGTACGCGATGCCGAAAATCGTGGCGAACCCGGCGAGCAACGCCGTCCGCGGGTTGACCAGAACCGCGATCAGCCCCCCGGCGCTGATGAACGCGATCATCATGCTCTTGGCCGTGCCGGCCGACATCCGGCCGGACGGAACCGGGCGGTGCGGTTTCGTCAACGCGTCCAGCTCGCGGTCGAAGTAATCACCTCCGTACAACGACGCGATCCACGCGAGAGTCGGCACGAGCCATGCCAATGCCAACTGAGGCAATGGCGCCTCAGGATTCGTGAACACAGCACCGCTCACGCCGACCACTCCGGCGTAGAAAACGGTGTCCGGCCGACAGGCCTCGACGTGTGCCAACAGTTTCACCCGAATTGACGGGGCCGTGTGCATAATCCGGACCGTACCGATCCGGGCGCTGTTTTCTCCAGGAGTTCACATGGCGGTCGCACACGTTGTCGGAGCGGGAATCGCCGGATTGGCCGCCGCGCTCGCATTGCACGCGGAAGGGTGGTCGGTGCGGGTTTTCGAGCGGAGTGCGGACCTGCGCGCGACCGGCGGAGGCATCGGGATCACCCCCAACGGCGTGCTCGCGCTCGACGAGATCGGCGTGGGCCGGGTGATCCGCGCGCGGTCGGTGGTCCAGCTTCACGGCGGTGTGCGGACGCCGAACGGCCGGTGGCTCGCCCGCAGTTCGCTGGACTTCGTCGA
This sequence comes from Lentzea sp. NPDC005914, assembly GCF_040629405.1. Classification (NCBI taxonomy): domain Bacteria; kingdom Bacillati; phylum Actinomycetota; class Actinomycetes; order Pseudonocardiales; family Pseudonocardiaceae; genus Lentzea; species Lentzea sp. NPDC005914. Next base: position 17,325 of record NZ_JBEXVQ010000058.1, on the reverse strand, counting down.
GCGCCGTTACGGCAGGCCGATCCTGGCTTTGCCGCGGACCTCGCTCGTCAGAACGCTGGCGGAGGCGCTGCCGCCCGGTGCCGTCGAGTTCGGGGCACGTGCGGAGCCCGTCCACCTCGGCGACCGGGGGACACCGGCGGTGCTGCGCGTCGGGGACGCGGAGCTCGAGTCCGATCTGCTGGTCGGCGCCGACGGCATCCGCTCGGCGGTGCGACGGGCGATTTTCCCGCAGCACCCCGGCCTGCGGTCCGGTGGTTCGGTGAGCTGGCGGGCGATCGTGCCCGCACGCGGGCTGATGCCCGACGCCGCGGAGACCTGGGGCCGCGGGCTGCGATTCTCGGTTCTTCCGCTACCCGGCGACGAAGTGCACTTCTCCGCCCTCGCGCGCATCGCCGTGCGGCGCGGTGCCGACCGCCCGCACGACTTGTTCGGCGGCTGGCACGACCCGATTCCGCTGCTGCTGGAACGCGCGTCGGCGATTTTCTTCGACGAGATCGAGGAACTCACCCAGCCGCTGGACGGTTTCGCGAGCGGTCGCACCGTGCTCGTCGGTGACGCGGCGCATCCGATGACACCGAACGTCGGATCGGCGAATCTGGCGCTCGAGGACGCCGTGGAACTCGCCCGCGCGACAACGCCCGGCCGGCCGTTGTCCGGCGGACTCGCCCGGTACGACGAAATGCGGCGCCCGCGCACGACCCGGTTGAGCCGGATGTCGCGCTGGATGGGCAGGGTCGCCGAACTCTCGTCGCCCTCGGCCGTGGCACTGCGCAACGGCGGCACGTGGCTCGGCGGATTTCTGCCGGAGGCCGTTTCCCGTCGATCCATGGACACGATGGTCGGCTGGGTTCCTTCTTCCCAGCGTTCGACCTAGAAACGTTGTGCCTCGTCGGTCGCGCTGTTTCACTTCCCTGCACTGGAACGTCCGCCGCGTAGACGGGACAGCATGGAAGCGCGAGATTTCGAGCTGCTCATAGGGCAGAAGATCATCGACAAGTACCATTCCGACACCAGCAGGCCGCCGGTGTTCGAATGGGTCGGACTCGAATGGGATCTGCTGGACGACGTGTGGCCGCCGGCCTATTCGCCGGGCGGCGAGCTGTACGCCGGGAACATTCCGTTCGGCAAGATGTCCTCGTTTCTGGAAATGGGCTGCGGCACCGGCATCATGTCGGTGCTCGCCGCCCGTGCGGGCTGCCGCTCGGTCCTCGCGCTCGACATCAACCCGGCCGCCGTGCGGAACACGCTGCTCAACGCCGAGCGTCACGGCGTCGCCGACCGGGTCGACGCTCGGGAGAGCGATCTCTACTCGGCGGTCCGGCCGGGGGAGCGGTTCGACGGGATCTACTGGAACCCGCCGTTCCTGGACGCACCCGAGGACGTCGTCGACTCCTCGATCTGGCACGAGACGATGTTCGACCCGGCCTACGCGAAGCTGCGGCGATTCCTCACCGGCGCGGTCTGTCTGCTCAATCCCGGTGGCCGCGTCTACCTGTGGTTCGGCGAGGCGCTGGGCAACCCCACGCTGATCCGCGATCTCGCCGCCGACGCGGGCCTCGAGCTCGCGATCCTCGAGCGGCTGGAGATGTCGGCCGTGCCCGAGGCACTCGCGGACGCCTTTCCGCCCCACGTCGTGAACGCCGCCGACAACGCGGAATGGCACCTGCACCTGATCGAGCTCACGCCCAGGAAGGACGCCGTGCCGTCATGACCGACATGCTCACGAAAGCGGCCAAGATCGCCGACGAGCTCCTGCTCCCGGCCGCGGCCGAGGTCGACCGAACCGGCCGGATCCCCGCCGGGCACTTCGAGCGGCTCGCCGAGGACGGGTTCTACGGGCTCGTCGCGCCCGCCGAGCTCGGCGGACCCGGCGTCGAGTTCGGCGACTTCCTGCGGATCATCGAGATTCTCGCGACCGCGTGTCTGACCACGACGTTCACCTGGCTGCAGCACCACGGCGTGGTGATGGGCCTCGCGATGACGCCCAACGAGGCGTTGCGCGAGCGCTACCTGCCCAAGGCCGCCTCCGGCGAGCTGCGCGGCGGCGGTGCGTTCTCCGGGGTGCTGCCGGATCCACCGCGGGTGCGGGCGGTCCGGTCGGGCGACGGGTGGTCGATCACCGGCCAGGTCCCGTTCGTCAGCGGCTGGGGCCTGGTCGACGTGCTGCACGTGTCCGCGTTCGACGAGAGCACCGGCGAGGTCGTGAGCGGGCTGATCGATGCACACGAGGGCGACGGGATCGCGGCGGTGCACCCGCTCACGCTGGTCGCGGCGCAGGCGAGCAACACCGTGCGGCTGGAGTTCCGCGACCTGCACCTGCCGGACGATCGGGTGACCACGCGGGCCGACCGCCGGGAGTACGTCGCGGGGCTCGCGCTGGGCCTGCGCGTGGACTGCTCGCTGGCGTTCGGCCTGATCGCCCGGGCGACGACCCAGCTCGAGGCGATCGGGTGCGGCGAGCTCGCGGAGAGCTTCCGCGCGGAGGCCGCCGGCGTGCGCGACCGGTTCGACGCCGCCATGGCGGAACCCGCCCGGCTTCCCGCGCTGCGAGCGGCCTGTTCGGAGCTGGCCCACCGCGTCTGCACGGCGTACGTCGTGGCCGCGGGCGGTCCGTCGCTGGTGACGGCGCACGAGGCGCAACGCCTGGCGCGCGAGTCGCTGTTCACCCTCGTGGTGGCGAGCAGACCCGAGGTCAAGGCGGCCCTGCTCGGCCTGCTGGAGGGTGCCGCGTGAACCGCGTGCCGCTCACGGAGGGCGAGCTGGCGTACGACGACGTCGGCGAGGGGCTGCCGCTCGTGTTCCTGCACGACGGCACGCTCAACCGTCGCGTGTGGGAACAGCAGCTGCACCGGTTCGCGGGATGTCGCGTGCTGAACCTCGACGCCCGCGGGCACGGCGAGTCGTTCACGCCGATGACCCCGTACCAACGTGCCGACGACGTGGTCGCGCTGCTCGACCACCTCGGGATCGAAGCCGCGTTCCTCGTCGGACAGGCGATGGGCGGCACGACCGCGCTCGACACCGCGCTGGACCACCCGGACCGTGTGCGCGGAATCGTGATCAGCGGCTGTGGCGCGTCCGACCAGTACTGGCAGAGCCCGTTCATCGTCGACCTGCTGAAGCTGCAGATGGAGGCGGCCTTGCGGCGCGACACCGACGCCTACATCGAGATGTACCTGCGGATGTGGGTGGACGGCCCGCACCGCGGCCCCGGCGAGGCCGACCCGTCGGTCCGCGAGCGCTGCCGCGAGATGGCGCTGCACACCGCCACGCACCACGCCCGGCCCGACCCGGTACTGCCCGGCAGGGCGGAACGACCGTGGGACCGTCTGTCCGAAGTGGACGTACCGCTGCTGGCGCTGGTCGGTGAGCTCGACTGCGCGGACGTCCACGAGATGGTCGAGCGCGTGGTCTCGGCGGTGCCGCACGCGAAGCTCGACGAGTTCGCCGGCACCGGGCACATGCTGAACATGGAGCAGCCAGGCCGGTTCATCACCGCGGTGCGCGAGTTCCTCGAGGGTGTGGCATAGATGGACATCGCGTCTTTTACGCTGCCGTACGAGCGGCCGTCGCCGTTCTACCCGCCGCCCGCGTTCGCGCAGCTGCGAACCGGTGGACCGGTGCTGCGCACGACCACCGCGGCCGGTACCGAGGCCTGGGTCGTGATCGGTGCCGACGCCGCGCAGCAGGTGTTGTCCGACAAGCGGTTCGGCATCGTCCGGCCCGGCGTCGAGCAGGACACCGAGTCGCTGCTGTGCGACGGGGACGACCACGCCCGGCTGCGTCGCGTGATCTCCAAAGGTTTCAGCGCCCGTACGTTGGAGAGCCTGCGGCCCAGGGTCGAGAGCCTGGCCGAACAGTTCGTGTCCGACCTGAAGTCGGCCGGACCGCCCGCGGATCTCGTGGCGACGCTGTCGCGTCCGCTGACGCTGGCGGTGATCACCGAGCTGCTCGGCGTCCCGGTCGACGACCGGGCGCGGTTCTACGAGTGGGCCGAGGCGGTGTCGGTGGTGATCGCCGACGCCGAGCAGTACGCCGGGACCTGGGGTGAGCTCGTGACGTTCCTGGGCGGACTGATCGCGGCGAAGCGCGAGGATCCCGGTGACGACCTGCTGAGCGTGCTCGTCGCGGTCCGCGACTCCGACGACGGCCGGCTCAACGACCGCGAACTGCTGCTCGCCGCGGCCTCCCTGCTGTCGGGAGGTCAGCTGACGACCGCCAACTCGCTGTCCATCGGCGTGATCAAGCTGACTCAGGCCGGTGGCATCGACGCGGATCTGGACGTGCCGCGGGCGGTGGAGGAGATCCTGCGCCACCAGGCGGGCATCAGCGGCGAGGCGTTCCCGCGCTGGGCGCTGGCCGACGTCGACCTCGCCGGCCATCAGATCGCGGCAGGTGACATGGTGATCGTGCGGCTCGAGGCCGCGAACCGCGATCCCGCGCGGTTCACCGACCCGGACCGGTTCGATCCTCGCCGGTTCGGTCCTGGCAGCACACCGAGCCCGCACCTGAGGTTCGGGTACGGGCCGCACCGCTGCATCGGCGCGGCCGTGGCCCGCATGGAGCTAGTGGCGGCGATCACCGCGCTGCGCAACCAGCTGCCCGGTCTCGCCATGACGTGCGCACCGGACGAAGTGCCGTGGACCGATCATCCGCTCGACAGCGGACCGGCGACGCTGCACGTGACGTGGTGACGGCACAACGGTTCTGCCGCGAAGTTGCCGCCATGCGGCCTCGATTCGCGCCATAACAGCAGATCACAGCAATGACCACAAAGGACACACGCTGCAGCCCGATTGCGAGTGCGGCTGCATGAACCGGCCGTAGCGTCGGCCTTGATCGACGACCAGCACTGAGGGGAACTCTCGATGGCGCACCGACCACTGCGGGTTCGGCTGGTACAGCAGGGAGTCTGGGCCATGCATCTCGAGTCGATGCCACTGGCTTCCGGCTACCTGATGGCGACCGCGTTGCAGGACGAGCGGATCGCGGCCGAGGCCGACATCCAGATTCGCAACTTCGACGGCGGAGCGACGCTCTTCGGCATGGCCAACGACCTGTTCCACGACGGTGCGCCGGACGTGCTCGCGTTCTCCGTGCTCGGCTGGAACTACCGGGAGTTCGCCGCGCTCGCCGAGACCTTCAAGCAGCTCAACCCCGACGGCTGGGTGATCTTCGGCGGCAACCACGTCTCGCACCAGGCGGAGCGGGTCTTCGGGATGCACCCGTTCGTCGACGTGATCGTCAACGGCGAGGGCGAGTTCACGTTCAGCGACCTGCTGCTCGCCCGGCTGAACGGGGAGACGGCGCGCACGCTGCACGCCATCGACGGGATCTCGTTCCGGGACGCGGCGGGCGAGGTGGTGACCACGGACGATCGCGCCCGGATCGAGGACCTCGACCTGATCGCGTCGCCGTTCCTCACCGGTGCCATCCCGATGACGAACGAACGCGGCGAGTTCCCCTACGACGTCGCACTGCTGGAGACCAACCGCGGCTGCCCGTACAAGTGCTCGTTCTGCTACTGGGGCGGCGCTGTCGGGCAGCGGGTCCGCGCGTTCTCGCGGGAACGGTTGCGCAACGAGATCGAGATCTTCGCGCGGCACAAGGTGCACACGCTCGTCCTGTGCGACGCGAACTTCGGGATGATGCCGATCGACCTGGAGTTCGTCGAGGACGTCATCGAGATGCGGGAGACGTACGGTTTCCCGCGCAGCATCGAGACTTCGTGGGCGAAGAACAAGTCCAAGGTCTTCTACCAGATCGTGCGGTCCATGAAGGAAGCCGGCCTGCACAGCTCGTTCACCCTGGCGCTGCAGACGCTCGACGAGAACACGCTCGACCTCATGAACCGGCGCAACATGAAGGTCAACGAGTGGGAGAGCCTCGCCGAGTGGCTCGGCAAGGAGGGCCTCGACTGCTACGCCGAGCTGATCTGGGGTGCGCCGGGCGAGACCGTCGAGTCGTTCATGAAGGGCTACGACCGCCTCGCCAACCACGTGTCCAGGGTCGCGGTCTACCCGATGCTGATCCTGCCGAACACCACGTACCACCAGGAGAAGGAGAAGTTCGGACTGGTCACCGTCCGGGGCAACACGGACGACTTCGAGTACCTGCTGTCGCACGACACGATGTCACCGCGCGACAACCAGTACATGCACCGGTTCATCTTCGTGTCCCGCCTCGTCGCCGAGAACCCGGTCTTCCGGCACATGTGGGGACCGGTCCGCGAGCTGGGCGGGATGACCCAGTCCGAGCTCATCCGCTCGTTGATGGAGTGGTTCGAGAACGACCAGGACCCCGGCGTCGAGCCGTTCCGCACCGGCATGATCAACTCGTTCACCGACTCGGACGTGCTCGCGCCCGTGCTGGCGCACGTCTACGGCACCGACGAGGGCAAGGACGTGCTGCGCCGGTGGTGGCGCGAGGTGATCTCCCCCGCGATGCCGCGGGAGCACCGCGCCCTGCTGGACGCGGTGTTCGACTACGACCTGCTGACGCTCCCCGCCTACACGACGCCGGGACGGCCGATGTCGGCCGAATACGCGAGCGAACGGCTCCCGCAGGTCGAGGTCAACGGCGAGAACTTCTACGTGTGGCACGACGTCCGGCTCGGCTGCGACGTCCCCGCGCTGGTGCTCGCCCTGCGCCGCGGCGAACCGTTCGACCACGCCGTCCGGGAGGTGGTCCGCTCCCTCTACTACAAGGTCGGCGCGAACCACTTCCTGCCGTCCACCAACCACGAGGAGATCGTCTACTACATGGGCCGCCTCGAGCGGCAGCTGCTCGGCGACAACGCCGAAACCGTTGTGTGAGTTCGTTCTTTCGAGCGGAGGGAAAGAAGTTTGATGATGTTCGGCAGGCAGGGAATCGCGCGCGTGGCGGCGGTGCTGATCATGAGCGGGGCACTGGTGGGGAGCACACCGGCATTCGCCGCGGCGCCCGCCCTCTCCGTCACACCGTCGACCGGCTTGAGCGACGGTCAGTCCGTGACCGTGACGGGCAGCGGTTTCCCAGCGGGTGACGCGGTCGCCGCGGTGCAGTGCAACGTGCCCGAGGACCCGGCCAAGATCAGCTGCAACTTCCCGGACAACGCCCAGACGACGACCGACTCCGACGGCGGTTTCTCCGCGGCTCTCACGGTTCGCGCCCAGTTCGACGGCGTGAACCCGATCACCGGCGCGCCCGCCGGCCACGTCGACTGCACGGTGGCGCCGGGGTGCGGCGTTCTCGCGGGCAGTCTCGCCACGCCCGAGGTGTTCGCGGGCCCGGCGCCGATCTCCTTCACGCCCAGCGCTCGGTGAGTGACACCGAGCCGCACCGAACTGTCCTTGCCACCCAGGAGGAATGCGATGCGCGGTCAAGTGCACGCGGATGAGCTCGCCGCGCTCGTCGGCGAGGTCGCGGTGCGGCTCGGTGAGCGCTGGGGATCGGGCGGAAGCCTGCTCGACGCCATGTGCGCCCACGCGCTCGTGCCGGCGGGCAAGCTGTTCCGCCCGATCCTGCTTCTCGAGTCCGCACGGGCCGTCGGCGGCGACGTCGAGGTCGTGCTCCCCGCCGCGCTCGGCGCCGAGTGCGGCCACGTCGCGAGCCTGGTGCACGACGACATCATCGACGGCGACGACCTGCGGCGCGGCCGTCCCTCGGTACAGCACCAGTACGGCGTGGACAACGCGATCGTCGCGGGCGATGCGTTGATCTTCGACCTGTTCGCCGCGCTCGCCGAGTGCCGCCTCACCGGGGCGTCGCCCGAGCGGATCGTCCTGGCGCTCGAGGTCGTCTCGCGGTGCGGCATCGACCTGTGCCGCGGCCAGAGCCTGGAAGCCGAGCTGTGCAGGCACATGGACTTCGACGTCGACGCCTACCTCACGATGGTGCGGCTGAAGACCGCGGCGTTCTTCAGGGCCGCCTGCGAGTGCGGCGCCCTGCTCGCGGGCGGTGCCGAGGAGATGGTCGGTGCGCTGGGGATGTACGCGGAGAACCTGGGCGTCGCCTTCCAGATCCACGACGACCTGCTGGCCTACACCTGGACCTCGGAGACCACCGGCAAGCCGGGAACCAGCGACATCCGCAACGGCCGTCTCACGCTGCCCGTGCTGCTGGCGCATGCGGCGGCGGACGAGAGCGATCGCCTGGCCATCAAGGAGGTGCTGGTGGGGGAGGGCGATCCGGAACCGCGCCGCGAGATCCTCGCCGCCATCCTGGACCGGACTGGCGCGGTCACCGCCGCGGCGAAGGTCGCGCAGCGGTACGTCAGGAGCGCGCTCGGTGCGCTGGACGCCCTGCCGCCCACCATCAGCCGGGAGCGGCTGCGCGGCTTCGCGGAGGCGGCGATCGACCGTGACCGCTGAGAGGCGACTGCTGCGCCGCGTGGCGCGGCCGGCGGACTTGCGCGGGCTCACCCGCGCCGAGCTGGGCGACCTGGCGGCGGAGATCCGCGACCTCCTGGTCGAGCAGGTCTCGCGGACCGGCGGCCACCTCGGGCCGAGCCTCGGCGTGGTCGAGCTGACGATCGCGCTGCACCGCGTGTTCGACTCGCCGCACGACAAGATCGTGTGGGACACCGGGCACCAGGCGTATGTCCACAAAGCACTGACCGGGCGCTGGCGCGACTTCGGCGGCCTGCGGCAGCGCGGCGGACTCTCGGGATACCCGTCGCGCGCGGAGTCACCGCACGACGTCGTCGAGAACTCGCACGCCTCCACCGCGCTCTCTCACGCGTACGGCATCGCCAAGGGCTTCGCGCTGGCCGGTGTCACCGGTCGCCGGGTGGTGGCGGTGATCGGCGACGGCGCGCTGGGCGGCGGCATGGCCTGGGAGGCGCTCAACGCGATCGCGGGGGAGCAGCCGCCCGGTCTCGTCGTGGTGCTGAACGACAACGGGCGCGCCTACTCGCCGACGGTCGGCGGACTGGCCGGGCACCTGCGCGACCGCGACGCGGGAACGGTGTTCGAGTCCCTCGGACTGCGGTACACCGGTCCGATCGATGGGCACGACGTCGAGGCAGTCGAGGAGGCGCTGCGCACCGCTGCGGTGCTTTCGAGGCCGACGGTCGTGCACTGCGTGACCCGGAAGGGACACGGCTACCACCACGCCGAGAACGACGAGGCCGACCGGTTCCACGCGGTCCGGCCGATGGACCCCGCGACCGGGCTTCCCCTCGCGCGCAACGGCACGTCGTGGACGTCGGTCTTCAGCGACGAGATGGTCCGGCTGGGGCTCGAGCGCACGGACGTCGTGGCGATCACCGCGGCGATGTGCGGCCCGACCGGTCTCTCGGCGTTCGCCGGGCGGTTCCCTGGCCGGCTGGTCGACGCGGGTATCGCCGAGCAGCACGCGGTGACGTCGGCGGCGGGCCTGGCCGCGGCGGGACTGCGGCCCGTGGTGGCCCTCTACTCGACGTTCTTCACGCGCGCGCTCGACCAGGCGCTGATGGACGTGGCGCTGCACGGGCACCCGGTGGTGTTCGTCCTCGACCGCGCGGGCGTGACCGGCGACGACGGCCCGTCGCACAACGGCATGTGGGACCTGTCCCTGCTGCACCTCGTGCCAGGCCTGGCGATCGCGGCACCCCGCGACGCCGTGACGTTGCGGGCCGCGCTGCGCACCGCGGTGTCCCGTGTGGACGGTCCGAGCGCAGTCCGCTTCCCGAAGGGCGAGGTCGTCCGCGAGGTGCCCGCGGCGTTCCGCTACGCCGGGATGGACGTGCTGCGGCCGGATCCCGCCGACGACGTCCTGCTGCTGTCCGCGGGTGCGATGGCCGAAAGGAGCCTGGCGGCCGCCGCGCTGCTCGACCGGCGGGGGATCGGTGTCACGGTGGTGGATCCGCGCTGGCTCAAGCCGGTGAACCCCGCGCTCGTCACCATGTCGCAACGGTTCCGGCTCGTCGCGACCGTGGAGGACGGCCTGCGGACCGGTGGGTTCGGCGCGGCCGTGGCGCAGGAGCTGCGAGATGCCGGGGTGACCACGCCGGTGCTGACCTTCGGCATCCCGCAGCGCTTCCTCGACCACGGCACCCGCGCCCAGGTGCTCGCCGACTGCCGCCTCACGCCGGAGGACGTCGCCGCGGACGTCGCCGCACGGCTGCTCGCCCCGGCACCGTGGCTCACCGATGCCGAGACCAGTGGAGCGATCCGATGAACTCCGAGAGCCTGCCGAGAAGTCCCTTCGAACGGCCGGATGTGCTCGACCTCCCGCCCGTGGTGCGGAAGATGCAGGACGAGTGTCCCGTGTCGCGGTTCCGCACGATGGCGGGTGACGAGGCGTGGATGGTCACCCGGTTCGCCGAGGCGCGACAGCTCTTCGCCGACCCGAGGCTGACCCGCTCGCACCCCGACCCGAAGAACGCGCCCAAGGTCACCAACGCCGCACTGCTCGACGGCAGCGACTGGGGCTACGAGGACTACGAGGCGGAGCGCGAGGCCGAGGCCGCCATGCGGGCATTGCTGTCGAAGTCCTTCTCCGCCAAGCGGATGACGGCACTCGCGCCGCGCATCGAGGGGCTCGTCGACGATCTGCTCGACGTGATGGACGAGCAGGGACCGCCGGCCGACCTCGTCGAACGCCTGGCGCGGCCGTTGCCACTGCTGGTGATCTGCGAGCTGCTCGGTGTGCCGTACGCCGACCGCGAGCGGTTCACGAGCTGGTCGGAGCAGGTCGCCGACCCGGTCGACGGGCGGGCTTCCCGCGCCGCGCTGGAAAGTCTCTACGGCTACATGGGTGAGCTGTTGGACCGCAAAGCGAGCGAGCCCGCCGACGACGTGCTGTCCGACCTGGCCACGGCGTGCGCGTCCGGCGAGCTGAAGTCGTTCGAGGCGATGGCGATGGCCGCGGGTGTTCTCTTCGCCGGGCACGCCACGACCGTGGTCGTCATCGAGTGGGGCGCGCTTCAGCTGCTGCTCCACCCCGGCCAGGCCGACGCGCTGCGGCGCGACGAGTCGCTGGTGACCTCCGCGGTCGAGGAGGTGCTGCGCCGCAGGCTCTCCGGCGGCGAGGCGCTCGCCCACTACGCGGGCGCGGACATCGAGATCGGCGGCGTGACCATCCGCGCGGGCGAAGCCGTGGTGATCAACGTGATCGCCGCCAACCAGGACCCGCGTGCGTTCGACGGGCCGGACCGGTTCGACATCACCCGTCACCCCAACCCCCACCTGGCGTTCGGGCACGGCAGGCACGTGTGCGTCGGTCGCAGCCTGGCCCGCGTCGAGCTGCGTGCGGTGTTCGGCCGGCTGTTCCAGAGGTTTCCCGCGCTGCGCCTGGCCATCGCGCCGGAGCAGCTGCGGTTGCACCCCAACCCGGTGGTCGGCGGCCTGACCGCGCTGCCGGTCACCTGGTGAGCACGGATTTCGGAGGAAGTGAATGACCGTTCGCGAGCAAGCCGCCCGGTTGATGGACCTGGTCTTCGGGTTCATCCCGGCTCAGGTGGTGCACACGATGGCGGTGCTCGACGTCGCCGACCGCCTGGCCGAGGCGCCCGCGACACCGCCCGAGCTGGCCAAGATCCTCGACTGCCATGAACCGTCGTTGCGCCGGCTGCTGCGCGGAGCCGTCCACTTCGGACTCGTGCACGTGGACGACGAAGATCGGTACGCGCTGACCTCGTCGGGTGAGCTGCTGCGCGCGGACGTGCCCTACTCGGTGAAGCACCTGGCCAGGGAGATGGGCAGCGAGCCGACGTGGAGCGCGTGCGGCAGTCTCGGCCACACGATCCGCACCGGTCAGCCCGCAGTGGAGCACGTGTTCGGCACGTCCAGCTACGCGTGGATGACCGAGAACCCCGACGCCGAGGCCTCGCTCTACCACTGGGTGATCGAGACCGCGCGCCGGGACGCGCCCGCAGTCGTCGCGGCGCTCGACCTCGCCGGCGTTCGCGACGTGGTGGACGTCGGCGGTGGCAACGGCATCCTGACCGCTGGGCTGCTCACCGCGAACCCCGGTCTGACCAGCACGGTCTTCGACCGCGCGGCCGGACTGGAGCACACGGCCGCCATGCTCGCCGACGCCGGTGTGGCCGACCGCTGCGCGCTGGTGACCGGGGACTTCCTGGCCGACCCGCTGCCAGCGGGGCGTGACGTGTACGTGCTCAAGGGCGTGCTCAGCGACTGGGTGGACGAGCACTCCGTCGAGATCCTGCGCAACTGCCGCACCGCCATGCGCGACGACAGCCGGCTTCTCGTGGTCGACCTCGTCATGCCCGTGGACACGGCGTCCGACCCGCTCGCGCTGATGAGCGACCTCTGCACGCTCGCGTGCGGTGGCGCCATCCGGACCGAGGCGGAGTTCGCCGGCCTCTTCGCCGCCGCGGGACTGAAACTGACCGGGATCAGCGGGAACCAGGCCCAGACCGGCGCGAGCATCCTGCACGTCGTCAAGGACCGAGAGTCCGGAGAGGACATCTGAATGTCGCAGACCGACAACGCGTTGCCGGAGGCACCGCCCGTGCCGCTGTCCTTCCAGCGCGCCGAGTCCTGTCCGTTCGACCCTTCGCCGGAGGTCGTGCGACGCAGGGTGGAGGAGCCGGTCGGCCGGTTCACGCTGCCGAGCGGCGACCAGGCGTGGCTCGTCACCCGGCACGGCGACGTCCGGGCCGTGCTCAGCGACCCGCGGTTCAGCAACGCGCTGGCACCCGGCACGCTGCTGCGGCCGCCGGACCCGAGCGGGCAGGTGGAGGAGCCGCCGATGCCGCCGGGGATGTTCATCGGCATGGACCCGCCGGAGCACACCCGGTTGCGGCGCATGGTGACCGGCGAGTTCACGGTGAAGCGGATGAATCGGTTGCGGCCGCGGATCGAGCAGATCATCGCCGACCACCTCGACGCGATGGAGTCCGGTGAACGCCCGGTCGACCTGGTGCAGGCGTTCGCTGTGCCCGTGCCATCGCTGGTGATGTGCGAGCTGCTAGGTGTGCCCTACACCGACCGCGCCGACTTCCAGCGCCGCAGCCGGGCGGCGGTCGACATGGCCGTGGACCCCGAACAGGGCATGCTCATGTTCCTGGAGATGCAGGAGTACATGGCCGGACTGGTCGCGCGGCAGCGGGCCGAACCCGGCGACGACCTGCTGGGCATGCTGGTGCGCGAGCACGGCGACGACCTGACCGACGACGAGCTCGTCGGGATCGGCAACATGCTGCTGACGGCGGGGCACGAGACCACCGCGAACATGTTCGCCATAGGCGCGCTGCTGCTCATCCAGCACCCCGAGCAGGCGGCCGTGATCCGCGACAACCCGGAGGCCGTCGACCGGGCCGTCGAGGAGATGCTGCGCTATCTGGCGATCGTCCCCAGCGGACTGATCCGCACCGCGACCGAGGACGTGCTCGTCGGCGGCACGCTCATCGGTGCGGGCGACTACGTGCTGGTGTCGCTGCCGTCGGCCAACCGCGACCCCGAGCGCTACCCCGACGCCGACACGTTCGACATCACCCGTGACGCCGACCAGCACGTGGCGTTCGGCCACGGCGTTCACCACTGCGTCGGCGCGCCGCTGGTGCGGCTGGAGCTGAGGGCCGGCTTCCCGGCGTTGCTGCGGAGGTTCCCGTCACTGCGGCTCGCCGTGCCGTTCGAGGAGATCCGCTTCCGCCCGACGGGCAGCGTCTACAGCGTCGAAGCGCTGCCCGTGACCTGGTGAGGGAAACCATGACCACTTCAGTCACGTTCGTCGAACTGACCGCCTACGAGGGCGTGCTGCCGCTCGCCACCGGTTACCTGCAGGCCTACGCCTCCCAGGATCCGGCCGTCGCGGCCGGGTGCACGTTCGAGATCTACTCGCGGCAGGCGACCAGCGACCGCGCGGAGGTCGCCGAGGAGCTGATCGAACGGGCCAGCGACGTCTACGCGGTGAGCTGCTACCTGTGGAACATGGGCATCACGCGCTGGGTGCTCGAGAGGTTGTACGAGCGGTTCCCGGACGCCCAGTTCATCCTGGGCGGCCCGCAAGTGATGAACCACATGCAGGACTACGTCGCACCGCACCGCGAGAACGTGGTCGTGTGCAACGGCGAGGGGGAGCGCAGCTTCCTGGCGTATCTCCAGCAGGTCGTCGGCGGTGAACCCGACATGACCGAGGTGCCCGGCGTGAGCTTCTGGCGGGACGGCACCCTGGTGACCACCCCGCGCAGCGAGCGGATCAAGTCGCTCGACGAGGTGCCGTCGCCGTTCACCACCGGCGTGTTCGAGCCGGGCAAGTACGTGTCGGCGATCCTCGAGACCAACCGCGGATGTCCCTACAACTGCGGCTTCTGCGCGTGGGGAGCGGCCACCAACGACAAGGTCTACAAGTTCGAGGAGGACCGCGTCCGGCGGGACATCGAGTGGATCTGCCAGAACCAGTACCAGGCGCTGTTCATCGCGGACGCGAACTGGGGCATCAGCCCGCGCGACGTCGAGCTCACCGAGTTCATCGTGGCGTGCAAGGAGAAGTACGGCTACCCGTTCCGGGTGGACATGGCGGCGGCCAAGAACCGGCCCGACCGGATGGCGCAGATCACCGAGACCCTGGTCAAGGGCGGCCTCGTGACGAGCCAGACGATCTCGCTGCAGACGATGGACTCGCACACGCTGGACATGGTGCAGCGCAGCAACATCAGGCTCTCGGCGTACACCACGCTGCAGACCACGTTGCGGGAGAAGGACATCAACTCGAACATCGAGCTGATCTGGCCGTTGCCCGGCGAGACCCTCGACACCTACCGCCAGGGCATCACCGAGCTCTGCCGGCTGCGCGCCGACGTGATCATCGTCTACCCACAGCTGCTGCTCTACAACACGCCGATCTACAAGCAGCGCGAGGTCTTCGGCGTGCAGACGGCCCGCGTGCCGAGCGAGATCGCGGAAGCCGACGTCGTGACGTCGACGAACTGGGTGAGCGTGCCGGAGTACGAGGAAGGCGTCTGGTTCGCCTACGCCATGCACTCGCTGTACAACGTGCGGTGCCTGTACTACCTGCTGAACTACCTGGACCGCACCGGCCTCGCGTCGTTCGGCGAGGTGTTCGCGAACGCGGTGACCTACTTCAAGAACCGGCCCGACTCGGCGGTCACCCAGTACTTCGCCGACTCGGTGAAGACCCTCGGCAACTACGACTTCCGCGACAGCGGCATGGTCGCGCACATGGTCCTGCGTGCCCACCGCGCGGAGTTCGACGAGCTGCTCGCCACGTTTGTGCGGACCCAGCCGTGGTGGTCCGACGAGGGCGCCCAGGCCGCGTTCGAGCTGGACTTGTTGGCCCGGCCGCACATCTACGCGGAGCCGATCGTGTTCCCCGACTACACCTTCGAACACGTCCGGTACGAACGCGTCGACGACAACCGGTTCACGATGACCCTGCCACCCGCCATCGCGGAACTGCTCGCGGACCTCGACCTCACCGGCCACGACGGCCCGGCTCCCGTCCACGTGTCGCTGGAGAACAAGAACGACCGCAAGATCCCGTACATGGACGAGCTCGGCGTCGCGCACAACGCGCTGTACTGCCAGGGCTTGTTCGTCTGTCTGCGGGACTTCCTGCCGGTCTTCACCGCGGCGTGAGTGAGGGGCCTCTGCCGCGGCAGAGGCCCCACTTGCGGGTGATCGCCCCCTACTCGCGGGTGATCACCACGGCCGCTGCGGTGACGGCGAGCAGGACCAGGCCGAGTGCAGTGTGCCCCGACGCCGCGAAGGCAGCCGTCGCGAGCACGGGACGTTCGAACATCAGCACGTCGTAGACCCGCGTCCGCTGCTGGAACAGCATCACCGTCGCCACGGTGGCGAGAACGCCCGCGACGACGAGGAAGAAGAGGTATCCCGGCAACGCGAACGGCCTGCTCAGGATTGATGCGGGCTGGAAGGCCGCGGACGCGAACCAGCACACGAGCATGACGACCATCAGCCACCGCGCCGCGGTGTCGCCGAAGCGCACCGGAAACGTCAGGTGTCCCAGCCGCCGGTCACGATCGACGTCGCGGACCGCGCCGACGAGGTGCGCCATGCCGTCCTGCTGCCAGAAGAGCAGGCTCAGGATCATCAGGTCCCACAACGGAACCCCGGCCGTGATCAACGTTCCCGCGCAGAACGCGGCGATGGTCGCCACCCCGCGGGCGAGCACTGTCAGGGCCCACCACGCCTTGCCTCCGTTGACGAGCGCATCGGCCCGGTGGGCCGCGATGGACGCGAGCGCTGGGACAAACCACGCGAGCGCGAGTCGCCAGACGACCCGATCGTCGGACGCGAGCAACGCACCCGACAGTCCCACCATGCCGAAGTAGCAGGCCGTGTCGAGCCGGCACGTTCGCACGTGCGCCAGAACGGTCCCGGTGAAGCGGCGGGGCTGCTGCGGGGCGTCCGAGAGTTGGTCGGAAGCTGTCACTGATTCCTCCGGCTTTCGAGCACTGCGAACCACCGGAGGACGCTACCCACGCCGCCTTGCCGGTCCCTGACCACACTCGTCAGCACGTGACCTGGCGAAATCGGTGGTTTGCGGCAACTCAGCGGCAAGGGTGCGCCGGGGTTCGGATCGGCTCGTCCAGGCCTGTGGGTGCCAGAACTCCGCACACATGCGCTGGGCTGCGGTGGTCGGGCACTGTCGTTCGGGCGGCATGATCGTGGGCGTGGCGCTGCGACTGCTGTACCTCGTCTTTGTCCAGCTGGCTGGTCCTGCTCGGCCGGTCCTCGGCGGCCAAGGACGTCGAGTTGCTGGTGTTGCGGCATGCGGTCGCGGTGTTGCGTCGTGGAAATCGGCGTCCGAGGTTGGATTGGGCTGATCGCGCGGTGCTGGCCGTGTTGACGCGGCGGTTACCTGCGTGGTTGCGAGAGCACCGGTTGGTGTCTCCGGGCACCGTGCTGCGGTGGCATCGGCGCCTGGTCGCCAAGAAGTGGGCCTGGAGTTGCCCCGTTTTGACGGACAGGGTCGATGAGGTGTGATCACGCTACCTGATCGACTAGTGTTCTGTGATTCTGTTTGCTTTACATGCGTGTGACTGGTGATGGTGTTGGCTGTCGGGGTGGAGCTGACTGCCGATGAACAGGCTGAGCTGCGGGCGCTGGTGAACAGCCCGGATGTCGCGGCGACGGTCGCGACGCGGGCGCGGATCGTGTTGTGGCGGGCGGGGAACCGGCCGAAGAAGGAGATCGCGGAGTTGGCGGGGGTGTCGCGGCCGACGGTGGATCTGTGGTTGTCGCGTTACGTGGCCGACGGTCTGGGTGGGTTGCTGGACCGGCCGCGTGGCGCGGGGCGGGAGCAGGTTCCTGGTTCGGTGCGGGCGCGGATTCTGGCGGCCAGCCGCACGAGCCCGCCCGCGGAGACTGGGTTGTCGCACTGGTCGAGCCGGGAGATGGCTGTGTGGATCAC
>NZ_JBEXVQ010000057.1:0-43551 GCF_040629405.1 Lentzea sp. NPDC005914 | reverse complement strand
CGGACACGATCCAGGGGAGCTGCTCGCCCTTCCTCACACCAAGGTCAACACGCGGTTGATCAACAGTATTCCAAGATCATTCTGTTAGGAGTTCTAAGCGAGCAGAGGGATAGCCGCCAGCACGATCGTGGAGACGACCGCCATCGACATGCCGTACCGCAGCTGCTGCCTGGCTGTCGGCAGATCTCTGGCGAGCAGGAAGGCCGAGCACGCCGCCACGCCCACCCCGGCCCACATCGGCCCGAACCGGAACCACAGCCCACCGCCGACCAGCAGCAACCCGCCCACCGTGAGCTGTGTGGTCGCATTGACCGCATGTCTTGTGCCGTAGACGACAGCGGGCGTGTTGGACCCGACACGGGCGTCACCGGCGCGGTCCGGCACGGCCCACCACAGCGCCCGGCCGGTGGCGAGTGCGGCGACACCGGAGAAGACGAGCCACACCGCCGGGTCCGCCTGTCCCCCGGCCGCCGCATAGGCGGTCACGCTCGGCAACAACCCGGCGGCGACCGCGAGTACCACCGGGCCCGAATATCCACGCCGTTTCAACCTGATCGGCTCGAGGTTGTACGCCAGGTACAGCAGCAGGATCAGCCCGACGCCGACCGCCACCCGCCACGACACGGCGATCGCCAGCGCCTCGGCGAAGATCATCTCGAAGATCGCCAGCGCGAGGACCTTCTGCGCGCCGATCTCCTGCACCGCCTGGGCCAGATGGCGTTTCTCGGCGGTGTGGATGTCGTTGCGGACGTCGGCGTAGGCGTTGAGCGGGTTGCCGGAGATGATCGCGACGAAGTTGGCGAGCACCGCGATCACCACGGCGAGGTCGAATCTCGTCGCGTAGCAGGCACCCCAGGCGGCGCAGCACGCGTAGTGCACGCCGAAGGGGTGTTCCAGGCGGTGGAGGTGGGTCAGCGCCGGCAAGTGGCCACCATCGCGAGGCTCGGCGGAGGCGCCATCGCGGCGCCCCGCAGCTGGGGCGTGCAGGATCTCTGGGTGTTGAGGTGGATCCGCCGGTGCCGCAGCAACGCCGTGACGATCGTGCGGATCTCCGTGAGAGCCAGGTCCTTGCCCAGGCAGTGGCGGACTCCCCCGCCGAACGGGAAGAACGCGCCCGGCGGCGGTGGGCTCCTGGTCGGGTCGAAGGTGTGCGGGTGGTCGTAGGTCGCGGCGCGGCGGTGGGCCAGGTAGATGCTCGGGGTGATCACCATGCCGTCGGCGCTCATCCGGTTCCCGGCGAGCGTGGCCGGCGGGGAGAGCCTCAGCGACTCCCTGATCGTGGCTTCGAGCAGGTCCGCGTCGCCGAGCAGGTCCTGTGCCAGGCCTGGCGTGCGGTCGATCCAGTAGACCGTCCAGGCGGTGGCGCTCGCGGTGGTCTCGTGGCCCGCGAACAGGAGTGAGACGACCTGGTCGCGCAGGTCTTCCGGTGGCAGAAATGCCGCCAGCGCCGGTGGTTCGGCGGTTTCGGCGCGGTGCAGGAGCATCCGGTCGAGTTCGGGGTCGAACCTCGTGGTGCCCGGGGTGAGGTAGCGGTGGGCGAGGGTGCGGACGCGGCTGCCGAGGCGGCGGTCGAGCCAGCGGGTGAACGCGGCGAGCAGCTCCTCGTCGTCCACGCCGAAGAGGATGCGGCCGGTGATCCTCAGGGTGAGCCTGCGGGTCCATTCGGCGAGACCTACGGGCCCGCTCGGCAGTTCGGCGATCGAGCGTTCGACCATCTCGTCGATGAGGGCCTGATACCTGGTGCCGCGCAACATGGGCGCGAGGGTGCGGCGGTACTTCGCGTGCTCCTCGCCGTCGAGCCAGAGCACGGACCGGTTGCCCAGCAACGGGCTGAGCGTGCGGCTCGGCGGGTGGCGCAGGTCGCGGTCGTGGCGGAACAGCGCCGCCATGACGTCCGGGTGCCAGACGAGCCAGCGCCGGTCGCGGAGCTTGACCATGCCGTCCTCGAAACCCTCCACCGAGTCCAGGAACCCGATCAGGTGCAGCGCGAACCTCAGCTCGGTGCGGTTCATCGGCACACCGCGCACGCGAGGTGGAGCGCCGCCATGCCTTCAGCCCGGACGATTCTCGTTGGGGTGTAAAGGTCTTTGTCGTGCCACAGCGGCGGGTGCGACCGGTCTCCCCAGTCGTGCATGAACTTCGCGCCGCGAGTCATCGCCTTGGTGTTGTCTCGTAGTGAGTGCGACAGAATCCTGATGGCATAAGCGGTTTCCTCGTAGGTGCCTTCCCATCTGCCCCACGAGCCGTCGCTTCTCTGCGTCGCCAGTACCCAGTCGACCGCTTTTTCGTTGCCTTGCAGGGCGTTCGTCACACACGCGGTCGCGTAGTAGGGCGAGGCGTGCCACTTGTCGCGCCAGAAACCTTCCGGCTGCTGCATGTCGCGCAGCCACTCCTCCAGTTGGCGATCCTGTCCGAGTGCCTGCAGCGCGTGGGCGTTCGTGCTGGTGGAGGGGGTGCGCTCGTTCGGGAAGCAGGCGAAGTGGCGGGCTTCCCGATAGCGCTGGAGGGCCTCGGTGGGGCGAGGGCTGTCGCACAACGCGAGCGCGTGGAGTGCGGTGGCGGTGTCGTCGGCGTCGGCGGGGAGTCCTGGTCCGCCTGCCGCGCCTTCGTGCGTGAACGCCGCTCTGATCTGCTCGGTCATCGGGTCGGGTACGTCGAGGCCCGCGGACTTCAGGGCGACGATGATCCAGGAACGTTCGAACAGCGGTACCGGAACGCCGGCGGGAACAGGGCCGTTGTGTCTTCTTTGGACGGTCTCGAGGTAGTCTAGGCTCTGGCTTCTTTCGGGACCCTGCAGCTGGACCGCGGTGGCGGCGGGGCTGGCGGCGACGATGCCGTCGACCGCGGTCACCTCGGGGCGTGGACCGAAGATCTCCAGGGTGTGCCAGAGCTTTTCGGGCAACGGCCGGTGTCTCAGCGCGTGCAGCGGACGCGGGTCGAGCGGTGTGCGCAGGCCGAGTCTCTCGGCGAGCGCGGGCACGATGAGCTCGACGGCGACGGTGTCAGGCAGCGTCAGCTTGCGGCTCAGCAGCTTGCGCAGCGCCTCGAGCCCTCTTCGCGCCGCCGGGTGGTGCTGCAGAGCGTCGACGGCACTGAGCGTCGGGACCAGCGCGTACTCACCGGGCCCGCCCCACGTGCCGTCGGGGTGCTGGGTCGTCTCCAGGTAGCGGACCCTGGCGGCGTGACCCTCGAGCCACGGTGCCAGCGCGACGAGTCTGCCGGTCTCGTACACCGACGGTGTGACACCGCTCCAGGGATCGTCGGTCAGTTCCGCTAACAGGTTCATCGCGGCCCCCGGAGATAGCAACTGCGTAACCGTAGGAACACAGAGAGTAGCACTTTGGACCATTGGGCCCGCAAGCGTCCAGGTCGTTCAGAGGACCACCCTGCAGAGTGGTTTAGCCGGGCGGATGCTGTGAGGCATGACCACAGCGCGCGAAATCATGCACCCCGGAGTGCAGTGCGTGGACGAGGACGCGAGCCTCGTCGAAGCCGCTCGCATGATGCGGGACCTCGACGTCGGATCCCTGCCGATCTGCGGCAAGGACGACCGGCTGCACGGAATCATCACCGACCGCGACATCGTGATCAGGGCCGTCGCCGCGGGCAAGGACCTCGAGCAGACCCGCGTCGGCGAGTTCGGCTGCCACGTCCACTGGGTCGAGGCCTCGGACTCCCTGTCGCACGTGCTGGAGACGATGGGAGAGCACCAGATCCGGCGGCTGCCGGTGATCGAGAACCACCGGCTGGTGGGGATGGTGTCCGAGGCCGATCTCGCCCGGCATCTGCCGGAGGACCAGCTGGCGTCGTTCGTGGAACGGGTCTACGCCTGACAGCCGTGTTCCAGGTAGCGGGTCTCGCCTGACTCCCGGGCTTGCAGCGCTTGGTGGACGCGGCGCGCGAGCCTGGGGATCAGGCGGTTCTGCGCTTCCTCCGGCGTGACGAACTCGCAGGACTTGAGTTCTGAGGCTTGGAGGCGGATCTCGGCCGGGTCGGTGATCGTGCCGCCTTCGAAGACGAACAGGATGCGATCGTCACGCCGGTGCGGCGCCCAGTCGACGACCAGGAGCCTGCCGGGTTCTCTTCGCAGGCCCAGCTCTTCCTCGACCTCGCGACGGCAGGCTTCGCCCGGGTCTCGCCTTGTTCGACCATGCCACCGGGGATGTCCCAGTTCGGCTTGTAGGTGGGCTCGACGAGCAGGACGCGGCCCTGGTCGTCGAAGAACAGGGCGCCGGCCGCGGAGATCGCTCTGCTGCAGTGATCCACGCTCCCTTTGTACGCTCAGCTCCACGGAGCGAAGTACTTGTGACCACCGCAGTTCGCCTGCGGGGTGGTCGTGACGCAGACCCGTACCTCGATGTTCTGCGGCTTCCTGATGGGCAGCGCCCCCGAGCTGAACGAACCCGTGTCATCGCAGTGGCGCGACGGCGACGACTTCCACGGCTCGTCCATGAGGCTGTACTCGAGCTTGATGCCGAGCCGCGACCCGCCGCAGTTCGAGCGCAGGTCGCCGGTCACCTTGTAGGTGTCGTCCGACATGCGCCAGACGGCGCCCTTGAACGTGACGTTCTGCTCGCCCCACCGGTGTTGGGTGGAGAACTCGATGAACCGCTCGACCTCCGGCCCGGCTTGGGCGGGCACGGCGCAGAGCATCAGGGCGATCGTCGTCAGAAGTGCTGTCCGCATGTAGACGGACGTTAGAACCAAACGGAGAACCTGCTCGCCCGCGCGCACGCCCTTCACTCGAAGGCGGTGCTTGGTCGTCCGACCAGGGTTCGAACCTGGGACCCTCTGTTTGTAAGACAGATGCTCTTCCGCTGAGCTACCGGACGGTGGTCGTCCCGCCAGGACTTGAACCTGGGACCTACCGCGTATCAGACGGACGCTCTCTCCAGCTGAGCTACGGGACGAAGTGGAAGACGAGGGTGTCGAACCCTCCAGGGCGATCTTGCAAGGATCACCTGCGCGCCGGCGCGTCCCCCTCTGTATTCAGTTGTCGAGTGCCCTCACCAGGATTCGAACCTGGACTGGACGCGTTCTGAGCGCGTTGCCTCTCCCGTTGGGCTACAAGGGCGTGCGGATCCGGGGAGTCGAACCCCGACTGTCATGGCCCTCGACCATGTGCCTCTACCAGTTGGGCTAGATCCGCATCGTGCGAGCGGCCGGAGGGCATCGAACCCTCTGCTTCGGTTTGGAAGACCGACGTGTCCGCCGAGTTCACCACAGCCGCGTATTCACTTTTTTGCGCACCGACGGAAGGAGTCGAACCCTCGGGAAACGGGTTTGGAATCCGTTCCGCTTCCAAAGCTCGTCGGCATTCTCGGGCAGGGCAAAAAGAAAACCGCCCAGGTTTCCCGTGGGCGGCTCCGAGGTCATGACCTGGGGATCAGGTCATGGCGTGGAGCCCCACGCCAGCGCCAGCAGCACGCCGGCGACGAGGGCGAGAATTCGCCACCCCGCAAGCTCCGCCTTGGCAAGCATGTCTTCCTCCGGTTGATCTCTGTCGGTCGTGATGGGAACAAGTTAAGCGACATCCGCTCGGACCCGCAACGCATTTAATTGTGTTCCAGATAGTGGATTGTTGCGACGCCGGTCACTTGCGGGGCAACGGCGGACCGCTCGCCTCGACGATCGCGGCGCGCATGAAAGCAAGCCCGAAGTTCGGGACGGCGGGCCTCACCGCCTCTTCGATGCCCCGGGTCACCTCGCCGCGCTCGTTCAGCACCTGCGCGAACGTGTAGCCCGCCACCACCGCGGCGATCAGGCCGGGCATCGCCTCGGCCTGCCAGTCCTCCAGTTCCTTGCCCACGAGCGCGGTGCCGTACCGCACCGGGTCAGTGACCTCCATGACGAGGCGCACGGTCACGACGACCGAGGTGTTCTCCAGGGCGCGGACCTCGACCGGTCTCTGCGTGAGGACGACCGGTTCGTCGACGCGGAGCTTCAGCACACGGGTGTCGCCGTGGGGCAGTCGCCAGTACCGGCCCGGCACGTCGTAGACGCGGTCGACCCGCCTCGAGCCCAGGCGGTAGGTCACCACGACCTCGCCTCGCCTGATGTGCGACGAGAAGATGCTCAGCACGATCACCGACAGCAGGAAGACCCAGAAGGCGCCGAACAGCCCGACGAACGCGAAGAGCAACAGCATCCCGATGATGTCCACGTAGACCTGTCGCGGCCCGGGTCAAGCGCGCAACACGCAGAAACGGCGCGCACCCTGATGGATGCGCGCCGTTCGGCAAGACGAGAACCTCAGACGGTGAAGCCGAGCGCCCGCAGCTGCTCGCGGCCGTCGTCGGTGATCTTCTCCGGGCCCCACGGCGGCATCCACACCCAGTTGATGCGGAAGTCCGACACGAGGCCGCCTCCCGTGCCGCCGGTCAGGGCAGCGCGGGTCTGGTCCTCGATGACGTCGGTCAGTGGGCACGCCGCCGACGTCAGCGTCATGTCGATGGTGGCGACGTTGTCCTGGTCGATGTGGATGTCGTAGACGAGACCCAGGTCGACGACGTTGATGCCGAGCTCCGGGTCGACGACGTCGCGCATCGCCTCTTCCACGTCGTCCAGTGCGGCGACGTCAGCCTTGGGCTCGAAGACCGGCATGCCTTCGGCTCCCCGGACTACTTCTTCGGTGCTCATGCTGCTCCCTGGCTTCGTGCTACTGCGTCTTTGAAGGCCATCCAGCCCAGCAGCGCGCACTTCACGCGCGCCGGGTACTTCGCGACACCGGCGAAGGCGATGCCGTCCTCAAGGACGTCCTCGTCGGGCTCGATCTGGCCGCGGCCCTGCATGAGCTCGACGAAGGCGTCCATCTTCTTGAACGCCTCACCCACCGGCTTACCCACGACGAGGTCGGTCAACACCGAGGTGGACGCCTGGCTGATCGAGCAGCCCTGGCCGTCGTACGAGACGTCCCGCACCACGTCGTCGACGACGTGCACGCGCAACGTCACCTCGTCGCCGCAGGTCGGGTTGACCTGGAACGACTCTGCGTCGTACGGGTCGCGCAGGCCTCGGCCGTGCGGGTTCTTGTAGTGGTCCAGGATGATCTCCTGGTACATCTGCTGGAGCTGCATCAGGCCACCCCGAAGAACTTCTGCGCCTCGCGGACGCCGTCGACCAGCGCGTCGACCTCGTCCAGCGTGTTGTACAGGTAGAACGACGCGCGCACGGACGACTGGGCGTTCAGGCAGCGGTGCAGCGGCCACGCGCAGTGGTGACCCACGCGGACGGCGATGCCCAGGCTGTCGAGCACCTGGCCGGCGTCGTGCGGGTGGACGCCCTCGATCTCGAACGGCACGGCGCCGCCCCGATCGACCGCGTCCTGCGGGCCGAGCAGCCGGACACCCTTGATGCCCGACAGACCTTCCAGCGCGGCAACGGTCAACGCGTGCTCGTGCGCGTGGATCCGTTCCATGCCGACGATGGACAGGTAGTCCACCGCGGCACCCAGACCCACGGCCTGCGACGTCATCGGCGAACCGGCCTCGAACCGCTGCGGCGGCGGCGCGAACGTCGAGCCCTCCATCTTCACCATCTCGATCATCGAGCCGCCGGTGATGAAGGGAGGCAACGCCTCCAGCAGCGAGCGCCGTCCGTAGAGGACACCGATGCCGGACGGGCCGAGCATCTTGTGGCCGGAGAACGACGCGAAGTCGACGTCCAGAGCGTGGAAGTCGACCGGGCCGTGCGGAACCGACTGGCACGCGTCCAGCACGGTCAGCGCGCCGACGCGCTGGGCGGCCTCGACCAGCAGTGCGACCGGGTTGATCACGCCGGTCACGTTCGACTGGTGCGTGAACGCGACGACCTTGGTGCGCGGGGTGATCACACTGTCTACATCGGACAGGTCGAGGCGACCGTCCGGGGTCAGCTCGAACCACTTCAGCGTCGCACCGGTGCGAACAGCGAGCTGCTGCCACGGCACGAGGTTCGCGTGGTGCTCCATCTCGGTCACGACGATCTCGTCGCCGGGACCCACGACGAAGCGCGCGCCCTCGGGACCCGAGGTGGCGGCGTTGCCCATCGCGTACGCCACGAGGTTGAAGCCCTCGGTGGCGTTCTTGGTGAACACCAGCTCGTCGAACGTCGCCCCGACGAAGTCCGCGATGCGCTGGCGCGCACCCTCGTACGCGTCGGTGGCTTCCTCGGCGAGCTGGTGAGCGCCCCGGTGCACAGCGGCGTTGTGCTGCTCCAGGAACGCCCGTTCCGCGTCCAGTACCTGCGTCGGGCGTTGCGAGGTGGCGCCGGAGTCCAGGTAGACCAGGCGCTTCCCGTCACGAACGGTGCGAGACAGGATGGGGAAGTCCGCTCGGAGAGCGGTTACATCCAATGGTGCTGCGGTGGTGGTCACAGCGCCTCCTCTCAACACCTGTAACGCTAGGAAATGGCTGCGGCTTCCGTCTTTCCGGTGTACTTCACGTAACCCTCGGACTCGAGCTGGTCGGCGAGCTCGCGGCCACCGGACTCGACGATGCGGCCGTTGGCGAACACGTGCACGAAGTCCGGCTCGATGTACTTGAGGATCCGGGTGTAGTGCGTGATCAGCATGACGCCGACCTCACCGGAGGCCTTGTAGCGGTTGACGCCCTCGGACACGACGCGCAGCGCGTCGACGTCCAGGCCGGAGTCGGTCTCGTCGAGGATCGCGACCTTCGGCTGGAGCAGGCCCAGCTGCAGGATCTCGTGGCGCTTCTTCTCGCCGCCGGAGAAGCCCTCGTTCACCGAACGCTCGGCGAACGCCGGGTCGATGTCGAGGTCGGCCATCGCGCCCTTGACCTCCTTGACCCAGTTGCGGAGCTTCGGGGCCTCGCCGCGCACGGCGGTGGCGGCGGTGCGGAGGAAGTTCGACATCGAGACGCCGGGAACCTCGACCGGGTACTGCATCGCGAGGAACAGGCCGGCGCGGGCGCGCTCGTCGACGGACATCTCCAGGACGTCCTCGCCGTCGAGCGTGACGGTGCCCGAGGTGATCGTGTACTTCGGGTGACCGGCGATCGCGTACGACAGCGTGGACTTGCCGGAGCCGTTGGGGCCCATGATGGCGTGGGTCTCGCCGGCCTTGATCGTCAGGTCGACGCCCTTGAGGATCTCCTTGGGAGCGTCCTCGCTGACGACCGAGACGTGCAGGTCCTTGATCTCAAGGGTGGCCATGACTTGCCGTTCTCCTGGTGGTGTAGCTAGAAGTCAGTTCGTGGTGACGGTGACGTCGACGAACACGTCGCCGTCACGGATGTCGACGGCGTAGACGTCGACCGGTTCGGTCGCGGGCGGCGAGGAGGGCTTGCCGGTCTCCAGGTCGAAGCACGACCCGTGCAACCAGCACTCGATCCCCTTGCGGGAAACGTCGCCCTCGCTCAACGACACCGCGGCGTGCGAACAGAGATCCGCGAGCGCGTGCACCCGCTCGCCGTTGCGCACCAACACGACATCGACATCATCGACGTTGGCGGCGAACGGCTTGCGGTCGTCCAATGAGGACAGCGCACACACGCGAATCACGCCCCGACCGCCTCGAGCTCTGCCTCGATGGCGGCCTCGAGGCGCTCGCGCACCTCGGGAACGGCGATCTTCGCGATCAGCTCCTGGAAGAAGCCGCGCACGACGAGACGCCGTGCCTGCTCCTCCGGGATACCGCGCGCCTGCAGGTAGAACAGCTGCTCGTCGTCGAACCGGCCGGTGGCGCTGGCGTGGCCCGCACCCTCGATCTCGCCGGTCTCGATCTCCAGGTTCGGCACCGAGTCGGCGCGCGCGCCGTCGGTGAGCACCAGGTTGCGGTTGAGCTCGAACGTCTCGGTGCCCTCGGCGGCCGCGCGGATCAGCACGTCGCCGATCCACACGGTGTGCGCGCCCTCGCCCTGCAGCGCGCCCTTGTACGTGACGTTGCTGCGGCAGTTGGGCTGCGCGTGGTCGATGAACGGGCGGTGCTCCTGGTGCTGCCCCGCGTCCGCGAAGTACAGCCCCTGCAGCTCCGCGTCGCCGCCGCGGCCCGCGTACTGCACGACCGGCGTGATGCGGACGACGTCGCCGCCCAGCGTCACGACCGTGTGCTTGATCGACGCGTCACGGCCGAGCTTCACGTGGTGCTGCGAGACGTGCACGGCGTCGTCGGCCCAGTCCTGGATGGAGATCACCGTGAGGTGAGCGCCGTCCGCGACGAGGAACTCGACGTTGTCCGCGTACGCGCCGGAACCGCGGTAGTCCAGGACCACCGTGCCCTCGGCGAACTGCGAAGCCTTGACCTGCAGGTGACCGTAGGCAACGGTTCCAGCGCCCGCGCCGGTCACCGTGACGGTGGTCGGCTCGGACTTCGCGTCACCGGGCAGCGTCACGACGGTGGCGTTCTCGAAGGACGAGTACGCCTGCGCGGCGATGCGGTCACCGGGCACACCGGCCTTGCCGAGGCGGTCGTCGTCACGACCGGCCGTCTCGACGGTGACACCGGCGGCGGCGTTCACCTCGACGGCAGCGGAACCCGTTGCCGCAGCGCCGGAGTGCAGACCGGCAAGACGCTTGAGAGGCGTGAAGCGCCAGATCTCCTCACGACCGCCCGGCACCTCGAACGCGTTCACGTCGTAGGACGTGAAGTGCTCCGCGCGCGAGGTCACCGGGACAACAGCACCGTGGGAGTGAGGTTTCGTAGACAGGGCGGCCATGTCAGCCGACGGCCCCTTCCATCTGCAGTTCGATCAGGCGGTTGAGCTCGAGGGCGTACTCCATGGGGAGCTCGCGCGCGATGGGCTCGACGAACCCGCGCACGATCATCGCCATGGCCTCGTCCTCGTTCAGGCCGCGCGACATCAGGTAGAACAGCTGGTCCTCGGAGACCTTCGAGACCGTGGCCTCGTGACCCATCTGCACGTCGTCCTCGCGGACGTCGACGTACGGGTAGGTGTCCGAGCGGCTGATGGTGTCGACCAGCAGCGCGTCGCACTTCACCGTGGACTTCGAGTGGTGCGCCCGCTTGTTGACCTGGACCAGGCCGCGGTAGGACGTGCGGCCACCGCCACGCGCCACCGACTTCGAGATGATCGTCGAAGAGGTGTGCGGAGCCAGGTGGACCATCTTCGCGCCGGCGTCCTGGTGCTGGCCCTCGCCCGCGAACGCGATCGAGAGGACCTCGCCCTTGGCGTGCTCGCCCATCAGGAAGACGGCCGGGTACTTCATGGTGACCTTGGAACCGATGTTGCCGTCGATCCACTCCATGGTCGCGCCCTCTTCGGCCTTGGCGCGCTTGGTGACCAGGTTGTAGACGTTGTTCGACCAGTTCTGGATCGTCGTGTAGCGGCAGCGGCCGCCCTTCTTCACGATGATCTCGACGACCGCGGAGTGCAGCGAGTCGGACGAGTAGATCGGCGCGGTGCAGCCCTCGACGTAGTGCACGTAGGCACCCTCGTCGACGATGATCAGCGTGCGCTCGAACTGGCCCATGTTCTCGGTGTTGATCCGGAAGTAGGCCTGCAGCGGGATGTCCACGTGGACACCCTTCGGCACGTAGATGAACGAGCCACCGGACCACGTCGCGGCGTTCAGCGCCGAGAACTTGTTGTCACCGGCCGGGATGACGGAGCCGAAGTACTCCCGGAAGAGCTCCGGCTGCTCCTTCAGAGCCGTGTCGGTGTCGAGGAAGAGGACACCCTGCTGCTCCAGGTCCTCGCGGATCTGGTGGTAGACGACCTCGGACTCGTACTGGGCGGCGACACCGGCGACGAGGCGCTGCTTCTCAGCCTCGGGGATGCCCAGCCGGTCGTAGGTGTTCTTGATGTCCTCGGGCAGGTCCTCCCAGCTGGTGGCCTGCTTCTCGGTGGAACGCACGAAGTACTT
This sequence comes from Lentzea sp. NPDC005914, assembly GCF_040629405.1. Taxonomy (NCBI): domain Bacteria; kingdom Bacillati; phylum Actinomycetota; class Actinomycetes; order Pseudonocardiales; family Pseudonocardiaceae; genus Lentzea; species Lentzea sp. NPDC005914. The sequence goes on along the minus strand of NZ_JBEXVQ010000057.1, from coordinate 31,728 downwards.
GATCGAGTCGAAGTCGATCCCAGAGAGGTCGGCGCCCCAGCTCGGCATCGGCTTGAGGTCGAAGAGCCGCAGCGCCTTCAACCGGTACTCGAGCATCCACTCGGGCTCGCTCTTCTTCGCCGAGATGTCGCGGACGACATCCTCGCTGAGGCCTCGGCGAGCGCTCGCGCCGGCAGTGTCCGAGTCGGCCCAGCCGAACTCGTAGTTGCCGAGAGACGCGATGGTCTCTTCCTGCGTGAGCGGAGACTGCACCGTGGTGGGCGTGCGCTGCTCGGCAGCGGCAGTCATGCGGGCTCCCCTCCATCATCTGGGATGAGCTTTCCGGCAGAGCCGGGTTGAACGTTCGGGATGTGCGTCGTGCAGACGGCGTGGCCGCTTGCGATCGTCGCGAGGCGCTGCACGTGAGAACCGAGAAGGTTCGCGAAAGCTTCCGTCTCGGTCTCGCACAGCTGGGGGAACTCAGCCGCCACGTGGGCTACCGGGCAGTGGTGCTGACACAACTGCTCGCCCACGCCGACGTGACGTGCCGACGCAGCGTAGCCCTCCCTGGTCAGCGCGGTCGCAAGGGCCTTGGCCCGGTCAGCGGGTGTGGCCTGCGCCACGATCGCCGCACGGTGGCCCTCCACGAGCGCGTCGACACGACTCTGCGCGAACGCCTTGACCGCTTCCTCTCCGCCTGTCTGGGCGAGGAACCTGATCGCGGCGACCGCGAGGTCGTCGTAAGCGTGGCCGAACCGGGCGCGTCCGGCGTCAGTCAGCAGGAAGAGCTTCGCGGGACGGCCACGACCGCGCTGGGTCTGGCGGGGTGCGTCCCTCGTGAGTACCTCGCCGTCCGCGAGCAGTGCGTCGATGTGACGGCGCACGGCCGTGGGGCTGATGCCCAGTTCCTCGGCGACAGCCGCCGCGGTGACCGGGCCCTGCTCCAGCAGAAGCCTGGCGACAGCACGCCGAGTCTTGCCGTCGTGCTGTGGCACGGCGTCAAGGTGGGTCTCGGCGTTTTTCACAACACCAGTGTTGCGTATTTCGCCGGAGGTCGCAAAGATCGCGGTCACAGGGTGACCTGACTCACGGCTGAACGTGGCTGGATACGCTGCCTCCATGCCCACATCCGGCGGAGCCGTGACTCCGGAGAGCGACCTCTTGAACGGTCGAGAGCGTCGCCAGCTGGACATCGTCCGTCGCTGGGGCACCATCGGCGCGCTTCTTCTGACCGTCGGATCGCTCGGTGGCGGCGCCGCGCCCATCTACTCGCCGCTGTACGGCGTGCCTGTTCTCGGACTTTTCTCGCGGATGCCCTCAGTCGCGATGGGGGTCGTCTGGACCGGTATCTTCATGATCGTCTCGGCCTGGCTGGCGCTGGGCCGGTTCGTGCGCCCCGGTCGTTCGCGGCTGGTCTCGCGCAGCCAGATGGACCGCACGCTGCTGATGTGGACCGTGCCGCTGGTCTTCTGCGTGCCGATGTTCTCCCGCGACGTCTACTCCTACCTGGCCCAGAGCGAGATCGCCGCGCGCGGCCTCGACCCGTACGTCCTGGGCCCGGCCAACGCGCTGGGCGTCGACCACATCCTGACGCGCGGTGTGCCGAACATCTGGCGCGAGACCCCGGCGCCCTACGGCCCGCTGTTCCTCGCGTTCGGCCGGATCACCGCGATGATCACCGGCGACCACGTGGTGTCCGGCGTCTTCGTGCACCGGCTGCTGGTGCTGTGCGGCCTGGCGATGATCGTGTGGGCCCTGCCGCGGTTGGCCGCCCGCTTCGGCGTGCCCCCGGTCGGCGCTCTGTGGCTGGGCGCACTGAACCCGTTGGTGCTGTTCCACATCGTCATCGGCGTGCACAACGACGGCCTCGCCCTGGGTCTGATGCTGGTGGGCCTGGAAGTCGCGTTGCGCGGCCTGGAACCGTTGAAGTGGACGTGGATCACCGGAGGCGCCGCGATCATCGTCTGCGGCGCCATGGTGAAGATCCCCGCCATGGCCGCACTCGGCTTCCTGGGCGTCATGGTGGCCCGAAAACTCGGCGGCCAGTTCAAGCACCTCGCGCTGGTCGCCGGAGTGCTGGCGCTGGTCGCGGGTGTCGGCGTGGTGGCGATCTGCCTCGGCACCGGCTTCGGCTTCGGCTGGATCTCCACCCTGAACGTCGCGTCGACCGTGAAGTCGTGGATGTCGCCGCCGACCGCGTTGGGCTTCCTGGGCGCGGGCACCGGAATCCTGCTGGGCCTGGGCAACCACACCGAGTCGATGATCGCGCTGGCCCGCGTGCTCGGTCAGGGCATCTCCGTGGTGATCACCATCGGCCTGCTCTGGCGCAGCTTCAAGGGCCGCATCAAGGCGATGAACGGCCTGGGCGCGGCTCTCGGCGCGATCCTGGTGCTCGGCCCGGTCCTGCAACCCTGGTACGTGCTGTGGGCTGCCCTGCCGCTGGCCACCGCCGTCGTGGGGCCCAAGTTCCGCCTCTTCGCCATGGTGACGTCGGCGGTCATCGCCGTGATCCTGCCGCCGACCGGTTCCGCGTTCGACGGGCGCGCCTACACGGTCCCGCAGGCGGTGGCCGGCGCCGTGATCACGTTCGCCATCTGCGTCCTGATCGCTCGCAAGCGAGTGGGCCCGTTCCTGAAGTCCGACTCCGCCGCGTGAGGGACAGGGCCGCGTGAAGGACTGGCTCGCTGCGCAGTCCGACGCCGCGCTCATCTCGTTGCTCGCGCGGGGAAAGGCACTCGAGCCGAGCGCGGGCGGCGGCCCGGTGCTGCTGTCCGTCGACGGCGTTCCGGTGTTCGCCAAGCGGGTGCCGCTGACCGACCGCGAGCTCGCGCACCCGTTCTCCACCGCGAACCTGTTCGACCTGCCGGTGGTGTGCCAGTACGGGATCGGCTCGCCGGGCTTCAACGCCTGGCGCGAGCTGGCGGCGAACCAACTCGTGGCCGGACTTCCCGGTTTCCCGCAGCTGCACCACTTCCGCGTGCTGCCGGGCCGGGCGCCGATCACCGCCGAGTTCCTGGACGTCGACGCCGCTTCCCTCCGGCTGGGCGGATCACCGCAGATCCGGGCCCGGTTCACCGAGCTGGCCGCCGCGTCGCACAGCCTCGTCCTGTTCTTCGAGCACATCCCGCTGGCCCTGCGCTCGTGGCTCACCGCGGATCTGCTGCCCGAGGTCGAGCGGCAACTCGCCGGCATCGTGGCCACGTTGCGGTCTGTGGACCTGCTGCACCTCGACGTGCATTTCGGCAACATCCGGTCCGACGGGTCTCTCGTTCATCTGGTGGACTTCGGGCTGGCCACCTCTCCCCGGTTCGCGCTGGATCCCGCTGAGCGCGACTTCGTTGCCCGGCACGGTGGTCATGACGCCGAGCTGGTCGCGGTGCACCTGGTCAACTACATCCGGAAGTCGGTGCCGGAGGTGTCGCCCGCGGTTGCCGAGATGCTGGAGCGGTTGAGGCCCACCGCGGATCGGTGGAACGCCTTCTACGCGCGGCTCGTCGACGGTCAGCCGTAATCAGGTCGGCTTGCGTGCCGGCAGACCCCGGTCCCCAATCGGATCAGTAACCACACCCGTTCGGCGGACGACCTAGTACGCAGGGGAAGATCGAAGCCGGAGGGGGTGATGCGGCATGCCCGAGCAACAGCAACCCATGTCGCGAGAAGAGGTCCGGTTCGCCGTAGTGCTCAACGGCGGCGTGAGCCTGGCCGTCTGGATGGGCGGCGTCGTGCTGGAGCTGGACCGCTTGACCAGGCCGAACGAGACGTACCAGCCGCTGCTGGACCTGGTCGGCTGCACGGCCAGAGCGGACGTCATCGCCGGAACCTCGGCGGGTGGCATCAACGGCGCGGCACTGGCCCTGTCCCAGGTCAACAAGAAGGCGGACCTGAGCAGGCTGCGGGATCTCTGGGCCGAGCAGGGGCGCATGGAACAGCTCCTCAGGACTCCGTTCCGGGGTGAGCCGGCCAGCCTCCTCAAGGGCGACGAGTTCTTCCTGCCACGACTGCAGGAAGCCCTCGCGCGGCTCACCACGGACTTCGACCCGACCGAGCCCGACCACCGCCCGATCGACCTCAGGATCACCACCACGCTGCTGGGCGGCGTTCCCGCCATCACCTACGACGACCTGGGCCAGCCGCTGACCCAGTCCGTTCACCAGGGCAGCTTCAGCTTCCGCCGCGACCCCTACAACTGGGTGAGCGAGAAGACCCGGGACGACTTCAGCGCGGACGCCCTCAACGAGCGCGTCCTGCAGCTGGCCCTGGCCGCGCGGAGCAGCGCCAGCTTCCCGTTCGCCTTCGAGCCCAGCTTCATCCCGGTGGGCGGCCAGCAGTCGCCGGACCGTCCCGACATGGCCGACGTGGCCAGCTGGGCCAACGGCGGCGACCGGAGCAGGTTCGCGGTGGACGGCGGCGTTCTGGTCAACACGCCGACCAGGGAGGCGCTCGAGGCGATCGACCGCATGCCGGCGGACGGGCCGGTTCGGCGGGTGATGCTGCTGGTCTTCCCGCACGCCGAACCGCTGGGCTCCGAACCGGTGGCCGACAGCCTCGACAAGGGGCCGACCACGGTCAGCTCCGGCGCCAGGCTCCTGAGTGCCATGTCCAGCCAGGCGAACCGCACCTACGTCGAGAAGATCGAGGAGCACAACCGCAGGGCGGCCAGCTCCAGGGGCGGGCGGATGGCTCTCCTGGAACGCCTGCACGCCAACGACGAGAACGTGGTGGACGAGGTCTACTCGTTGGCGGACAAGCTCTTCGGGCACTACGAGGACGTGGAGATCCGGCTGGCCGCGCGCCAGATCACCGCCCAGCAGTTCGCGCTGCCCAAGGGAAACCCGGCCAACTGGTCGTTCGAACGGGCGCGCAGGGCGGCGGAGTCGGCGCAGCGCGACTGGAAGAAGCGGCACGGGGTGCTCCCGTACGTGCCGGGCGTGAAACTCCCCAGCACGGTGTGCCGCCAGGACGTCGGCTGGGAGTGGGGCATCACGATGGCCGAACGCCTCGGCGCGTCGGCACTCGACCTGCTCAAGCGCCTCGTCTGGGTCGTCCCCGAGGACAAGGCCGAGCAGACCACCAATGCCCGCCACGAGCTCCACCAGGTCAGGGCCGAGCTGCGCAGGCTCAGGGAAGAGCTCTTCGCGTGGAAGCCGTCCGACTCACTCGGCGAGGAGTACTGGACCGGCAGGCTGGCCAGCTACCACGAGAACATGATCGACGGGCACCTCGGCCTCGAGGTCAGGGCGCAGGTCACCGAGATCGGCCGGATCGTCGGCGAGGCCCAGGAGGTCGTCAGCGGCCTCGACGAACACCGGCTCAAGCTCGGCGGACTCCTGTGCTGGCACGCGCTGCTCGACCAGGGGGCCACCGCGCAGGAGGCCGGGCTGACCGACGGCGAACGGTCGCTCAGCAGGCTGCTCGCGCTCGAGATCGCGGGCACCTGCCTGTCCGACGACTCCTCGACCGGGCTGGACACGCCCGTCGAGCTCGTCCAGGTCTCGTTGCAGACCCGCAACGCGTTCGCCCAGCAGTCGATCACGGCCGACGACAAGGCGGGCGGCGCGTCGCTGTCGAGGTTCTCCGGGTTCCTCAAGCGGTCCTGGCGGGTCAACGACTGGATCTGGGGCCGGCTGGACGGCGCCACGATGCTCTGCCGCGTGCTGTTCGACCCGCGCCGCCTGCGCAGGATGGACCTCCTCGGCCGCCCCGACGACGACCAGCGCACGCCACAACAGCGCGCCGAAGCGGTCGTCGACAGCGTCATCGAGCACATGTTCGGCCTTGAGCTGCCCATCCAGGTCGCGAACTGCGCGGTGGAGGCCAAGAAGGAGCTGCAGGGCATCTACGAGGCGGAGCACGAGCTGTCGCCGTCGTCGATGAAGCTCGCCGAACTGGCCGCGTGGGGCCTGCACTGGCGAATCATCTGCGAGGAGCTGCCGAGGCTTCGGGCCGCGATCATCGCCGACCGGGGCGACGGCGCGGACAAGCGCTCACGGGGTGAGCTCTTCCTGGAGGAACACGCGGACCTGCTGCGGCGCCTGGAGTTCCCGCAGGAGCACACGGTCACGATGGGCATGGCCGCGCTCAACGCCTTCGACCGGGCCGGAATCGGCCGCGAGCCGCTGACGCAGGAAGCCGCGTCCGACCAGATGATCAGAACGGCCGCCACGGCAGCGGCCGTCGCGGTCACGGTCGCGGACTCCGAACGGGCGGGCTTCGGCGCGGTCCGGCCGATCACCCGCACGGTCAGAGGCGCGGCACTGCTCCCCTACTGGACGATCACCGGCCTGACCAGAGGCGGAAACCTGGCCCAGTTCCTGGGTCTGCTCGGCCTCGCGGTCGGCGGCGCGCTCGTCGTGATGGCGCTGTTCGGCATGCTGCCCACGTGGGCGGCGGGTCCGGGCGCGGCGATCGGCGCGGCCTGCCTGCTCGCCGCTTTCGGTTACGCGGCACTGAGAAGCGGCACGATGCTGCACGGCCTGGTGCTGCTCTCACCCGTGATCCCGTTGACCGCCATCGCCGTCGAAAGACTCCCCGGCGACCGCTCGCAGATCACCACGGGCACGGTCACGGTGGCCGGAGTGGCGCTGGTCGTGACGGCGTTGCTGGTCCTCGGCTCGCTCCCGGCACCGATCCGCACCCCGCTCGCGGTACTGGCCGACTTCAGGCCGTTGCAGATCATCAAGCGCCGCTGGAAGCAGGCGGCGGTGGCGCTGACGGCGATGGCGCTGGTCTGGGCGATCTGGCATTTCGAGCTGCACACCAAGTCCTGGCTGGTGATCCCGACTTCGGTCCTCTGTGGAGTGTTCGGCACCTACATGGCGCTCAGCGGCGGCAAGTCGCTGCAACGCTGGCGCCGGGTCGAAGGCGTCTGGGGCACCGAACGAGCCGAGCCACCGGCCGCGGCGACGGCGGGCTGGGCCGCGGTCTACGGCCTCGGCTACCTCGCGATCGCCGACGTCCTGCTGGTCATCGGGCCACGAGGGTGGGGCTGGCAGGCGGTGATCGGCACGGCGCTGGCGTTCGGCCTGACCCTGCTGCTGATCACGTCCTGGTACGTGCCGAGAGTGGAACGCAGGAGGATCCGGAGGCTGCTCGTCAGCGAGGCGATTCCGGCGATCTACCCGGACGGCAGCGACATCGCGGAGATGTTGCGCGAACGGCTGGAGGGCCACGCCTCGCTCTACCGGTTCCTCATCAGGGGAGAGGGCGAGCACCCCTCGAAGCTCACCCTCTCCCAGCACGGACTGGCTGTCGCGCAACGCATCGAGCAGAAGCTCAGGCCGCCAGTGCGATGACGGGCGCCGTGTGGCCCATCGCTCGCGCGTAGAGGGCCTCGAAGCGCTCCAGGGTCGCCGCCAGAGCGTGGTGCGAGATGATCTCGCTGCTGGCGGCGCCCATCCGCGCCCGCATCGGCTCGTCGTGGACCAGCGTGTGCAGGCGCTGGGCCAGCTGGTTCACGTCACCGGGCTCGAACAGCCAGCCGTTGCGGCCGTGGTGCACGAGGTGCGGCAGCGCCATGGCGTTGGCGGCGATCACCGGCTTGCCCGCGGCCATCGCCTCCATCGTGGCGAGGCTCTGCAGCTCGGCGACACCGGGCATCACGAACAGGTCGGCGCGGGCGTACGCGTCGAGCAGCTCGTCCTCGGACACGAAGCCGTGGAACCGCACGCGGTCCGTGATCTCCAGGTCGCGGGCCAGCAGCTCCCACTCGGCCTTGCAGGTGCCGTCACCGACGATCTCGCCGAACGCGCCGGGCACGCGAGCCAGAGCCCGCAGGAACTCGTCGACGCGCTTCTCCTCGTCCAGCCGCCCGACGAACAACGCCGTGGGACGGTCGTTGTGCGTCACGGAACGCTGGTAGCGGGCGATGTCGATGCCGCACGACACCGGCACCGCGCGTTCGGGGAAACCGCTCTCGTGCAACAGCTGCACGGCGCGCGGCGTCGGCGCGGTCACCATGTCGGCCCGTCCGAACACCCGCGCCAGGTCGCGGTAGGCGAACTTGCGGGCCATGCCCTGCAGGAACGCCGGCACGTGTGCGTGGCTGAACAGGTTCTCCGGCATGAAGTGGTTCGTGGCGAGCGTGGGGATGCCCTGAGCGACGGCGGAGTTCAGGACGAACCGGCCCACCACGAAGTGTGCTTGGACGTGCACGACGTCCGGGTTGAGCGACTTGATCAGCTCGTCGGCCTCCTTCGACGCCTGCCACGGCAGGCAGAAGCGGAAGTCCGGGTAGAACGGCAGCCGGTGCGAGCGCAGCCGGTGCACCGTCACGCCGTCGATCTCGGTGGCCTTCGGCGAGTCGGGCGCGATCACGTGGACGTCGTGTCCGCGGGAGGCGAGGCCCGACGCGAGGCGCTGGGCGAACCGCGCCGCTCCGTTGACGTCCGGCGGGAACGTGTCGGCGGCGATCACGACGCGCAGCGCGCTCGAGGTGTTCACGGGAAGCTCCGATCGAGTAGAGACACGAGGTTGACGAGCGAGGGCGAACACGCCGCTGGCGGCGGCGAACGCGCAGGCGATCAGCGCGGCACCGGTCCACGGGGACAGGTGCGCGGCTTCGCCGAGGAGGAAGGCGCCGATGCCGACCGCGACCAGCGGATCCACCACGGTCAGGCAGGCGACGGCGAGATGAGGGGGCCCGCCGGCGTAGGCGTGCTGGACCAGCCAGCCGCCGACGGCGAGCGAGAGAGCGATACCGAGCACGGACGCGATGTGCGAGAGCCCGAACCCGCCTTGCTGCACCGACTGCGAGACGGCGCGCATGAGCACGGACACGTACCCGTAAGCGACACCACCGGCCGATGCGAACGCCACGGCACGAACGCGCGCGTTCGTCGTGAGTGCGGCGACCACCCCAGGCACCGAGATCGCGCCGAGAACCACGAACCCGGCCGTGAGCTCGGCATCAGGCACGACCTGAGTAGCGGTAGCGCTGCCGGTCGCGAGGAAGACGAACGCACCCACGCCCACTGTCGTGATCAGGATCGCCGGCAGCTCGCGGAAACGGCGGTCCAGCAACGCGGTCATCCCGATCGCGAGCACGCCGACCGGCTGGACGACCGTGAGCGGCGCCATGCCGAGCGCGGCCGCGTGCACCCCGGCACCCGCGACGAGCAGGGCCAGGCCGCCGAGCCAGCGCGGCTGCTTGAGGACGCTGACCCGTGCACCGGTCTCGGCGATCGCGTCGTGCTGCAGGCGTGCCGCGAGCGCGAAGCACACGGCGCCGAACACGGCGAGCGTGATGGCGAGCAGGGTCATGTCGTGCGCCTCACCTGTAGGGCCGCGATGGCGAAGAGAAGTCCGTAAAGGGCCGCGAACAAAACGCGTTCGGTCAGGCCCCGCGCCTCGAAACCGGCGAACGAAACGTGACTGACCAGAAATGCCGCACTCGACACGCTGGCCGTTATTGCGATACCGAGAAGAGCCGGAAATTTGCGCGCGATGACCACTCCCGCGGCCGGCAGCGCCACGAACATGACCGCGCCGGCGTACCGGTGGATGTAGCCCGACATGGACGTCGGCGCCCCCGTCGGATCGGTCGGAAAGATCGTCGACACGGTCAGCCCGGCCGACCAGACGCCGATCAGCCACTGCGCTGACCTGCCTACACCGCGCAGGTTGACAGCGAGCAACATCGAAACGGCGGCGAGGCTAAGGGAGGTCGCGGCCAGCCACCCGGTGCCGTTGCGCACGAACACGTAGTCGCTGATCACGTCCGTGATCGGGTTCAGCTGCCCTGCCGACACCACATGCAGGTAGAAAATCGGAACCAGTGACAACACCAGTCCCCCGACCACCAGTCCCCGTCTGTCCGCCCCCGTTTCGAGCACGCCAAAAGTCTCTTGTGATCTCGTTGATCAACCAATGGGGAACTCCCCCGAGCAAACCCTGAGGTGTCCCTGAGTACCCGGGGTAGGGACAGCCCCACCTTTTTCAGCCGTCCTTCAGCAAACGGCGGCGAGACCCACGTTCGGGCGGACTGTCCCGACCGCCTAGGCTGACCGTTCGTGAGCCCGAATCCCCAGCCTGCGGTGGAAGTCTCGGGGCTGGTCAAGAGGTACGGCTCGAAGACCGCCGTCGACGGCCTCGACCTCGTCGCGCAGCCCGGCACCGTCCTCGCCCTGCTCGGGCCCAACGGCGCGGGCAAGACGACGACCGTCGAGATCTGCGAGGGCTTCCGCCCGGCCGACGACGGCACCGTCCGCGTGCTCGGCCTCGTGCCGGGAGACGAGGCTCTGCGTCCGCGCATCGGCGTGATGCCGCAGGGCGGTGGCGGGTATCCCGGCATCCGTGCCGAGGAGATGCTGAACCTCGTGGCGGCGTGCGCGGCCCATCCGTTGGATCCGCAGTGGCTGATCGAGGTGCTCGGGCTCTCCGGAGTCGTGCGCACCCCGTACAAGAGGCTCTCCGGCGGGCAGCAGCAGCGGTTGTCGCTGGCGTGCGCGTTGATCGGCCGTCCCGAGCTGGTGTTCCTGGACGAGCCGACCGCGGGGATGGACCCGCAGGCGCGCCATCTGGTGTGGGACCTCGTGGGCGCGCTTCGCGACGACGGCGTGACCGTGCTGCTGACGACGCACCTCATGGACGAGGCCGAGGCGCTGGCCAACCAGGTCGTGATCATCGACCAGGGTCGCGTGGTCGCGCAGGGCACGCCCGCCGAGCTGACCGCGAACCGCGCGGACGACCAGCAGCTGCGGTTCCGCGCCCGGCCGGGGCTCGACACGTCGTTGCTGTCCGCCGCACTGCCCGAGGGGCTGAAGGTGCGCGAGGCGACGCGGGGCCAGTACGTCGTGGAGGGTCTGATCGATCCCCAGGTCGTGTCGACCGTCACGTCGTGGTGCGCGCAGCAGGGTGTGCTGGCCGAGGAACTGACGGTGGCCAAGCGCAGCCTCGAAGACGTTTTCCTGGAGCTGACCGGCAGGGAGCTGCGTTCGTGACCACCTTCGCTCCCGGCACGTTCACGCCCGCGCCCGGCCGCGGATCGCTGCCGAAGATGCTGTTCGCGCACGCCCGCACCGAGGCGATGCTGACGTTGCGCAACGGCGAGCAGATCCTGCTGACGGTGATCATCCCGCTGGCGTTGCTGATCGCGCTGTCGTTGATGTCGGTGATCCCGATGCCCGAGCCCCGCGTGGGTTCGGCGACCGCGCGGATCTTCGCGCTGGCGATCATCTCCTCGGCGTTCACCGGGCAGGCGATCGCTCTCGGGTTCGACCGGCGTTACGGCGTGCTGAAGCGGCTGGCCGCGTCGGCGTTGCCCCGCTGGCTGCTGGTCATCGGACGGATCTGCGGGGCGCTGGTCGTCGCGGCGATCCAGGTCGCGTTGCTGGCGGTCACGGCGTTGATCCTGGGCTGGCGCTTTCCACTCGCGGGGCTGCCGTGGGTGGTGCTGCTGATCGTCCTGGGCACGCTGACGTTCGGTGCGCTGGGTGTGCTGCTGGGCGGGGCTCTGCGCGCGGAGATCGTGCTGGCGCTCGCGAACATCATCTGGTTCGTGCTGCTGATGGTCGGCGGCGTGGCGTTGAGCGTGCCGGTCGGGTTCGTGCACCTGCTGCCGTCCGCCGCGCTGGCCGAGGCGCTGGAAACCGCTGTGGTGCACGGCACCGCGCCGGGTGTGGGCCCGGTCGCAGTGCTCGTGGCCTGGGGTGTTGCCGCCGGGGCACTGGCGACCCGGACGACTCGCCTGACCTGACCGGGCATACCATCGTTCGCGTGTCCCGATTGACCGCATTCATCGTTCCGTTGCAACGCGCCCTTGCGATTGCCGCCATCATCGCGCAGGGCGGTATCGCGGTCACCGGGTCGATCGTGCGCGTCACCGGCTCAGGGCTCGGCTGCCCGACGTGGCCGGAGTGCGTCGAGGGCAGCATCGTCCCCGTCGAGCACCCGGACGTCGCCGCCCTGCACCAGTGGGTCGAGTTCGGCAACCGGACGCTGTTCGGCGTCATCGGCATCATCACCGGCCTGTGCCTCATCGCCGCGTGGCTGAACAAGCCGCGCCGCAAGCGGGTCATCGTGCTGGCCGCCGTCCAGGTCGGTGGTGTGCTCGCACAGGCCGTGATCGGTGGCGCGACGGTCCGCCTCGGACTGGTGTGGTGGAGCGTGTCCGTCCACTTCATGGTCTCGATGGTGCTGGTGTGGTTCGCCGTGCTGCTGCTGCGTTCGCTGAGCGAGGGTGACGGGCCGACGCGCTGGCTCGTTCCCGTTGGAGCACGCGGACTTCAGGTCGTCATGGCGGTCGTGATGTACCTGCTGCTGATCGCGGGCACGTTCGTCACGGCGGCCGGCCCGCACGCGGGTGACTCCGCGACGCCGCGTCTCGGCATCAAGGTGGCGACGCTCGCGCAACTGCACGCGGACCTGCTGTTCCTGTTCCTGGGCATGCTGATCGCGATGGGCTTCTTCGTCCGCAACCGCGCCTACTGGACGCTGGTCGGCGTGGTCGTCGCCCAGGGCGCGCTGGGCATGGTCCAGTACTTCACCGGCGTGCCCGAGGTGCTCGTGTCGCTGCACGTGCTGGGCGCGGGCGCGGTCGTCGTTGCCACGGCGACACTCTGGACCTCAAGCCGCGAGCGGACCGTCGAGGTCGCCGTTCCCGCCGAGGATCAGGCGCTCAGCAAGGCCTGAGCGTCGCGCTGGGAGTTGTGCCCGGCCCAGTTCGCCGGCGTCGAGTCGTAGTTCGAGTCCGTGATGGTCCTGTCCGCGCCCGCGTCGAGCAGGATCCGGATGATCTCCAGGTGGCCGCGCTCGGCCGCGAGGTGCAGCGCCGTCACGCCCTCGCCGTGCATCGGGCCGCCGAAATCCGTGCGCTGGTTGGGATTCGCGCCCAGGTCCAGCAGTGCCCTGGTCGCGTTCTCCAGGCCGCACCACGCCGCCCACGCCAGCGCCGTGCCGCGGTAGACGTCCGCGTCGATCCTGGCGCCGCGCTTGAGCAGGTCGCCGAACACCTCGACGCGGTCGTTGCGGGCGGCCCACGACAGCGCCTCGTCGAGCACTTCCTGCGGGTCGTCGGTCGGCCACCAGCGCGGGAAACCGCTGTGCGGCCGGTAATAGCCGCGCTTGGCCTCCGGTTCGGTGGCCAGGTCGAGGTTGCCGAGCCCCGCCGCGGTGCGCAGGTTCGGCGGGTGGACTCCCAGCAGTTCCGCGACCTCCCTGTTGCCCCAGAACAACGCGACGGTCAGCGGGGTGCCGCCCTCGCCACGTGCCTCGAGGTCGGTGCGGGCGCCGCGGTCGAGCAGAAGTTGGGCCAGGTGCGGGAGGTTCGCGTACGCCGCCTGGTGCAACGCGGTCCAGCCGTGGACGTTCTGGTGGTTGATGTCGGCGCCCTCGCCCAGCAGCACCTCGACCAGCCGTTCGTCGCACTTGGCCGCGGACAGCCCGAGCAGGTCGTTCCCGTTGGTACCACTGGCCTTCACCAGCCACGGGTCGCGCGTGATGATCGCCTTGAGCTCATCGGGGTGCTGCATCTCGATGGCCTGGTACGCGCGAGCGAACGGTCTCGGCCTGCGGATGTTCATCTGCAGGGCTTTCCAGCTCTCGCACCCGTGGGCGAGGGCGAGCACGGTGTGCGCGCCCTCGTCCGTCAGCGGCACGTCGTCGAAGACCTCGAGCGCGCCGGGCACGCCGTCCCACGCGGATGCGAGCAGCCCTCTGGCTCGCTCCTCGTAGTACTCGATGTCATCGCGATACGGGTGCCACATGGCACCACGCTACTTCGGTGACGCGGGCCTGCGCTCCCACAAAGCGGGTAGTTCCTCTGAGAGCCAACCGTAAAGATGGTCAACCGTCCGCAGCCGCATCGCGCGTTCCGGGTCGCCGCTGAGCAACCGCATGCCGTCGTCGGTCAACGTCTGGACGCTCGCGATCGCGTTCAGCTTGCGCTGGATGAAGTCCGTCCAGGCCTTCTCGTTGATCCGGTACTCGGCGGCTTGGCGGCCGCGGCGGGTCCGCTTGGTCACCAGGCCGACGTTGACCAGGTACTTCAGGTTCGTGCTGATCGAACCGCTGCTGGCCTCGAGCTCCTGGGACAGCTCGGCGGCGGTGCGCTCGACCGGCTGGCAGATCAGGAGGTAGCCGAGGATGCGGCCGCCGATCAGCGGAATGCCCTCCTCGGCGAAGTGGGCCGCGAACCGCTCGATCCAGGCCGAAAGCCTGGTCTCCCTGCCGACGCTCATCTCCAGTGATTCCTTTCGGTCAACACTGAAATCATCGTAGCGATCTTGTCAATGACCTTCTTGTCATTCGAGGTCAATGAGTTGACACTTGGTGCGCCGCCGCCCCCTCGTGAAGGGCTGGTGTGCGTTGCGCATCCTCAGATCCGTGGTCGCCCTGGTGTTGGTCGCGGGCTTGGCGCCGGCGACCGCTCAGGCGGCCGTACCTCAGTACGAAGCAGAGTCGGCGGTGATCTCGCGCGGCGTGGTGGAGTCGAACCACGCCGGCTTCACCGGGTCCGGTTTTGTCAACTATGACAACGTCGCGGGCTCCTACGTCGAGTTCACGGTGACCTCAGACGGCCCGGTGACCTTCCGGTACGCGAACGGCACCTCAGTGGACCGTCCGCTGGCCATCTCGGTCGACGGCGGACCCGCGGTCACGGTGTCGTTCCCCGGCACCGGCGCGTGGACGACGTGGCGCACGCAGCAGGTGTCCGTCTCCCTGCCCGCGGGCGGGGCGAAGGTGCGCGCGACGGCCACGACCGCGAACGGCGGCCCGAACCTCGACTCGCTGACCGTCGGATCGAGCGGGTTCGACTGGTCGGTGGCGGTGGTCGAGTCGACGATGGCCGCCAAAACTCCCGCGCAGCTGGGCGGCTGGGGCTATCAGACCGGGCTTTACCTGTACGGGCAGTACCTCGTGTACCAGCGCACGCACGATCCGCGGTACCTCGCGTACATCAGGGCGTGGGTGGACAGGTTCGTCGACTCGTCCGGGAACATCTCGCAGAGCTTCAACAACCTCGACAGCATGCTCTCGGGGCGGTTGCTGGTGATCCTGCACCGCGAGACCGGCGCCGCGAAGTACGAGAAGGCGGCGCGCAAGATCCGCACGCGGCTGAACACGTACCCGCGCACGTCCGACGGCGGGTTCTGGCACTCGACGTCCGAGTCGCGGCACAACCAGCTGTGGGCGGACGGGGTGTTCATGCTGAACCCGTTCCTCGCCGAGTTCGGTGAGGAGTTCGGGGATTCCGCCTACGCGAATGAGGAAGCCGCGAAGCAGATCAACGTCTACGCGTCGCATCTCCAGCAGCCCAACGGGATTCTCAAGCACGCCTGGGACGAGTCGAAGTCGCAGCCGTGGGCCGACAAGACGACCGGCCTCGCGCCTGAGTACTGGTGCCGCGCCATGGGCTGGTGGGGCATGGCGTCGATCGACGTGCTGGAGAAGCTGCCGGCGAACCACCCGCGACGCGCCCGGATGATCACCGACCTGCGTGAGTACGCGGCCGGCGTGCGGTCGTTCCAGGACTCGTCCGGACGCTGGTTCCAGGTGGTGGACAAGGGTTCCCGGTCCGACAACTGGACCGAGACGTCCTGCTCGATGATGTTCACCTACGTCTTCTCGAAGGGTGTCGAGCGCGGCTACCTCGATCCGTCGTTCAAGGACGCGGCGGCTCGCGGGTACGCGGGCGTGCTGGCGAAGACGTCCGTGAACTCCTCTGGCCGCACGGAGATCCGTGACATCTCCATCGGCACGAACGTGGGCGACTACGCCTACTACATCGCACGTGACCGGGCCACCAACGACTTCCACGGCCTCGGCGCGTTCCTGATCATGAACGAACAGCTGCAGGGAGTTGGCTGATCATGTTCCGCAGAGCGTTGTTAGCAGCAGTCCTCGTCGTCGGCCTGATGCCTTCCGCGCCCGCGATGGCGTTGGAGAACGGCCTGGCGCGCACTCCCCCGATGGGCTTCAACAACTGGAACAGCACCGGGTGCCGCGCGGACTTCAACGAGGCCATGGTGAAGGGCATCGCGGACATCTTCGTCTCGCGCGGCCTGAAGGACGCGGGCTACCAGTACGTGAACCTGGACGACTGCTGGGCCAAGACGTCGCGTGACTCGTCCGGCAACCTCGTGCCCGACCCGGTGCGCTTCCCCAACGGCATCAAGGCGGTCGCGGACTACATCCACTCCAAGGGCCTGAAGATCGGCATCTACACCTCCGCGGGCACCAAGACCTGCAACACGGCGGGCTTCCCCGGCGGTCTCAACCACGAGCAGCAGGACGCGAACCTCTTCGCGTCGTGGGGCATCGACTACCTGAAGTACGACAACTGCAACAACCAGGGTGTCGACGCGCAGCAGCGGTACAAGGCGATGCGGGACGCGCTGGCGCGCACCGGCCGTCCGATCGTGTACTCGATCTGCGAGTGGGGCCGGACCGATCCGAAGGTGTGGACGTGGGGCGAGCCGGTCGGGAACCTGTGGCGCACCACCGGTGACATCTCCGACAACTGGTCGTCGATGATCGGCAAGGCGCAGGCGAACCGGGTGCTGGCCCAGTACGCCGGGCCGGGCCACTGGAACGACCCGGACATGCTGGAGGTCGGCAACGGCGGCATGACCGCGACCGAGTACCGCACGCACTTCTCGCTGTGGGCGATCATGGCGGCGCCGCTGCTGATCGGCTCGGACCTGCGCAAGGTCAACGAGGACACGTTCGCGATCCTGGAGAACCGCGACGTGATCGCGGTCGACCAGGACTCGTTGGGGCGTCAGGGAACCGTGGTGTCGTCGTCTTCGGGCAAGGTCGTCTACTCGAAGGTGCTCGCGAACGGTGACAGGGCGGTGGCGCTGTCCAACGAGACGACGTCGACGCAGACGATCTCGACCACGGCGTCGGCGATCGGCCTCGGCGGCGGGTCCTCCTACACGCTGAAGGACCTGTGGTCGAAGCAGGTGCGGACGGTCTCCGGCACGATCAGCGCGTCGGTGCCGGCACACGGGACGGTGCTGTACCGGGTGACGCGCAGCGGGTCGATGACGCGGTACGAGGCCGAGACCGCGACGATCTCCGCAGGCGTCGTGGAGTCGAACCACGCCGGCTTCTCCGGGACCGGGTTCGTCAACACGGACAACGCCGTCGGGCCGTACGTCGAGTGGACGGTCAACTCCGCCGCCGGTGGCGCCGCGACGCTGTCCTTCGGCTACGCCAACGGGACCACGGTGTCGCGGCCCCTGGACGTGTCGGTCAACGGGACGCTCGCACGTGACGAGCTGGCGTTCGCCGGGACCGGTGCCTGGACCACCTATCTGGCGGTCCAGATCCCGGTGACGTTGCAGGCGGGCGAGAACAAGATCCGGGTGACGGCGACGACCGCGAACGGCGCGCCGAACCTCGACTACCTCGACGTCGGGTAGGCAGGCACGCGGGGTGGGCGCGGTAACCCGTGCCCGCCTCGCGGCGACATCCGGGCATGGAGTTGTCCCGCGTGGCCCTCGTCGCGGGCGGGATCGTCGCGGCCGGCACCTTCGTGCCGTTCACGCTGGCGCACGGCCCGACGTCGTACAACGTCGAGCACGAGATCCTCGGCTGGGACATGCACCGGTGGGGCCTGGTGATGGGCACGGTTCCCGAGGTGCTCATCAGCGCGGGCCTGTGGCGCCTGCGCGGAGTCATCACCGGTGGACGGCGCGCGACAGCCGTCGCCCTGGCCGTCGTGTGCGCCACGATGATGCTGTTCGCGACCATGAACGCCGCCTTCGGCGCGGTCGGCCCGCCCTTCGATCTCTTCTTCCTCGCGCCCGCCTGCGTGGTGCTGGCGGTGACGACCCCGCTGCGCGGCCCGGCCAGAGCGGTGCTCGCGGCCCTCGCCGTCGCCTACTCGGCGGCGACGGCGGTCGGGCTGATCCCTCAGGAGATGTCGGACAGCTTCGGGGGCTTCCGGCTCTTCGGACTCATCGCGTACGCCGGGACCGGCGTGCTCTGGGCGGCGTTCGGCGCGGTCAGCAGACCGGCGCAAGCGGCGTCGTCTCGTCCGGGCCCGGACGGCGGCGCCACCGGTCCAGCTTCGCGTGTTCCGCCAGCGAGATGAGCGTCTCGCGCACCGACAGCCGCACGCGAGGATCGCAGTTCACGACAGGGACCCTGGGGTCGATGCCCATCCCGTGGATGATCGCCTTCACGTCCGACCGGACAGACGCGTGCACGTTGTTCAGCGCCAGCACGTACGGGATCCGGTTGTCCTCGAAGTACCGCATCGCGTCCACGGAGTCCGCCGGGCGCATCACGTCGAACAGCACCACCGCGCCGACCGCTCCGCGCACCACGTCGCTCCAGCCCGCACGCGGGTCCTGCCACTGCGGCGCCACGAACAGGTGCAGGGCGAGGCCCGGATCGAGCCACACGCGGCCGAACTGGATGCGCACCAGCTCGGTGACCAGACCCGCGCGTTCCGGCGGGAGCGCGGTCATCGTGAGGAGATCGTTCTCCACGATGGACCTGATGAAGGTGCTCTTGCCGACGCCGAAGCCACCGGCGACGACGACCTTGGCAGAAGTCAGCTCCCGTCCAGGCGGCCCGGGGGGCCCGAAGTCGGGAAATCTAGAGCCGACGTAGTCCACTAAGCACTCTCTCCATCAACCCGAGGTCCGGCGTGTCACCGCCCGCGGAAGCGGTCTGGTGCACGTCCACCAGACCTCGTTCCGCCATGTCGCCGAGCAACACCTTCACGACTCCCAGCGGGAGACGCATCAGTGCGGCCACCTCCGCGACGGATCGCGGTGAGTGGCACAACTCGACAACGCGTTGGTGCTCAGCCTGCAAGATACCTGCAGACTGCCGACTCTGATCATTGGCGGAGACAAGTGTCTCGATCTCGAGGTCGATGTTGGACCGTGTGCGCCCACCCGTCCAGGCATATGCACGAACGATCGACGAGTCCTGAGCCTCCGCGACGGGAGGTTCGAGGACCGAAACTTCTTCTTGCGGTACAACGGGAGTCGCTTCCCGCGCGGGCACCTCGGACGTGGTGCGCGATCGCCTTCGGCCCGAGTCCAGGGTGAACCCGTTCATCAGGTCGGCGAACGTCTGCTCCGCGGGCGTTTCCGCCCGCCTGCGTCGCCGGTGCGCGTCAGCGGCCGAACTCATGGATCACCTCACGCTGTGCAGCTGCGCTCGCAGTTCGGGGGTGAGGATCTGGCCAACCTGGTCGACGACCACGGTCATCTCGTAGGCGACTTGGCCGACGTCGCTGTCGGGGGCGGCGAGAACCGCCAAACAAGACCCGTCTCGAATGGACATGAGGAGCATGATCCCGTAGTCCATCTCGATCACGGTGCGCAACACTCCGCCGCCTTCAAAACAACGCGAGGCGCTCAGCGTCAGCGATGTGACGCCCGCGGCGATCGCGGCCAGCTGGTCGGCGCGGTCCGGCGGCAGACCTGTCGACTTGGTGAGCAGCAGGCCGTCCACCGAGATCACGATCGCGTGCGCGACACCGGGCACGCGATCGGTGAAGTTCGTGATGAGCCAGCCGAACTGGTCCACCTGGCGCGACTGAGGCGTGCTCATGCCTTTTCCCCGTTCCCCAGGCCGTTCCCCTGGCCGTTTCCATTCCCGTTGCTGCCCAGCGGCATCTGGCGGATGCCCGTCTGGTAGCTGGCGAGAAAGCCCCGTGCTCGCTCCGGATCACGCTTCGGCCCCGCCGCGGGGCGTGCACCGTTCTCGGGACGTTCCGCGAGGTCGGGGAGCAGATTCTTACGCGGCGCCCGTTTCGGCAACCCGGCATCGGTCTCACCGGCGTCCGTGGCGGGATCGCCTGGTTGCTCCCAGACAGTACCGCCGGGCTTCTTGCCGAACCAGGTCGCCGCTACCGAGGGTGACGGCCCAGGTGGGGACGCTGCCGGCGAATGATCACCGTTGACCGGTTCGTCCGGCGCGCCACTTCCCGAGAACCAGGAAGAAGTCGTCTCAACTGGAGAGGGTCGCGTCTCACCTGGCGACCCGTTCTGGCGTGGCTGCCGCTGGGGCAGCGACTCCTCGATCGCGGCGCCGCGGAACGACGTCCACTCGGCCGACTCGCGCGGGTGCTCGATCGCCGGGGCGGGCGCGGGTGGCGGGGCCAGGTTCGGGGTCTTGACGACGACGTGCGGCTGCTTGAGGGCCGGCTTCGGCTGGGGCAGCGCGGCGTGACGCGGTTGCGGGGCCGCCTCGGGCTGTTCCTGCGAGCGGACGAGCTCCGACGGCACGAGCACGAACGCGCGCAGGCCCTCACGGCCCTCCCCCGCCCCGCGCAGGCGGACGGTGACGCCGTGGCGGGCCGCGAGGCGACCGACGACGAACAGGCCCATCTGGCGCGATACCGGCACATCATCTTCTGTACCAGAGGAAAGTCGCTCGTTGGCCTCGGTGAGCTCCGCGGGGCCCATGCCGATGCCCTGGTCGGCGACCTCGACGAGCACCGCGCCCTGCTGGTCGACCCGCGAGCCGATCACGACCTGGGTGGCGGGCGCGGAGAACGCGGTGGCGTTGTCCAGCAGCTCCGCGACGAGGCGCACGAGGTCGCTGGCCGCGTAGCCGACGATCTCGACCGACGGCGTCGACTTCACCACGACGCGCTGGTAGTGCTCGATCTCCGACGCCGCGGCGCGCAGCACGTCCGCCAGCGGGACGGGCTGGTGGAACCGGCGCGCGACGTCGGTGCCGGACAGCACCATCAGGTTCTCGTTGTTGCGGCGCATGCGCGTCGCGAGGTGGTCGAGCTTGAACAGGTTGGCGAGCTGCTCGGGGTTCTCCTCGTGGCGCTCGAGCTCCTCCATGAGCTTGAGCTGGCGCTCGACGAGGCCCTGCGAGCGGCGCGACAGGTTGACGAAGATGTTCTTCATGCCCGACCGCAGCGACGACTGCTCGACCGCGGAACGGATGGCCTGCTCGTGCACGGCGTCGAACGCGCGGGCCAGCTGGCCGAACTCCTCGGTGGTGTGCACGGGCACGGGTTCGATCTCGGTGTCCGGCTTGCGGTCCGCGCGGATCGCGGCGACGACCTCGGGGAGGTGGTGGTGCGCCACGTCGAGCGCGGAGTGCCGCAGTTCCGACAGCGACCGCAGCAGGTAGCGGCCGATGACGAAGCCGAGCGTGCCGGCGATGAGCAGCATCGCGAGCAGGATGACCGCGGCGGCGCCCGCCTTGTTGGACGTGTCGTCCTGCAGTGCGGCGGCCGAGCTCGCGAGCTCGTCCTGCAGCTGGCGGGTGACCTGGTCCATGAGCCGCGCGGTGGTGCCGGACGCCTTGTTCCAGTCGTCGACGGCGATGCCGAACGACGGCGGCGGCTTCGGCTGGCCGGGACGGGTCGTCACCTGGACGCCGTCGGGCTGGGTGAGCGCGCGTTCGACCAGCACGGTCCGGCTCGCGACGGCGACGCCGGTGACGGTCTGCTCGTAGTTGCGGCGCTGCTCGGTGGTGCCGATGGCCTGGAAGTCGTTGACGCGGTCCTGCAACCGGATGTCGGACTGCTCGAGCGAGCGGGTCTCGGCGCCGAGCAGCTTGCCCCGGCCGATCCCGGCTAAGACGATCGCGTGCTGCTGGGAGATCTGCTCCTGCGCGATGACCATGTAGTGCAGTGCCGTCGCGGTGCCGGCGATGGCCTCGTCGCCGAACTGGCTGATGAGCGCCTGCTCGAAGTCCAGCAGGGACTTCACGACGGTGGTGTAGCCGATGGTGCCGCCGGACGGGTCGCCCCCGTCGCCGCCCTGCGTGACCTTCTCCCGCACGCTCTTCAACGTCTCGAGCTGACTGCCGAGCTCGGTGAAGCGGTTGTGCGCGACCTCGCTCAGGCCGGGGGTGCGGTCGATGCGGCGGCGGACGGTCGCGGCGGCGTTGTCGGTGGCGCTGATCTGGTTCTGGTAGGCGCCGACACCGGACCCGGACGTCGCGCTCTGCGCGGCGAGCGTGCGTTCCTGCTGGACGCTGGAGATCAATGGCGCGAGATCTGCCCGCAGCCGCACCAGGCCCTGCATCTGCACGTAGTTGTTGGACCGGTCGACGTAACCGGAGATCTGCAACGCGCCCGCGCCGACCGCCACGGCCACGGGGACGAGCAGCACGACGCCGAGCTTGACGGGCAGGCGCCAGTTGCGCCAGTCGCTGATCTTTCTCCACTCGACATTCACGAAATGATCCCCAAGGCGCGTTCGAAGTGCCCCACTATCGGCTACCTCCTGGCCTGGTGAATCCCCGCGACTTGAGACACCCGCCGCTCGATATCGAGATCAGTCGTATCGGGTGTGAGCGGATACTAGGCCAGAGAGCGTGACGCGACAACGACCTGGGGCGTGTACGACTCGTCACTGCGCGTGACAGCCCACCTCATGGGGTGGTCCTGCGTGTTCAGGGGATTGACTCCCTGGCACGCGTGGTTACGCTTGCGCCCTCCACCCCCGGTCCGGTCGCAGCCTGTGTCGCAGTCTGTGCGCAGGCGCTCACCGGGTACTCCCCGTAACGAATGCGAGCGGTTGATGACGAAGGCGCTGCCCTCCGTGTCACGCCCGGCGCAGCCCGGATTCGCGACCTTTGACGACCCTGATCACTCATTGCTTATCAATGGTGACGGTGAGCCTGATTTCGGTGCCATCCAAACGAGTGAGGATTTCCTCGCGCTGAAGCGGCGGGTGACGCGTTTTATTCTCCCCGCGACGTTGCTGTTCCTCGCTTGGTACGTCACGTTCGTATTGCTTTCCGCCTACGCCGCGGACTTCATGAGCACGCCGCTGTTCGGAACCGTGAACGTCGGGCTGACGATGGGATTCCTCCAGTTCGTCACGACCATCATCATCACGATGGCCTATGCCCGTTACTCCAAGAAGAGGCTCGACCCGCAGGTCGAAAAGGTCCGCGCGCTCGCCGAAACCGATGAGGAGCTCGCGTGACCGGGGCGAACACCGCGATCAACCTGTCCGTCTTCGGCATCTTCGTGCTGCTGACGCTTTACATCGTGTACCGCGCGTCGACGCGGAACGTGAGCGCGTCGGACTACTACGCCGCGGGCAGCAGCTTCACCGGCACCCAGAACGGCATCGCACTCTCGGGTGACTTCCTCTCCGCGGCGTCGTTCCTCGGCATCTCGGGCGCGATCGCGGTGAACGGCTACGACGGCTTCATGTACTCGATCGGGTGGGTCGTCGCCTGGTTGATCGGCCTGATGCTCATCTCGGAGCGGCTGCGCAACACCGGCCGCTTCACCATGGGCGACGTCATGGCGTTCCGCATGCGCCAGCGGCCGGTCCGCGCGGCCGCGGCGAACGCGACGCTGGTCATCTCGCTGTTCTACATGATCGCGCAGATGGCGGGCGCCGGCGGTCTGATGGCGCTGCTGCTGGACGTGCACAGCTCCATCGGCCAAGCCATCATCATCGCCGTCGTGGGCATCGTCATGGTGCTGTACGTGCTGGTCGGCGGCATGAAGGGCACCACGTGGGTGCAGATCATCAAGGCTGTCCTGCTGCTGTTGTCCGTGTCGCTGCTGACGATCTTCCTGATCGGCAAGTTCGGCTTCGACTTCTCCTCGATGCTCGAGCGCGCGACGCAGAAGTCGCCGCTGGGCGAGGCGGTGCTGGCGCCGGGCGTGAAGTACGGCGCCAGCGGCCTGTCGAAGGTCGACTTCCTGTCGCTCGCGCTGGCCCTGGTGCTCGGCACCGCGTCGCTCCCGCACGTGCTGATGCGCTTCTACACGGTGCCCAACGCCAAGGAAGCCCGTAAGTCCGTCGTCTGGGCCACCTGGATGATGGCGATCTTCTACTCGTGCACGCTGGTCATCGGCTTCGGCGCGATGGCCCTGGTCGGCACCGACAAGATCACCGGCGCTCCCGGTGGCGAGAACTCCGCGGCGCCGCTGCTGGCGTTCCAGATCGGTGGCACGGTTCTGCTCGGCATCGTCTGCGCGGTGGCGTTCGCCACGATCCTCGCCGTGGTCGCCGGGCTGACCCTCACGGCTTCCGCCTCGTTCGCGCACGACGTTTACGCGAACGTCATCAAGCACGGTGAGGCCGACCCGCGCGACGAGGTCCGCGTGGCCCGTCTCACCGCTGTCTGCGTCGGCGTGCTCGCGATTGTCGGCGGCATCGCGGCCAACGGTCAGAACGTCGCCTTCCTGGTCGCGCTCGCTTTTGCTCTCGCCGCGTCCGCGAACCTGCCGACGTTGCTCTACTCGATGTTCTGGAAGCGGTTCAACACGCGCGGCACGTTGTGGAGCATCTACGGCGGCCTCACGTCCTGCGTGCTGCTCATCGTGTTCTCCCCCGCCATCTCCGGGTCGAAGTCGTCCGTCTTCCCGGACGCCGACTTCGCGTTCTTCCCGCTCTCGAACCCCGGAATCGTGTCGATCCCGCTGTCGTTCCTGGCCGGATTCCTGGGCACGATCCTCAGCAAGGAACCCGCGGACCCCGCCAAGCAGTCGGAGATGGAGGTCCGCGGGCTCACGGGCATCGGGTCAGGCCTGCGCTAGCAGTTCCCCGACCGCCTTGTTGAACACCTCGGCGCGTTCCAGGTTCGGCATGTGGGCGGCACCGTCGACCACGACCAGCGTCGAACCCGGGACGCGTTCGTGCATGTACTCCGCATCCGGCACCGGGGTGTATTCATCGTCACTGCCGACCACGACGAGCGTCGGCACGGTGATCGTGCCGAGCAGCTCGGTGTAGTCGGGCCGTTCCGCGCGGCCCCGCAGCGCCGCCGCCGCACCTTCCGCCGGGGCGTTGTGCATCATCCGCGACACGTGCTCGGAGACCGGCCCGGCGTTGTGCCGCGCCACCATCTTCCACAGCACCTCGGTGGCGTACCCGGACATGCCCTCGCGCAGCAGCCGGTCGGCCATGTCGTTGCGGTTCACGCGGCCCTGCGGGGTCTCCGCCTGGGCGAACGTGTCGGCGAGGATCAGGCCGCGGGTGCGCTCGCCGAACAACCGCTGGAACTCCAGCACGATCTGCCCGCCCATCGACAGGCCGCCGAGCACGACCTTCCCGATCCCGAGGTGGTCCAGCAGCGCCGCGACGTCCCCGGCGAACGCCGACAGCGGCGTGACGCCGGGAACGACCGTGGTGTCGCCGTAGCCGCGCAGATCGGCGGCGATCACGCGCCAGCCGGCGGCGCTGAAGTGCTCCACCTGCGGCCGCCACATCGAGCGGTCGAACGGGTGGCCGTGCACGAGGACGAGCACGTCGTCGCCGGTGCCTTCGTCGTCGTAGCCGATGGTGATTCCGTTGACGGTCGCGGTGCTCATGCACCCGACCGTAACGAGTCACAGCCTCACGGGGCAGCGACTTTCCAGCTCACCTTGACGCGGCCGTCGTCGATCTTGGCGATCTTGGCGAACCCGGCGCGGTCCAGGTTGAGGTCGCCGGACTTCGGGCCCTCGGCGACGTCGACGATCAGCACCTTGAACTTGCCCTTGGGGCCGGTGACCTCGATCGTGACGCCGCAGTTCGGGCTCTTGTCGCCCTTGCCGAACTGGGGCCGGTTGAGCCCGGTGATGAACTGCTTGGGGAGCTTGGGCAGGTGGTCGCTCTTCGGGCACGCGACGACGTTGAAGTCGGGCTTGTAGTCGTCGGTGAAGGTCGCGAAGCCCTGGTACGTCGTGGTGCCGAGGTTGCCCGCGTACGGGGGCGCCGCCGCGCCCGCCATCGCGAGGGCCACTCCGGTGAGCGCGGTTGCCGCTGACAGCACGGTTCCTCCTGGAACTCGGGGGGTTGGGAAAACGCTTTCCCGAAGCTAGCCCCGATTTCCGGGAAGTGGTCTTAACGAGACGCGGTTCGCCGGATTGCCGCACTCAAACGAGATGCGGCGTCTTCGCTGGTGTGCTTGAGGCCGAGCGACGGCTCGGTGAGCTCGAGCTCCAGCAGCAGCGGTTCGCCATTCTCACCCTCGACCACGTCGACCCGTGCGTAGAGGAAGTCCTTGCGCGACAACGAGAGCAGCTCGGCGGCGACGTCGAGCGCCTGGTCGGCCAGCTCGATCTGACGCTCCGTCGGCTCGATGCCGCGCAGCTTCTCCTCGACGTACAGCCCGGACTCCGACTCGGCGAGGCCCTGCGCCAGCATCGGTCCTTTGTGGAACGAGTGGGAGTACTCGCCCTCGAAGAACACCATCGCGGTCTCGCCGTGAGCGTCCACACTGGACTGGTAGGGCTGCACGAGAGCCCGAACGCCCAGAGCCTCCAGGTGCGCACGTGCCTCGGCGTGGTCGGTGAAGCGACCGGCACCGCGGGAACCCGCGCCGATCGCCGGTTTCACCACGAACTCACCGCCGGGGAAGTCCGGGTTCTCCCCCGGCTCGACGACGGCGGTGGGAACGACGGCGACGCCCCGCGCCGCCAGTTCGACCAGATAGGACTTGTCGGTGTTCCAGCGGACCACCGGCAGCGGGTTCACCAGCGCGGGAACGCTCTCGCACCACGCCAGGAACTCGTCGAGGCGCTCGGGGTAGTCCCAGGTCGTGCGCAGCACCACGAGGTCGGCGTCGACGGCCTCGCCCCAGGGCTGCCACACGACGTCCACGCCGTCGCGCAGCAGCACCTCGACCAGCCCGTCCTCGTCGCCGTCACCCTCGGGCAACGCGGCGCAGGACGCGAGCACGACCTTCACGACTGCATCTTGGCCATCTTGCGGCGGTGCGCGGGGCCGATCTTGGTGGACGCGATGGTCTCGCGGTCCCATTCGGCCTGCTCGACGTTGTCGACGGCGTCGACGGCCTTGGTGGCGGCCTCGACGTCCTTGGCGATCACGTCGCCCATGGCACCGTCCGCACCGACCAGCACGATCCGCGCGCCGGAGCGGCCGATCGGCTCGA
Source organism: Lentzea sp. NPDC005914 (assembly GCF_040629405.1). Lineage (NCBI taxonomy): Bacteria > Bacillati > Actinomycetota > Actinomycetes > Pseudonocardiales > Pseudonocardiaceae > Lentzea > Lentzea sp. NPDC005914. Next base: position 4,968 of record NZ_JBEXVQ010000057.1, on the reverse strand, counting down.
CGACGGCCCTGACCGCCGTGCCGGGCTTGCCGTGGGCCTTCACGAACTCTGCGATGCGCTTCTGCGTGGTTTGATCAGACACCCCCACACTGTAAAACCAGCGAGTACGTTCGGTCGGGTGACCACCGACACGCTGACGTCGTTCCTCTCGTGGTACTTCGACCATCACCCCGCCCACGCGGCGCAGGTCGGCTCACTCGATCACTACTCGACGTTCGGGGACTTCTCCGCCTCGGCGTTCGAGCAGCGGGCCAGGGACCGCAGCGGGTGGCTGGCGCGGCTGGAACCGTTGCCCCGCTCGGTGGACCGCGATCTGGCGCTCTCGGTGCTGCGCGGCGCGTCGGCGATGGAAACGTGGCCGTCGTGGCGGCGAGACCCGCACGAGTACTCGGGGATGGTCTTCTTCGGACTGCTCTCGCCGTTCCTGCACCGGCTGCTGCCCGAGGACGAGCTCGTCGCCTCCGCGGTGGCGAAACTGCGCGAGGTGCCGTCGGTCTTCGCGGCCGCCGAGGCGAACCTCGACCCGTCGCTCGCGTCTCAACTGGTCGTGCGGCGCGCGATGGAACAGGTGCGGACAGGCCGTTCGTTCCTGCTCGACGCGTTGCCGCTGGAAGTGTCCTCATCGGAGCTGCGCGCTCAGCTCGTGGCGGCCGCCGGCCCCGCCGCCGAGGCGTTCGACCGGCACGCGGCGTTCCTGGAAGACCTCGCCCTGCGCGCGAGCGGCGACTGGCGGATGGGCGACAAGCTCTACTCGACCCTGTTGCAGGACAAGGAACTGCTCGGCTACGGCGCTCCCGAGCTGCACCAGCGCGGCCAGGACGCCTACGCCTCGCTGGAAGCCGAGCTGATCGAACTGGCGGGCTCGCCCGACTGGCGTCCGGTGATGAGCTCGCTGCAGGACGACCACCCGCCCACGCTGGAGGCGATGCGCGCGGAGTACGACGCGGAGACCCAGCGAGCCCGCGCCGCGCTGGTCGAGCACTCGCTGGTGACGCTGCCCGAGGGCGAGGAGTGCCGCGTGGTGCCGTCGCCGCTGTTCCACCGCGCGATCATGTCGGTCGCCAGCTACCTCGGCCCGCCGCCGCTGACGCCGCGACGGGCCGGCTACTTCTTCGTGCCGTTCACTCCTGCCGGTGCCACGGACGAACAGGTCACGCATCGTCTGCGCACCAACGCCCGTTCGCAGATCCCGACGATCTCGGTGCACGAGGCCTACCCCGGTCACCACTGGCACTCGGCGTGGGTGGCGGCGCAGGGACCGTCGCATCCTCTTAGGAAGGTGTTCCGCACCTCCTACTTCTCCGAGGGCTGGGCGCTGTACGCGGAGAAGCTGCTGCGGTCGGTCGGGTACTACACGTCTCGCGCGGCGTTGATGGGGCACGTGGAGGCGCGGCTGTTCCGCGCGGCGCGGATGATCGTCGACACCGCGCTGCACTGCGGTGACATGACACCCGCCGAGGCCGAGGCGTTCATGGTGTCGCGCACGGCGTTGACCCCGGGCACCGCCGCCGGCGAGGTGAAGCGGTACTGCGCGTGGCCGACACAGGCACCCTCCTATCTGACCGGTGCGTTGGAGATCGACCTGATCCGCGACGACTACCTGGCGGCCGGGCTGGGGTCGTTGCGCGACTTCCACGACCGGATCGCGGGGTCGGGCGCGCTGCCGCTCGGGCTCGCGCGCCGCGTGGCGCTCGGCGAGGACTGACCGCAGGATCAGTGTGACCGGTTCCCACGTCGTGAGAGCGGGAACAACGTCGTCGCGGCCCGGGTTGACCGGGTTGAGTCGATCAAGGAGGACACATGCCCAAGGCAGTGGTGGTGCGTTCGGCCGGTGGCCCGGAGGTCCTGGAGTACACCGACGTGCCGTCGCCCACGCCCGGCGACGGCGAGCTGCTGGTGCGCGTCGGCGCCGCGGGCGTCAACTACATCGACACGTACCAGCGCAGCGGCCAGTACCCGCTGCCGTTGCCGACCGCTCTCGGACTCGAGGGCGCGGGCGAGGTCGTGGTCTCGAACTCCCCCGCGTTCGCCGTCGGTGACCGCGTGGCCTGGATGAGCGTGCTGGGCAGCTACGCCTCCGAGGTCGTGGTGCCGGCCGCTTCCGCCGTGCGAGTTCCGGACGGCCTGGACGTGGAACTGGCGGCGGCCGCGCTGCTGCAGGGAATCACCGCGCACTACCTGACGCACTCGACGCACGCCGTCGCGGAAGGCGACCGCGTGCTGGTGCACGCCGCTGCCGGTGGCGTCGGCCTGCTGCTGACGCAGTGGGCGAAGTCGCGCGGCGCGTTCGTGGTCGGAACCGTGTCCACCGACGAGAAGGAAGCGCTGGCCCGGGAGGCCGGCGCCGACGTCGTGCTGCGGTACGGGGACTTCGCGTCGCAGATCGACAAGGTCGACGTCGTGTACGACGGCGTGGGCCGCGACACGTTCGACCAGTCGCTGGCCTCGCTGAAGCCACGAGGTCTGCTGGCGCTCTTCGGCGCCTCGTCCGGCGCGGTGCCGCCGGTGGACCCGCAACGGCTGAACGCGGCGGGCTCGGTGTTCCTGACGCGCCCGTCGACCGGCGCGTACCTGCAGGACCGCGCCGAGTTCGAGTGGCGGGCCGCGGACCTGTTCGGGGCGATCGTGGACGGCACCCTGAACATCCGGATCGGCGGCCGCTACAAGCTGGAGGAGGCGGCCCAGGCGCACACCGACCTGCAGTCGCGCCGGACCACCGGAAAGCTGCTGCTCCTGCCGTAGATCTTGACCACGACCCCCGGCCGCTTTGTTTGCCGGGGGTCGAGTCCTGCTCGTTACGCGGCGGGGGTGACCTTCACGCCGTCGATCACGAAGACGAGGGTCTCGTTGGGCTTGATGCCCTGCCCGCCCTTGCCGTACCCCTTGGCCGGCGGAACGATCAGCAGCCGCCGCCCCTTCTCCTTGAGCCCGACGATGCCTTCGTTCCAGCCGTCGATCACCTGTGCCTGTCCGACGTTCTCGACGTCGAACGGTGCCCCGCGCTCGAAGGAACTGTCGAGCACCTTCTTGTCGGAGAACGTGGTGAGCTGGTAGTTGACCGTGGCCGTCGTACCCGCCTTCACCTCGGCGCCGGTGCCCTGCACCAGATCCTTGATGATGAGCTCGTCAGTGGGCTTGCAGGCGGGAATCTCGACCTTGGGCGCCTTGCCGAAGTCGCCGGAGACCTTGAAGTCGTCGGCCTTGCAGGGGGAGGCCGGAGCGCCGGACGAGGCGGTCGAGGGCTGGGCCGAGCTGCCGCAGCCCGCCAGGCCGGTGGCCGCTGCGAGCGCCAGGGACGCGATGAGCAGGACGTTACGCATGGTGGGTGAGCGTATGCGGGGGCGTGTTAGCGGGGTGTAGCAGGTCGGCGCTCACGCACCCTGCGGGTGGCCACCTTGCGTTGGTCACCTTGCGTGGGCTGGTCGCGTTCCAGCGGAGGGGTCGCCTTCTGCGAGACGGTTGCATTCCAGCGTGCTTGCGTGGGCATTACCGGGCCGGGTCAATTCATCGCCGCTTCGCGACGATTGCGATTGGGGCTTGACTTTGAGCCTCTGGCAAGATGCTTCATCGGCCTTAAAAGGCCGGGCATAAGGAGCCCGGCCGTTCCCTGCAACGGTAGCATCTTGCACTCAAAGTCAAGCCCCAATCGCCGAGCTGGGCACGTCACGACCGCTTACCGGATCCGCATAAGTTCGGACGGCTCGCTTCGCATCGCCACGATCGGCGCTCACCTGGGTTAGTAGGTGAGCGCGGTCGTTAGGCGGCGTGGAGCAGGTTGCGTCTCGGGTTGCGATCCCGGTCGAGCCAGGAGGGTGGGTAGAAGGTGGGTGTGCCCAGCACCATTTTCACTTCCCACTCGCTTTGATGGATCAGCGTGTGGTGATGTCGACACACCAAGACCGCGTTCTCCACTGAGGTGCTGCCGCCGTCCGCCCAATGATGAATATGGTGGGCGTCGCACTGTCTCGGCGGTCTCATACAACCGGGGAAGGCGCAGCCTCGGTCTCGGGCGACCAGGATCCTGCGGATTCCGGCGGGGAAGTTGCGGGTCTTGCGGCCGATGTCCATCGGCTGCGACTTGTCCCCCAGCACCAGCGGAATGATCCCCGCGTTGCACGCGAGCTGGCGGACCTGGCTGGCCGGGATCCGCTCGCCGTTGTCCAACATGCCCCGGCTGACCTTGTCGGCCAGGTCCTCGTAGCTCATGGTCACCGTGAGGGTCACCGGCTCGCCGCCGTGCTCGGGCAACTGGTCGGCCCGCACCATCAGGTTGACCAGCTCGGCGAAGGCGTCGCCCTCACGCTCGGAGCGGGACCGCAGGTCCGGGCCTTCCACGGTGGTCTCGGGTCGGGGCTTGGCCAGCGGGTCCAGCATCGCTTCGAAGGTGGCGCTGGTGACCGCGTCCAGCAACGCGCGAATCTCGAGCTGACCGTTCTTCCACTGCTTTATCAGCTGGTTGACGACCGGTGCGGGCTCGACGTCGCGCGGCTCCGGGTCGTTCTGGTACAGCCCGTAGGCCAGGTCCTTGCCGAACCTGCGCACCGAGTAGGGATCATGCTCGCGGGCCACGTCCACCACGAGCTGCTCGACCTCGGCGGGCAGCGCTGCCATCACCTCCGCGACCACCCTGACGTGCTCGGCCGACAACGCACCCTCCGCCGCCGCCTCGGCAGTGACCGGAAGTTCGGGAGCCAGTTCACTGCCGGTCGGGGTGACCTCACGATTCAGCAGCCCGGCATGCGCGACCCATTGCTTAGCGGCCTTCCGGTCCCAACGGACCGCGTGCTGCAACACCTGCGCCAAATCCTTGTAACCGAATTCGGCCGCAGCCCCACGCTGATCAAGTTCAGCGATCTTCTGCATGACCACGTTCTCGCGAACCCGAATCTCCATCACCTCGTCGACGATGCTGCGCAGCAGCTCGTCAGTGGAGAGGAGTCGGGTTTCGCTCACGTGTTCTAATCTACC
>NZ_JBEXVQ010000056.1:0-48863 GCF_040629405.1 Lentzea sp. NPDC005914 | reverse complement strand
GTCGCGAGGGTGTCCACTTCATTCGTCACACAATGATCATGGACACCCTCGTCCCATGCCCGGATCTGGGCTACCCCTTGGAATCAACCATCTAGCGGCCCACGCGGGCGATCAAACGCAGCAGAATGCCGGCCAGACAAGAAACCAGTTACGCGCAGTCCGACTTCGTCCGCTCATCGGCAGAAGCGGAGGTGGCGCGCTCGGCGGCACGGGCGCACGTTGCAGACCTGGTCGATCAGAGCGATCGCGTAGCGGTTCAGATCAGTGCTCGGCTCAGTCTGTTCGGGCGAGCAGAAAAGGCCGACGCAGTAGAGCTTTGATGACCCATGGGTGCGCTCTGGTTGTCCATCGCGTTCGCTGTACTGGCGCCGCGATGACTGACCGATGTGCGTGAGCAGCGTACTGCGGAGCCAGTAGCGGAAGAGGTAGCCGGCTCGGTTGGGTCTGCACTCGGCCCGGCGCCCGCGGCCCGTTTCCGGGAGGGCAGCGGGCATCCTCGGCGCTCCGGAGAGTTTCGACCTGACAGCGCTCAGACGCGGCGCACCCAAGGGGGACAGGACAGGCCGGGCCGCGACTGCCAGCCACACCACGTCGTCCCGGCTGAGTTCTGGAACGTGTCGTCGATCAGTGTGGTTAGCGATCGCGTCCGGCACTACGGCCAGGTGGATTGATGACGACGGTTCGCCATCAATCCACCTCTGGTTCCGTCAGACGGGCCCTGCGTCAGGCGGGCAGCCCGAACCTGGCGTCCGTGCTCAAGGCCAGGCTGGGACAGGTGACGTACCTGGCTCCGACAGGAGGCCAGCCGAGTTTGGCGAACGCCTGCAGGCACCTGCCGTTGGGTGGATTGGCCACCAGCAACGCGACGGCGATGGAACCCAGCGTCGCGCAGTGCACCTTCAGCCAGCCCGGCGCGGAGGTTGCGCACAACGAGATCACCGCCGGAATGCCGCCGGCCAGGGCGGCGAGGTACCAGTTCTGGGTCTTCTCCTTCGAGAGGGTGTAGGTGAGCTCTTGCGGAGTCACGTCGTCGATGGTCACTGCGGTCAGTTGCAGCGATGTCCCCGTCGCGGACACCTCGGTGATCGACAGAGTGCCCGACGGGTGGAACTGCGCGTCACCGTTGACCGAGGCCGCCGCATGAGCGGACGAACTCACGCCGGTGATCAGGGCAACCGCGAGTGCGATGCCGACGGTCAGGCCCTGCCTTAAACGGAGTGATTTCACAGGTTCTCCTTTGTGTTCCTCTATCAGCTGCGAAATTTTCTTGCGCAGCTCCTGGTGCTGGAGTCAATGTCGTTTGATCACGTAGGGCGACCGGTCGAGATGATCTCCACCGGGTCGTCTTAATCGCCACGATGCTCGGCCGTTCGTGCGAATTACTGGTCAACTTTCTGTATGTCGCTGGTCAGCGCGCTATTCCTGGTCCTGGAGGGGGCAGGGATGTGGGTGAAGATCGCTTTACTGGGAGAGGTGACCGCACGGGTCGGCGAACGGCTGGTGGACCTCGGAACTCCGCGGCAACGGTGTGTGCTGGCCGCCTTGGCGGTGGACGCGGGCCGGCTGGTGCCAGCAGATCGGCTGATGAGCCGGGTCTGGGGTGTTGATGCGCCACGACGGGGGCGAGCGGCGTTGCACACCCATATCTCCCGGCTGCGCGGCGCGTTCTCCGGCGCGCTGGCGATCGTGCGCCGTTCCGACGGTTACACCCTGGAGATCGACCGGCCCGACCAGGCGGTCGATCTGCTCCGGTTCCGTGCCCTTCGTGGGAGAGTTCGAGGTGTGGCGGATGACCCGCACAAGGTTGCGCTGCTGACCGAGGCGCTGGCGTTGTGGCAGGGCCCGCCGTTGTGCGGCCTGAGCGGGGAATGGGTCAACAGCGAGCGCGATCGATGGCAGGAGGAGTACGAGGCGGCCGAGCGCGACCTGACCGACGCCAGGCTCGCCCTCGGCCTGGGTGAGGAACTGGTCCCGCCGCTGTCGGCGCGTGCCGTGCGGAACCCGTTGGACGAGCGTGTCGCTGGCCAGTACATGGTGGCCCTGCACCGCGCCGGGCGATCGGCGGACGCGCTGGACCATTACCGACAACTGCGGGGACGTCTGGTCGAGGAATTGGGCACCGATCCCGGTGAGGCTCTGCAGAACCTGCACCAGCAGATCCTGGTCGGCGACCCGCGGCTGATCTCCGCACACGCCGGGGTGGCGACCCAGGCGGTGGTGATCTCACGACAGCTGCCCGCCGCACCCGCCTCGTTCGTCGGGCGCCGAGAGGAGCTGGATCGGCTCGACGCGACCCTTTCTCTCAACTCCGCTGCGGACACTGCTCCCGCCGAGGTCGGGCCGCCTGGCAGAACGGTGCTGATCACCGCGATCGGTGGAGCCGGAGGGATCGGGAAGACCTGGCTCGCTCTGACGTGGGCACACCGTCACCTGGACCGGTTCCCGGACGGGCAGCTGTTCACCGACCTGCGCGGCTTCAGCCCCACAGAACAGGTGGTGACGCCCGACGCCGCGTTGTTCGGGTTCCTCACCGCGCTCGGTGTCGCCCCTCATCGCATCCCGGCCGACCCGGACGCCCAGGCGGCGCTTTACCGCAGCCTGGTGGCCGGAAAGCGGATGCTCGTGGTGTTGGACAACGCCGCTACCGCCGACCAGGTCGCGCCGCTGCTGCCAGGCAGCCCGACCTGCACCGTGCTGGTCACCGGCCGTGTCAAGCTCGCCTCGCTGATTGACCGGCACGGGGCACGTCATCTTCAACTGGACGTGCTGGACCGGGCCGAGGCACGAGCTCTGCTCGTCGCACGTTTGGGCATGGACCGCGTCGCCGCCGAACCCGACGCCGTTGACGAGCTGGTTGCGCTGTGCGGGGGTTACCCGTTGGCCCTGTCGATCACGGCCCGCAACGCCGCTTCCCACCCGGCCATCTCGTTGACCGAGATCGCGGCCGAGTTGCGAGAACTCGGCGTGGAGATGCTCGACCACGGCACGGACTCCAGCGCGAGTCTGCCAGCCGTGCTGTCTTGGTCTCTGCGCCGGCTCACCGACGAACAGCGCGCCGTGTTCGGACTGCTGGGCGTCGCTCCCGGACCCGACGTCGCCCTGCCCGCCGTGGCCGCACTCACCGGCCTGTCGCTGGCTGACTCGCGTCGTGCGCTATTGGCGCTCGAGGAGGCATCTCTGATCGGACGACGGGCGCACGGGCGGTACGCAATGCACGACCTGGTTCGCGCCTACGCGGCGACTACTGCTCGCGACCTGCCCGACAACATGCGGGAGACAGCCCTTAACCGAGTGTTGGATTTCTACCTGAACACCGCACACAACGCTGACCGCCTCATGGAACCCACTCGCCAGCTTCTGCCGCCCGACTCACCCGCGCCCGGCGTGCACCCGCACTCGCTGCCCGACGCCGCAGCCGCAACGGCATGGCTGGAGGTCGAGCACATTAATCTGCTGGCCGCCCAGCGTGTCGCGGTCTCCGTCCGACGCCACAACGTCGTCTGGCACCTCGCCTGGGCACTGAGCACCTTCTACTTCCGGCGGGCACATCGGCGAGACATGCTCGACATGTGGCGAGTCGCGGTGGACGCCGCTGCCTACCTGCCTGACCCGACCGCCCTCAGTCGTGCCCTCCGGAGCCTCGGCTTCGCCTGTGCTCGGCTGGACCTGTACGAGGAGGCCTCCCGGCACCTGAACCGCGCCCTTGACCTGGCAGTGCGCCACCACGACTCCGCCGAACAGGCAGACACCCACCTTGCGCTTGCATTCGTGTGGGAGCAGCAGGGAGACGACCCGCGAGCGCTGGACCACGCCCGCCACGCCCTCGACCTCCGCCGCGCCCTGGGCCAGCCGGTGCTGGAAGCCGTTGCGCTCAGCCAAGTCGGTTGGTACGCCGCGCGCACAAATGACTTCGACACAGCCCGTGATTACTGCCATGCCGCCCTCACCCTGCACCGGCGCCACGACAACCTGGACGGCGAAGCGGCCACCTTGGACAGCCTCGGGCTCATCGCTCACCGCGTCGGCGACTACCAGCAGGCCGTCGGCTACTACTACCAGGCCGTCGCGCTGTACCGAACACAGGGCAACGCCTACCACGTCGCGGACACCCTCGACAACGTAGGCCATCCTCACGCCGCACTCGGACAGTCAGATCGGGCGCGCGAGGCGTGGCGGGAGGCGCTGGAGCTGTACCGGGAGCAAGGACGCGACAACGATGCCGCGCGAATGCGACGGCAGCTCGACGATCTCGGATGACGTCTGCTAAGGACTGTCTCGGCGGTTCTACGTGCGGAGTTGCTCCCATTCTTTGCTCTTCCAAGGCTCATCGGCTCTGTCTCGTCTGAGGCCGGCGTGCACGCTCGGCGGCATGTGGAAGTGGGTCGGGCGCAGTGCGAGGCCCTCTGGCCGCGCCCACCGCTACAGGCCGCTTGAGCACCTCTGGCGTCGGGTGAGCTGGCTCCGCACGCCGTGACTTGCGGGGAGTCGGACCGTCACGACGAGGCCGCCGGACCGGCCGGGCCGGACGTCGAGGTCGCCGCCGCAATGTGTGCCTGCGCTGCCTGAACGTCTGCCCATTCGCAGCCGCAGCCGCGTGGGGTTGAGCCCGTCGCGCACGGGTAGCGGACGCGGCGGCACGCCGGTCACGGTAGCGGCGCACGGTGGCGCAGCGGGGATCCGGCGCCTGGGACACTGGACCTCCGACCACCCGCTAGACGAGGAGTGCACCGTGCAGCAGGGAACCGTCCGCTGGTACGACCTCGAGCGCGGCTTCGGCTTCCTCGCCCCCGACGACGGCAGCGCCGACATCTTCGTGCACGTCTCGCAGGTGCAGGGCGAGGGCGCGGCCCGGGCGCTGCGCGAGGGCCAGACGGTGGAGTTCGAGACCGGTGAGGGACCCCGCGGTCCGCAGGCGCTGCACGTCGCCGTCACCGGGGACGTCGCGCCCGACGCGGCCCTGGGTGTGCTCGCCACCGTCTCCTGGTACGAGCCGGCCAAGGGCTACGGGTTCGCCGCGCCGGACGGCGGGGGTGCGGAGGTGTTCGTGCACTCCTCCGCCATCGTCACCGGGGGCGTCCTCGCGGCCGGGCAGCGGGTGGCCTTCGTCGTCACCGCGGGGGAGAAGGGGCCGCAGGCCCAGCACCTGGTGCCGCTGAGCTTCGACGCCGGTGTCCGCCGAGCCCCTCTGGTCGCGCCCGGCGACGGCGCCGACGGCTCCGTCCTGTGGTTCGACGAGGAGAAGTCGTTCGGCTTCGTGGCCGCCGACGACGGGGCGGGTGACGTCTTCCTGCACGTGCGCGCCCTGGTCGACGACCTGTACCTGCCGGCCGAGGGCGACCGGGTCTCGTTCACCACGGTCACCGCGGACCAGGGTCGTCAGGCGCGCGAGGTGCGGTTCGTCGCGACCGGCGAGCCGGTGGAGGCCGCCGCGGCCCCCAGCCAGGCCCGTCCGGCCACCCGGCCCGCAGCCCGCGCGGGCGACGGCTCGGTGGCCCGTTACGACGCGGACCGGGGCTTCGGTTTCATCACTCCCGACGCGGGTGGGCCCGACCTCTTCGTGCATGTCTCGGTGGTCTCCGGCGAGCCTCTGGTGGCCGGCGAGCGGGTGCGCTTCCGCATCCGGCAGAGCGACCGGGGCCCGCAGGCCGACGCCGTCGAGCGCGCCTGACCGTCCGGGACGGTCCTACGACGCCTCGAAGCGGGCGACGTAGCGGCGCTGCCACGGCGCCTCGGCCGCCCGGTGGTCGTAGCGCGCCCGCACGCGCACGGAAGCAGCAGGCGTGTTCCGCCGTGCTGTAGAATCATCCGCTGCACCACGACGTTCGCTCATCGGTATGAACGTGAGTTCGGAGCAGGCAGATGCGGTCATGTCGTCTGCTCCCAGAAGTACTAAGTGCTCACCTGTGCCGTGATCGCCGTACGCGTCCGTTCAGGGCCGTTGACCTGCGGTTTAGGGCATTTGGGCGCAGTTCAGGTCGATCCGAGGACTCCTTCTGTGTGAACTATGGCACTGGGGTCGCGCTGACCTGCGGAAAAGGCTCCAGCAGGTCGGCGCGGTTCCGTTCGAAGCCGTTGAGGTCCGTTCTGGTCAATTCAGTGCGTAGCTCCGCTCCCAGTTTGCTCCCACTGCCTGCTCCCAAGCCGTTGAAGGTTGGAAGCCTTGGGGTGGCAGATCCGGCACTTAGTGTCCGGAGCCAGGACGATTGAAGGCACCGAAAAGTGAGGGCCGTCAGCCCCGCTTTGTCTCAGATGACGCGTAGGACACATTCGACTGCGGGACCGTGAGTGGTGGCGGAAATGGGAAGATCGAGTCGGACGTGGAGCCGAGCATTTCTGGCGAAGTTCGCCCCTTCTGTGCCTTGGCCGGCGTCCCTTGCAGGCTGTTGAACGGCCGGCCGCGGTCAAGGGTCTCTGCAGTCTCAGTGGTAATTCCGGGCCAGCGCCCTCATGGCGAAGATGATGCACAGCGCGATCGATCCGCCGACGCCGCCGACGACCCATGCCCGAATGGCGTCTGGTACCAGGATCAGCACGCCTCCAAGTGCCACGAGCACCAAGAAGAGTGCAAAGCCGAGGCTCAGCATCAGCCGGGAGGCCCTTCTGGTGCGTTCGTCGCTGGCCAGCACGTAGTGCGCGAGGTGGGTGAGCGTGGTGTTGCTCGTCCTGCGAGTGGACGCCAGCTTGCCCATGCGCAGGACGATGTCGTCGTTGGTGATTTCGGATCGCGGTGGCGTGGTTGCGGCGGGCAGCGGTTCGAGTGGTGATGAACTGACTGGGTCGTGGTGGCTGATCGCCACCGACGACTCGAGCACGGAGGTGTTCGGAGCCTGGTGCTGCTTGAGTTCGCGCAGGCGGTCCATGACGATGTCCGTGTGCATCGGCGAGAGGTTGCACGCCCTGAGAAATGCGATCACCTGGTCGGGTTTGCTCGGCAGGCCTGTGCGTTTGGGATCGACTAGCGCGTACGCCTGGCTGCGCGGGATGTTCGCCTTCACGGAGATCTGCCCGCAGCTCAGCCCAGCCTCTTTGCGGATGCGGTTGAGCACAGAGCGAAACTCGGTGGCCGAGTCCGCCCTGAGCATGGTCCGCTGCACGGTCAGGTATTTCTCTGCGGTCATCGCCGTTACCTGGTCGCCTCATTCATGATCGAATCGACAGGCGCTGGCGTCGATGCGCCGCCGATGGAGGCCAGCAGTGCAACGACCCGTCGAGCGCATCTCGGTGCCGACAACGCGGCTGTGAACAACCCGAGAGTTGTTGCGGACGTGATGACGGCCATCGGAACTGAATAGTTCTCGTAACGGGTTAAGTACCAGGCGGCGGCGAAGGCCATGCAGAGCGCCGGGACGTCGGCCCAAGCGAACCGGCCGCGCGATTGCTCGCGATGGTTGGGGGCGTACACGCGGAGCCCTTCTGTGAGACCGAGCAGTGCTGTTGCGCTGCAACAGCACTGACGGCTTCGTTGGTAGCGGTTGAGTCTTTGACTGAGGTGCCACTGAAGCGGCTGGAGACCGTTGGAACAGCGGCACCCGATCGGGTGATAGGCCGGATTTCACCACAGCGCGCGGGTGCTGACCAGATGCGCGATCACGCGGGTGTCCACCGGTGTCCACATGCACGAATGCCCCCGGATGGCGATGCGCCATCCGGGGCGCGACGTTCGTGGTGGAATCCGTCTCCAGCGGATTCCACCCAAACCCAGCGCTCAACCGCTACCAACAGCAGGGCCTGGGTGCTCCGGCCGATGTGTTCGGCCGCCGCAACGACCATCATAGGAGCGTCCCATGTGATCCAAGTCACATATAGATGCCTGATTGGAAAGTTGCCTTTGAGCTGCGCTATTCCATGAAGAATGTACTAGGTCGATGTGTATAGACGCGTCTCCGCGGCGAATGGACGCAAAGGCACCTGAAGGCCTCCATGGCCCACTGAATCGCTCGACTGGCGTCCATGGCACGTGGGCTGCTTGTCACCCGTGCTCTGGCCGGCTGCTCGGAGGTTCACGTCGTCACGATTGATGTTTGTTGCGCACACCGGATGCGCACATACGCAGCGGGCAGCTCGACGGTGTGCAACTCCGCCGACACGGCTCGAAGAGGGTCGTGCAAACCAGTCTCGCGGCCGCGCCCGACGATCCGGCGAAGCTGATCCGCGTGATGAAGCTGTTCGTGGACGGCGAGGCGAACCGGCCACTGGGAAGCGCCAGCCTTCGCCTGCTCACGTATGCGGCCGAGCCATGCGCGCTGCAGTGGTCCAAGGACGTGGTGTCCTTCCCCAACGTGATCGAGCTGACCGACGAGGAACGCGCGCGTCTCCTTGACGTCCGCATCGTCGACGGCGAAGTCGCGGGGCTGACGACCGAGGACGGCAGGCTGGCCGGCGTGCCGTTGCCCGGCCACCGACCACGGTGCGGTGGGCGCTGGCGCGGAGCCATGTTTCTTCCGCTGGAGCGAGGCTGTGCCGATCTCGTCGTCCTGGGCTTCTTCGGCACAGGAGCACCCAGGACGGACCTCACCACCGCGACGTTGCGCTGTCGACATCAGTGCGGAGACTGCTGGCAGGTTGTTGTGACCGACACGGGCTAGCTGACCTTGACCACCGTTGCATGTGGCTTCCCGGTCGCAGTCGGCGATCACGAGGTCGGTGCCGTTCGCGGTGTCGCCGAACAAGGCGTCCAGACAGCGGTTGGCCGACGCGTTCACGATGGTGCCGTCGTGCCGTGCGGTCCATTGTTGGGTGTCGTCACCGTTGCACGCCACGAAGATCACCGGTGTCAAGTTGTCGCCACCGTTGATGTCCAGGCACTTGTCGTGCACCCGCAACGTGCCGTCGCCGGGACTCGTCCACCGCTGACCGGCTGGACCTGAGCAGCACGAGGACACTGAAGCTGACAAAGCCCGTGTGGTCAGAATCCGATCAGGAACAGGACACCCGCGAGCAGCAGCCCGGCTTCGACGAGCACGACGAACACCCGGTCACTGATCCGGCCGACGACCTTCCTACCGATCCACGTGCCGACCAGGGTGGCGGGAGTGAGCGCGAGGCCATAGAGCACCACACGGCTGGTGAGCAGGTCTCCGACACCATAGGAGGCGATCTTGGTCAGGTGCAGGGTGAGCGCGCTGGCAGCTTCCGTGCCGATGTAGGCGGCACGGGTCAGCCCGGCAGCGAGGAAGAACGGCGCGGTCAGCGGACCGACCGACCCCAGCAACGCCGACCCGAGACCCGACGCCGCGCCCACCACGGCGAAAACCGGTTCCGTCGGCGGACGGCGCTGGGTGCGGGGGACACGTCGCCACACGACCACGCCGATCAGGAACGCCCCGAGCATGACCTTCAACGGAGCCAAGGGCGCCCGCGCCAGCAGCAGACCTCCCACGGCCGCGCACGGGATCGCGCCCAGTGCGAACCAGCCGATCACCGGCCAGCGCAGCTCACCGCGGTTCAACCACACGCGGGAACCGTTGCTGGACAGCTGAGTCAGCGTCAGCATCGGCACCGCCGCACGCAGCCCGAACAGCGCGGTGAACACCGGCAACAGCAGGACCCCACCGCCGAACCCGGCCACCGCGGACAGCACCGCCAGCCCGAACGCCGCCACCGACGCCAGCAGCACCTCCACCATCAGACCCATCACCCCTCGGAGAGCGGTGGCGTGCGGTTCAGGAAGTCCGGCACAAGATCGACGGGAAACGCCGGGTAGGCCATCAGCAAGCCCACCCGCACCCCGCGCGGCAAGTCGCGATCTCCCGGCTCAGGCCGTGACGGCTCGGCAGCTGATCTCCATGCCGTCCTCGACCGGGAAGTCGACCGTCACGTACCCGTTTGCCGGTTCGCGGACGTAGGCGAGGTAGTCGGCCATGGCGGGGAACGTGTTGTCGTCGGCGACCACCAGGGCCCCAGGCGTCAGCCGTGGTTCGAGTAGCCGGAGCACTGGGAGGCATAGGTCCTTCCACCCGTCCAGGAGCACGAGTCCGATCGGGCCGTCGATGTCCTGCAAGGTCTCCAGCGCGTCACCCTCGAGGAGAGTGACGTGGTCGCCGACACCGGCTTCGTCGAGGTTGGCCCGAGCGTGGCCGATCTTGGTCCTGCTCATCTCGGTGCCGTAGACGTGGCCCGTGCCGTTGTCCGCGACGGCGGCGGCCAGGTAGATCGTGGAGATGCCGAACGAGGTGCCGAACTCCACGACCGTCTCCGGCCTGCCGGCGCGGACCAGCGAGTAGAGCAAGTCGCCACCCCTCGGCGAAATCGGCAGGTAGAGATCCTGCAGCAGGTCCGCCCGTTCCTGGGCGGAGGCCGACGGTGAGACGGGCATGCGTGTGCTCTCGTCGAGTTCGGCGGCGGCGAACATGCGTGCAAGTGCTGTGCGGACGCCCGCGCTGTGCAACGTAGTGGTCACTCGAGCTAGAGTAGACGCAACGTTGCGTCTTGCCTAGCTGCTCGGGAGATCGTCGATGCATCACGGAAACCGGCACGGACGCAGTGAAGAGGCGCGCCGAGCCGTGCTGCAGGCCGCCGACGGGCTGCTCGTCGAACGCGGGTTCGCCGGCGTGACCGTGGAAGGCATCGCCACTCGCGCGGGCGTGGCCAAGCAGACCGTGTACCGCTGGTGGAAGTCCAAAGTGGACATCCTGATGGACGCCTTCGCGGAGGACATGGAGCAGCACCTGACGCCGCCCGACCACGGCGACCTCGCGCTAGACCTGCGCGCCCACCTCGCCCACCTCGCCCAGTTCCTGACCGAGAACGACTCCGGCGTGGTGTTCCGCGCGCTTGTCGGCGAGGCGCAACACGATCCCGTTCTGGCGGCCCGGCTGCGCGCCGGCTACCTGGGGCAGCAGCGCGTGCGAGACCTGCTGCCGCTGCGAAGGGCGATCGACCGCGGAGAGCTTTCGGTCGATACAGACCTCGATCTCGCCGTGGACGAACTCGTCGGCCCCGTTTACTACCGCGTGCTGATCACCGGCGGCCCCGTGTCCCGAACGTTCACCGACGAACTGGTGGACCGCTTCCTCGAACGACTCTGACCGGTCGGCCGACGCCGGTCCGCGGATACCGGACTAGGCCGTTGGATCGACGTCCGGCTGCGACGACCTCCGCAGCTCCTCCGCCTCGGCCCGGCGGTGCGCGGCGCCCCGGTGGTCGCCGAGATCGTCCAGCACGACGGCGAGCGACGTGAGGGCTCTGACGGTGCCGACGGCGTCGTGGAGTTCGTTGTGCAGGGCGAGTGACGACTCGAGCGAGTCACGGGCGCGGCCGGTCACGCCGGCCTCGTGCTCGGCCTCGCCGAGTTCGAAGAGGGTGTGCGCCTCCCGGTAGGGGTTGGTGCTGTCGCGCGCCACCCGCACCGCTCGGCGGAAGTGCGTCAGCGCTTCCGCGTGTCGCCCGGCGGTGGAGTGGGCCTCACCGATGACGGCCAGGGGCACGACGGTCAGGTATTCGGTGCCGTTCTCCTCGCAGAGCCGGATGCTTCGCCGTGAACACGCGATCGCCTGCGCCGATTCCTTCCGCGCCAGGTGCAGCCGCGCCAGGTTGTCGAGCGAGATGCATTCGCCCTCCTGATCACCGAGGGCTTGTTGCAGCCGCAGGGACTCGTTCAGCAGTCGAGCGGCTTCGGTGTGGCGCCAGCGGTTGTTGTGCATGACCGCGAGGTTGTTCAGTGACCGGCTGACGCCCAGGTCGTCGCCGAGGTTGCGGAAGATGCCGATGCTGCGGCCGAGCTGGATCTCCGCCTTGCCGGTCTCGTCGCGGAGCCCGGCCAGCGTGCCCAGTTCCAGCAACGCGGTCGCCTCGACGTGGCGGTCGCCTCGTTCGGTACCCGCGCTGAGAACGGCCTCGCCCAGCGACTGCCAGTCCTGCCAGTGGCCTTTGCGGTGCAGGTATCCCCGCAGGTGGCCGAGCAGTGCCGCCAGTTCGCGCGGATCGGTGCCGGGACGGCCCGCGGTCGCGCGAACCAGCGCGGTCACGTTGGCCCGTTCGCCTTCCCACCAGTGCGACGCCTCCGCGGCGGTGCGAAACGAGAGGCTGTGCCGATTGCGCGGCGCTTCGGTGCGCCGCGTGGGTCTCCACAACGATTCCCCTTGGTAGGCGGCCCACCGGTAGAAGTCCAGTGCTCTGGCGCGCAGGGCGTCCAGCACCGTCGGCCGCTCGTGGCGGCTCGCCTCGAGCTGTGCGGCCAGCTGCAGCACGGCGGTGAACCGGTAACCGTCCGGCGCGGCCGGTTCGAGCAGGTGCTGGTCGGTCAGCAGTTCGAGCGCTCGTTCGGCCACGTCGAAAGGAACTTCGAGCACGGCCGCCGCCGTGTGCGGGTGCACCACGGCACCGGGCAACGAACCCAGCAGCCGGAACGCTCGGTGGGCGTCGCCCGGCACGAGCGCGCGTTCACCGTCCACTGTGTACTGCATTGTCGTCGAGACCCGCTGTGCGACGCCGTTCAGGAACGCCGCGACCGGCCAGTCCGGCCTGCTCGCCAACCACGACCCGATGTCCAGGAGCACGCGGGGGAGTCCCCCGCACAACCCGACGATCCGTGCGGCGACCTCCGGGTCGGAGGCCAGGCGGCTGCGGCCTGCCAGGCGTCCCAGCAGATCAGCCGACGTGTCCGCGTCGAGCGGGGCGAGTCGGACCACGCGAGCGCCTGTGAGGGTACAGATTCGCGCACGGCTGGTGATCAGCACCGCGCAACCGCCGTCTCCCGGCAGTGCCGGCGCCACCTGCGTGACGTCGTGCACGTCGTCGAACACCAACAGGACCCGGCGGCCGCTGAGCATCGTGCGCACCATTGCTGCGCGTTGGTCATCGTCCTCGGGCAGCCGATCCTCCCGGACGCCGAGGTCGGTCAGCACCCGGTGGAGCACCTCGCCCGGTGTCCGCCGCGGTCCGAGAACGAGGTAGAGCTGGCCGTCGGGAAAGCGGTCGATCACCCGCCGCGCCGCGTGCACCGCCAATGCCGTCTTCCCGACACCGGCCGGCCCGGAGATCACTCCGACCCGCCCGGCCCGCGGGTCGGTCAGGAGGTCGGTCAGCATCGCGAGCTCGCCGTCGCGTCCGGCCAGACCGGGGACGTCCGCGGGCAGCTGGTGCGGCTCCGGCGCGACACCGGTCGAGAGAACGGGCACGTCGTCGTCCAGGATCCGCTGATGCAGCTCCCGCAGTGCAGCGCCGGGCTCCACTCCCAGCTCGTCGACGATGATTCGCCTGCCGCGGTGAAAAGCCGCGACCGCCTCGGCTTTGCGGCCAGCGCCGAAGAGAGCCAGCACGTGCATCCTGTGCAACGGCTCCCGCAACGGATGCGCCTCGACCAGCGCGGCGAGCTCCAGCACGCACTCGGCGTACCGGCCCCTGGCCAGATTCACCTCGATCCGTTCCTCCACCACCGCCTGCCTGCGCTCCGCCAGGTCCAGGCGGGCCTGCTCGGCGCACGGCCCGGGGACTCCGTCGAGTGCGGTCCCGCGCCACCAGCTCAGCGCGGTCTCGAAGAAAACCGCGCTCCCGTCCAGACTTCCGCCATCCCGCGCTTGACGTGCTCTCACAGCATCCGCTTCGAACAGCTGGAGATCCGTCACGTACGAACCGTCGCGCAGCCGGTATCCAGCGCCCGGCACGGACTCGATTACCTCGTCCGGTTCCAGCGCACGGCGAAGCCCCACGACGTAGGTGGCCACCAGGTTGGCGGCGCTGGTGGGAGCGTGCTCACCCCACACTCCCGCGATGATCTCGTCACGGGACACGGCGCGGCCTGCTCCGAGCAGCAGCACGCCCAGGACCGCCCGCTGCTTGGCGGCACCGAGTGACAGCTCACCGCCGTCCCGCTCGGCCCGCAGCGGACCGAGCAGCCCGAAGTGGATCTGTGCCATGCGGACATGCCTACCAGGGGGACATTCAGCCCGGTTGAAACTCGTCTGAATCAGTTCTCCACACCTTCCGGGCAGCATTCGAGTCGTCTGCCGGACGCGTCGGAACACCCCTGCTCGCAACGCGTCCAGCGGATCACAGCGGGCCGCCGAACGACCGATCAGCCCTGAATTGGAGTACAGGTCATGCCGAAGATCCCTGCACGTCACGTCTTTGCCGCGGGCGCGTCCGCGTTGTTCCTCTCCCTGGTCGCAGTGGCAACGGCGCACGCCGAGCCCACTCCGCCGGAACCGCCGAAGCCCGTCGAGCTGACCCTGCACTTCCAGGGAGCCGCCGACGACGAGACCCGCAGCGGAGCCGAGGCGGAGGCCAAGGCCGTGGCGGCGCAGCACGAGAAGCAGTTCACCGACGCCACCAAAGCCACCTGCGTGGACAAGTCGACCGAGGTGAAGTCGAACAAGGTCGCGGACGACCGGTACGTCGCGTTCGCGGTCACCACCTCGGTGTGCACGATTCCGCCGCCCATGCCGGCGTCGTCGCAGAGCTGACGTCGTCCCGCCCTGCCACGGTTTCCGGCCGTGGCAGGGCTTCTCGTCACGATCACCGGTGACCAGCCCGGCTAGGAGCGCAGTGTCCACACCAGATCTGCAGAGTCTGGGCGTCAGCGAACCCGAACAGCGCGTGTACGAGGTCCTGCTGGGCCGGTCCGAGCTCACCTTCGCGGAGCTGGCGTACCTGATGCCGCTGGGGCGCAGCGAACTCCGCGTGGTCCTCAGATCTCTGGAGGAGAAGGGATTGCTGGTGAAGGTCACCAGCAGACCGGTTCGCCGCTCCGCCGTTCCGCCCGCACTCGCGGTGGAAGTGCTCGCCCGCCGTCACCGCGAGCAGGTTGAACACGCGCGGCTGGTGACAATGCTGCTGGCGCCGCAGATCCGGCCGTCGGCAACGGAGTCGTCCGCCCCGCTCGCGTCCGGCTGGCAGACCACCGAGCGGTCCTTCCGTCGGCTCGAGCACTCCGCCGCGGAGGAGTTGCTGATCCTGGATCGGCTGCCTGACCTCACCGATCGTGGCGGCAGCGGGCCACTGGAGTCGCGGGCCTCTCGCGTGCGCCGCCGGACCATCTACGACAGCGACGGCTCGTCCATCGCGCGCCAGGTCGAGAAGCGGCGCGCAGCGACCTCTGGCGCGGAGGCACGGGTGCTGACCGGTGTACCGATGAGGCTCGTCATCGCCGATCGACGAGTCGCTCTCGTCCAGCACGGTCCACACGACGGCCACGTGGTGCCGCAACGGTCGGAGGCCCTGGTCACCGCGTTGGCCGTGATGTTCGACATGCTCTGGGAACGGGCGATGCCGCTGTGACCCCCGCACGTATTTCACAGGGAGATGTGGACGCCTGACGCGGTCAGACAGCGAATGTGCGAGGGGCCTCCTGTCACCTACCGCTGTGGCAGGTCTGCGATCTCCATCGCCCACCGGTAGACCTCACCCAGGTCTTCCAAAGCGGGCAGCAGCGCGCGGTCGACCAGGGTGCCGTTCAACGCGTTGAGCAGGTCGTAGAGGCCGAGGTCGCACCACTCCCACAGCCCGCTGTCGAAGTTGTAGGCCCGCATCAGCGGTGCGAGCCGCGCCCGGATGGAGTCGATCTCGGGCTGCGGCAGCCCGGCCGCCCGCAACCGGGCATCGGTGGCGGCCTCGTGCTCAGCTCCGAACTCCGTGTCCAGAAACGGTTCGAACAGGTTGCCCCAGACGTCCAGGCGCCGAACCAGCGGAATGGAATGGCGCTCGCAGAACTGGACCAGCGCGGCCTTGTGGTCCCACGACGCGAACAACGTCTCACCGGAGCGAGTCCGGATCTCGAGCGGCCCGGCCTCGACGTAGGCGTCGCGGATGTCGGAAGCGCGAAGTACTCCATGCGGATAGACGCTCGCCCACGGGAAAGCATAGGTCGTGAAGGCGATGTGGTCCGGGCCGAACTTCACCGAGCCACCGTGCTTTCCCTGACTTGCAACGAGAACGGCGTCTGCACGTCGTCCATGGCGAGATCGGGCGAGTCGGCCCGTTGCCGCAGCAGGTCGACGGCCGCCCGCGCGATCGCGGCCTTGTCAGGGGCGACCGAAGTCAGGGACGGCGAGCTGTAGGCGCTCTCGTCGTTGTTGTCGAACCCCACGATGGCCAGGTCGCGAGGCACGCGCACGAAACGCTCGGCGGCAGTGCGCATCGCGCCGACGGCCAGCAGGTCGTTGAAGCAGAAGACGGCGTCGGGCGGGTTTCGCATGTCCAACAAGGCTTTCATCGCGGCGGCACCGTCCGCGCGGTGGTAGTTCAGCGCGGGCACTACCAGCGAGGAGTCGAAAGGCAACCCGGCTTCGGCAAGTGCTGCCCGATAGCCCTCCAGACGCAGTGCCGCCGTACTGCGCTGCGGATGCGCGCCGATCGCGGCGATCCGCTTACGCCCCAGCGAGATCAGGTGGCGGACCGCGAAAGTCGAGGCGGCGACGTTGTCGATGCCGACGCGGGACAGGGGGACGTCCACGGCGTGCTCGCCCAGCATGACGGCGGGGATCGAGAGCTGGAAGTCGTCTACGTGCAACGCCTCCGGGCTCAGGATCGCGGCGTCCACCAGGTGCGGGCCCAGCGAGGCCATCGCCAGGCGCTCGCCGGTCAGGGTGCCGAAGGTCTGTTCGATGAGCACGTTCCACTCGTGCTCCTGGGCGGCGGCGATCACGAGGCCGGCCAGTTCGGCGAAGTACGGGATCGAGAGCTCGGGCAGGACCAGCGCGATGAAGCCCGTTCGGCCGCGGCGCAGGTTGCGGGCGCCCAGGTTGGGGCGGTAGCCGGTGGCCTCCAGGGCGGCCTCGACGCGCGCGCGGTTGTCGGGTTTGACGAACGAGTAGCCGTTGACCACGTTCGACACGGTCTTCACCGAGACGCCCGCCAGCCGGGCGACGTCCTTGAGCGTGGCCAACACTGCCTCCCTGCGGAAAGGACCGAGATTCGTCCCGGGAAAAGTACCGGGAAGTCTCGGCCTTTACATCGTTGGAACAACGATGCAAATCTAGCGGTGAGAGCGCGACCACGCACAGCCCGTGTAGGAGCCAACGATGTCTCGCATCCTGCTCATCGCCGTTGCCGCCCTGATCGTCACCGGCTGCACCAGCAGAGAGAGCCCGCAGACCACGACCAGTGGCGGACCCGCCGCCAGTGCCGCGCCGCAGCAGAGTGCGGGGCCCGGCTGCTCGCGCAGCAAAACGGGGTACCCGCAGGTCGACGTCAAGGGCGCCACGGTCGGGTTCAGCCAGTCGGAGAAGGAGGCGAACCCGTTCCGCACCGCCGAGACGCAGTCGATCAAGGACGAGGCCGCCAAGAAGGGTGTCGACCTGCTCTTCACCAACGCGCAGAGCGACCTCAACAAGCAGATCAGCGACATCAAGTCGTTGCTCGACCGCGGAGCGAAGCTGCTGATCGTGGCGCCGCTCAACTCCGACGGGCTGCAGCCCGCGTTCGACGCCGCCAAGGCCAAGCAGGTCCCGGTGATCACCATCGACCGCAAGGTGACCTCGCAGCCCTGCACGGACTACCTGACGTTCATCGGCAGTGACTTCGTCGAGCAGGGAAAACGCGCGGCGAAGCAGATGATCAAGGCGACCGGTGGCAGTGGCAAGGTCGCGATCCTGCTGGGCGCGTCGGGCAACAACGTCACGGTCGACCGCACCAAGGGCTTCAAGGACGGGATCGCCGGCAGCGGTCTCCAGGTCGTGGCCGAGCAGACCGGCGAGTTCGACAGGTCCAAGGGCCAGGTCGTGATGGAGCAGCTCATCCAGAGCAACCCCGACATCACCGCCGTCTACGCCGAGAACGACGAGATGGGCGTCGGCGCTGTCACCGCTCTCAAAGCCGCGGGCAAGACGCCCGGCAAGGACATCAAGATCGTGTCGATCGACGGCACGCAGAACGCCGTGAAGCTCGTCGCCGACGGCAGCTACACCGCGGTGGTCGAGTCCAACCCGCGGTTCGGGCCGCTCGCGTTCGAGACGCTGGAGAAGTTCGCCAAGGGCGACGAGATCCCGCAGAACATCGTGATCTCCGACGACGAGTACGACAGCACGAACGCGGCGCAGAAGCTCGGCAATGCCTACTGACACGTCTCCTGGTCTGGTGATCGAGATCGCCGGCGTCACGAAGACCTTCGCCGGCGTGCGCGCCCTGCACGACGTGGACTTCACGCTCAAGAGAGGCGAGATCCACGCGCTGGTCGGCGAGAACGGCGCCGGCAAGTCGACGCTGATCAAGGTGCTGACCGGCATCCACAGCCCGGACGGCGGCCGGGTCACCAGGAACGGCCGGATCTCGACGATCTACCAGGAGGTCAACCTCGTCCCGCTGATGAGCGTGGCCGCCAACCTGTTCCTGGGCAGGGAGCCGCGCAACCGCCTCGGCCTCATCGACCGCGCCCGCCGCGACACCGAAGCGAAGGAACTCCTCCAGAGCTACGGGATCACGGCGGACGTGCGCAGTCCACTCGGGACACTCGCGGTCGGCGAGCAGCAGATGGTCGCGCTGGCCAGGGCGGTCGAGGCGGACGCGGACGTCGTGATCATGGACGAGCCCACGTCGTCACTGGAGCCGCGCGAGGTCGAGACACTGCTCGAAGTGGTCCGCAGGCTGCACGAGTCGGGGATCGCGATCATCTACGTCAGCCACCGGCTGGACGAGCTCTACCGGATCTGCGACACCGTCACGGTCCTCAGGGACGGGGTGAGCGTTCACAGTGGTCCCCTCGCAGAACTTCCGCGCATCGAGCTGATCTCGCTGATGCTCGGCAGGTCGGTCAACGAGATCCAGAAGCACGGCACGACGGCGTTCGGCGAAGGTCACCACGCCGACACCCGGCCTGTGCTCGAGGCACTGGACTTGACCAGCAAGCCGCGCATCAACAACATCGACGTCTCGATCCGGCCCGGCGAGGTGGTCGGCCTGGCTGGCCTGCTCGGATCGGGACGCACCGAGACCGCGAAAGCGATCATCGGCGCCCTCCCGCTCGATCGCGGCACGGTGCTCGTCGCGGGCAAACCCGTGCCACGCAACGTCAAAGCGGCCACCAGGGCGGGCATCAGCATGCTCGCCGAGGATCGCAAGACCGAGGGGATCATCCCGAACCTCTCGGTGCGCGAGAACATCGTGTTGGCCGCCCTGCCGAGGCTGAGCCGGTTCGGCGTGATCAGCCGGGCCAGACAGGACCGGATCGTCGACGCGTTCGTCAAACGTTTGCGCATCAAGGTTTCCAGCCCGGAGCAGAAGGTCGCCGAACTGTCCGGCGGCAACCAGCAGAAGGTGCTGCTGGCCAGATGGCTGTGCACCGAACCCAAGATCCTCCTGCTCGACGAACCCACGCGCGGCATCGACGTCGGCGCCAAGGCGGAGGTCCAGGCGCTGATCGACGAGCTCGCGAAGGAAGGACTGGCGGTGCTGCTGATCAGCTCCGAGCTGGACGAGCTGCTCGACGGCGCGGACCGGCTCATCGTGCTGCGGGACGGGGAGGTCGCGGGGGAGCTGGAGGGAGCCCAGCTCACCCGCGAGCACGTGCTCACGGCGATCGCGGCGGAGGTGATGGATGACGCTGACAGCCACCAGAACAGCCACTAGAACACGCTGGCTCCAGGACAACGGTGTCTACGTCGCCGTCGTCGCGCTGCTGCTGTTCAACGCCCTGTTCACGGCCAACTTCCTGACCGCGGGCAACTTCCGCACCCAGCTCGTCCAGGCCGCGCCCGTGTTGATCGTCGCCCTCGGCATGGCGCTGGTGATCGGCACCGAGGGCGTGGACCTGAGCGTCGGCGCGGTCATGGCGCTGGCCGCCGCGATCATTCCGCTCTACCTCGGCGCCGGGCCGCTCACCGCGATCCTGATGGCGCTCACAATCGGCCTGGCAGCAGGAGCTTTCAACGGCTTCCTCGTCGCCAAGGTCGGCATTCAGCCCATCGTGGCCACACTCGCGCTGCTGGTGGGAGGGCGAGGCCTGGCGCTGGTCATCGCGGACGGCCAGCTGGTGCAGCTGCACGACCCGGCGTTCCTGGCACTCGGCACTGACGACCTGCTGGGAATTCCCATCAGCGTGCTGATCGCAGGCGTGCTGGCGCTAACAGTCGCGGCCGTGACCAACCGGACGACGTTCGGACGTCAGCTCGTCGCGGTCGGCGGCAACCGCAAGGCGGCCACCCTGGCCGGTCTGCCGGTCGACCGGGTGCTGATCGGCGTCTACACCATCTGCGGTGTGCTCGCGGCAGTCTCCGGTGTCCTGGCCACGTCCAGGCTCGCCGCCAGCGACCCCGCGGACATGGGCCTGCTCATGGAACTGTCCGCGATCACCGCGGTGGTCGTCGGCGGAACCCCGCTCACCGGCGGCAAGGTGCGCGTTCTCGGCACGGTCATGGGAGTCGTCCTGATGCAGCTCGTCAGGGCCACGCTGATCAAGCACAACCTGCCGGACTCCCTCGCGCAGATGATCCAGGCCGCGATCATCGTCGCCGCCGTGTACGTCGCACGGGAGCGCCGATGACCACCCTGACCAAGGCGACGAGAACCAAGGTCCTGCAACGCCAGGGCGCCGCCGTAGCGCTGATCGTGATGGTGGCGGTGTCGTGGCTGGTGTTCCCGCGCTTCGGCAGCCTCGACAACCTGCGCGACCTCGCCCTGCAGGGCTCGTTCCTCGCGGTGATCGCGCTCGGCATGACGTTCGTGATCATCACCGGTGGCATCGACCTGTCCGTCGGCTCGCTCTACGCCCTCGGCGGCGTGCTGGCGGCCTGGGGCTCGCAGTACGGGTTTCTGGCAGCGCTGACACTGCCGTTGCTCGTCTGCGGTGCGATCGGGCTGATCAACGGCCTGCTGATCGCCCGCACGAACATGGCACCGTTCATCGTCACGCTGGCGTCTCTGCTGTTCGCCCGCGGACTTCTGCTCGCCATCACCGACGAGGGCGCCACCACGTACCAGATCCCGCCGGACAGCGCGTTCGTCGAACTCGGCCGCGGCACGGTGTTCGGCTTCGGCTATCCGATCTTCATCGCGGCCGCGCTGGCGGTCGTGGGCGGTCTGGTCCTGAACCGGACCACGTTCGGCCAGAACGTGTTCGCCACCGGCGGCGCCGAGCAGTCCGCCGTCCTGCTGGGTGTTCCCGTCGCCAGGACCAAGATCCTCGTCTACACGACGAGCGGCACGCTGGCGGGCCTCGCCGGCGCCCTGACCGCCGCTTATCTGCAGTCCGGCGTCACGGTCATCGGCGTCGGCACCGAACTGGACGCCATCGCGGTCGTGGTCATCGGCGGCACCCTGCTGACCGGCGGCATGGGCACGGTCCTCGGCACCGTGATCGGCGTCGGCCTGATCAAGGTCATCCAGAACGTCATCAACCAGATCGGCACGCTCGACAGCAACTACCAGTCAGTGGTGAGCGGGGTGTTCCTGCTCATCGTCGTTGTCCTGCAACGAGTACTGCGGAGATAGGAGCATCATGACCAGACGCGTCCTGAGCGTGTTGGTCGGAATCCTGATCACAGCCACCACAGTCGTACCGACAGCGCACGCCGTGGAGTGGGTGCGGAAAACCCCTCCTCTCACGACACCCTGGACAGACCAGGTGTCGCCTGCCAACGCCCTGCCCGAATACCCGCGCCCGCAGCTCGTCCGCACCGAGTGGCAGAACCTCAACGGTGTCTGGGAGTTCGCCGGAGCGCCGAACCTGACCAGTCCGCCCTTCGGCAGGCCGCTGGCCGAAGGTGTCCTCGTGCCGTACCCGATCGAGTCCGCGTTGTCGGGCATCAAACGGCACGAGGACAACATGTTCTACCGCCGCACCTTCTCCGTTCCGTCCACCTGGAACGGCCGGAACGTCAAGCTCAACTTCGGTGCCGTCACCTGGGAGACGAGGGTCTGGGTCAACGGCAGACAGGTCGGCACGCACACCGGCGGTTACGACGCGTTCTCGTTCGACATCACGCCAGCGCTCACCGCGGGCGCGAACGAGATCATCGTGGGCGTCAGCAGCCCGATCGACGGCAGCCGTTACCCGATCGGCAAGCAGCGCAGGAACCCGAGCGGAATCTTCTACACCGCGGCGTCCGGCATCTGGCAGACCGTGTGGCTGGAACCGGTGCGCGGCGCCAACATCACGCGCCTCGACACCACCCCGAACGTGCCGGCGGGCGCGCTGGACCTGATCGTGCAGGGCACCGCGGGGCAGTCGGTCACCGCCGAGGTGCTCAGCGGCGGGCAGGTGGTCGGCAGGCAGACCGGCACGACCGGCACCTCGCTGCGAGTTCCGGTGCCCAACGCCCGGCTGTGGTCGCCCGACGACCCGTTCCTGTACGACCTCAAGGTGACGCTGGCCGGCGGCGACGTCGTGACCGGCTACTTCGGCATGCGCTCGCTCGGCAAGGCGGTGGTCGGCGGCGTCATGCGGCCGTTGCTCAACGGGAAGTTCGTCTTCCAGCAGGGCACTCTCGACCAGGGCTACTGGCCGGACGGCATCTACACCGCGCCGACCGACGAGGCCCTGCGCTGGGACCTCGAACGCCAGAAAGCCCTGGGGTTCAACATGGTCCGCAAGCACATCAAGATCGAACCGGCGCGCTGGTTCTACCACGCGGACCGGCTCGGCCTGATGGTGTGGCAGGACATGCCCGCCGTGGACGCCGTCGACGAGGTCCCGAACTCCCACGCCAACTACGAATCCGAGCTGCGCAGGATCATCGACCAGCTCAAGGGCATCACGTCGATCGTGCAGTGGGTGCCGTTCAACGAGGGCTGGGGCGAGTACGACGCCGGCCGGATCGTGAACCTGGTGCGCGGCATCGACAACACGAGGCTGATCAACCACAACTCGGGCTCCAACTGCTGCGTCTCGGATCCCGATCCGGGCAACGGTGACGTGATCGACGATCACGCGTACCAGATCACGACGGGCAACCGGCTGCCCGACACCAACAGGGTCGCGATGCTGGGCGAGTTCGGCGGTCTGGGACGACGGGTCACCGGACACGAGTACGAGCCCGGCAAGGGATTCGCTTATGGCGCTTTGTATCCGGACGAGCAGTCGCTGACCAAGCGGTACGAGGAGATCGTCAAGCAGGTCGCACGGCTGGTGCACACGCGCGGGCTCTCCGCGTCCGTCTACACCGAACCGTACGACGTGGAGAACGAGGTCAACGGTTTCTACACCTACGACCGCCGCGTGCTGAAGATGACCGAGTCCCGTGTGCGCGCCATCAACCAGAAGGTCCTGGCGGTCGCAAAAGGCACGACCATCGGACCCGACGACCTGGTGTCGTTGCGCGTCACCACGACCGGCTACACCGACCGCTACCTGCGCCACCAGGACGGCCTGGCCCGCACCGACGTGATCGGCACGGACATCGCCCGGCTGGACGCCACCTTCCGCGTGCGTCCCGGACTCGCCGACGCGGCCTGCTACTCGTTCGAGTCGCGGAACTTCCCCGGCGAGTTCCTGAGGCACAGCAACGGAAGAATCCGCAAGGACCGCAATGACGGCACGATCGCCGCTGATGCCACGTTCTGTGCCAGGGAAGGCTCGGGCGGCACCGCGCTGGAGTCGTACAACGTCCGAGGCAGCTTCATCAGGCACTTCAACGAGAACGTGTACCTGGCGCGCAGCGGTGGCCCGAACCCTTGGGACACCCCGGCGAGTTTCGCTGCGGACACCACGTGGGCGATCGGCATCGCGTTGTGGCGCAGCGGTGCGGACCTGCCGCTGGACCAGGCGAGGTCGTTCCGGGTCACCACACCGGGCTTCACGGACCGCTACCTGCGTCACCGCGACGGCTTGGCGCGCACCGACGTCGTGACGAGCGCGAGCGATGCGCTGCTGAAGGCGGACTCGACGTTCGTGATCAGGCGCGGACTCGCCGACCCGACCTGCTACTCGCTCGAGTCCCGCAACTTCCCCGGCAACTACCTGCGGCACGCGGACTTCCGCGTCCGCCTCAACGCGAACGACAACACCGACCTCTTCCGCCGCGACGCCACGTTCTGCGCCCAGCCGGGCGACGGTGGGGTGCGGCTGGAGTCGGTGAACGAGCTCGGCACCAACATCCGCCACTACCAGGAGGAGGTCTGGGTCGCCTCGAACGGCGGCGCGCACACGTACGACACCCCTGCCTCGTACAACCAGGACGTGAGCTGGGCCGTGAGCTCGCCCTGGGCACCGTAGGAGAGAACATGCTGCTACGCATAGTTTCCGTGTCCGCGATCGTGTTGAGCACGATCACAGTCCCTGTAGCGGCGGCTTCCGCTGAGGTCGTCGACGCCATGAGCCGCGACTTCGGGATCAGCGCCGCGCAGGCGTTGACCAGGATCCGCGACGAGAAGGTGGCGCTGAAGATCGCGCCGACCGCCCAGGAAGCCGCCGCCGACGCGTACGGCGGCAGCTGGTTCGCCGACGGCAAGCTCCAGGTCGCGGTGACGGATCCAGCGAAGATCGACGCGGTGAAAGCCGCTGGAGCACAACCAGTTCTCCGCACGAAGACCTTCGCCTCGCTGAACGCCGTGAAGAACGGCATCGACAGACTGTCGAAGGCAGGGTCGGTGTCGAAGGACGTCGCCGGGTGGCGGGTCGACGTCCAGCGCGGCGCCGTGGTGGTCGACGCCCTGCCAGGGGCCGATCTCTCAGGTCTGCCCAAGGATGTCGTCGTCAACACCGAAGGTGTGCAGAAGCCGCAGACGTTCGCGGCCGGCACCGTCGGCGGCGACCCGTTCTACACCGGCAACGTCCGGTGCTCGATCGGGTTCTCCGTGCAGGGCGGGTACGTGACCGCCGGGCACTGCAACGTCGGCGCCTGGAACGTCTACGGCTGGGACCGGTCGTGGCAGGGTGAGTTCGTCGGCTCTTCGTTCCCCACCAACGACTACGGCTGGGTCCGCACCGGCGGCGGCTGGTGGAACGTGGCGGTCGTGCTCGGCTGGGGCCAGGTGAGCGACGCTCTGGTGCGCGGTTCGTGGGAGGCCCCGCCCGGCACCTCGGTGTGCCGATCGGGCTCGACCTCGCACTGGCACTGCGGAGTCGTCCAGGGCCGCAACGAGACCGTGAACTACCAGCAGGGCGCGGTCTACGAGATGGTCGGCACGAGCGTGTGCGCGGAGCCGGGCGACTCGGGTGGTTCGTTCATCACCGGTGACCAGGCGCAGGGCGTGACGTCCGGCGGCTACGGCAACTGCTCGAGCGGCGGCCGCACGTGGTTCCAGCCCGTCAACGAGATTCTGCGTGTTTACGGGCTGCGGCTGCTGACCGCCTGATCGGCCGATGTCCACCGGGACGCGAACGCGTATTTTCTTCATGTCTGCGTCCCGGTGGATCTTCTTCGAGGTGGTCGACGTGCTGGCAGCCGGTCTGGTGTTCGCGATGCTGGTGAGCGGCTCTCCGCTGGACCCGAGAGAACCCGGCGCGCACTCGGTGGTCTACCGGGTCGACACCGTCATCTCGGCGCCGCAGGAACGCATCTACGGGCTGCTCACCGACTTCGCGGGCTACGCGAGCTGGAACCCGTGGGTGACCAAGGCCGTGGGCGGCACCTCGCCGGGCGACGAGGTGAAGGTCGACGTCCTCCTCGGCTCGACCAAGATGGCCGCGAAGCACACCGTGCTCAACGGTGTACCTGGTCGGCGTTTCTGCTGGAAGGACGCCGGGTGGAACGCCTGGTTCGTCTACGGCCAGCGGTGCCGGACGCTCACGACGCAGCCGGACGGGACCGTGCTCGTCTCCAACGAACTGTTGATCGACGGCATCCTGTCCGGGGGTGCGGACCACTTCATGGGCAAGGCGATGCGGGACGGCATGCAGGCCGAGAACGCCGCCCTGAAGCGGGTCGCGGAGTCGTTCTAGGAGAACAGGATCCGCTTGGCCACGGCCTTGCCGACCGGCGTGCGCAGCCCTGTGAACGCCAGCTCGGCCAGGCTCGGCTCGCGGACCAGCGACAGGCCGCGCCGCATCGCTGAACGGATGCGGTAGCGGCGGCGCATCGCGGCAGCGTCGTAGTGCTCCAGGACGTACTTGTTGCCGCTGCGCAGGTAGTCGAACGTGACCGAGGCGGCGAGCTCGGACATCCGCATGCACGGGTCGAGCCCGCCGGCGGTGAGCGGCGAGACCGCTCCCGCCGCGTCGCCGACCAGAAGCCCCGCTGGCGACACGATCCTGCGCAGCAGCCCGCCGACCGGGATCGGCCCGCCACGCCGCTTGACCGGCCCGGCGGGTTCGGGCGTGGGGAAGCTGTCGCGGAACCGTTGCAGCAGCTGGGGGAGCGGCGCGGAGAACCGGTTGGCACGTCCTGCCAGACCGACGTGCGCGTGCTCGCCGTCGTCGATGACCCAGGCGATGTAACCGGGCGCGAGCCGTGGGTCGACGACGCAGTGGAACGTCGGAGTCGAGCCGGATCTGATCGGGTAGACCTCCTCGATGCCGGTGATCAGCTGCCGGTTGACGTCGAGGCCGAGCTGCCTGGCGACCGTCGAGCGGGCGCCGTCCGCGCCGATCGTGAACCGGGCCCTCGTCGCCTTCACCGGATAGCTCGCGTTGAGGCTGACCCGCGCACCGGCCCGTTCGGCGTCCTCGACGGCCTGGGCGTAGATGCCCGCCATGTCGCCCACCCGGAACTCGTCGCGAGCGCTCACGAGCTCGACCGGCTCATGCAGCGACGGCGGGTAGAGCAGCACACGCCGCACCGCAGGACCGAGGTGCGGCACCTCGTAGTCGGTGAGCGTGCGCCGGACGAAGATCCCGGTCGTGCGGATGCCGGTGCCCAGGCTCGTCCGGCGTTCGCACACGGCCACGTCGAGGCCTGCCTCCGCGAGCAACCGGGCGGTGTTGAGCCCGGCCAGCCCGGCGCCCACGACGAGAACATCCACGGTGTCCATGCCTGACCGTAGAACCGGTTGACCGGGCGGTTCCCGTTTCCCGGCAACACCTTCACCGGATCTGCACGGTTCCTCCACAGATGCGAGCCCTTGACACATCGGAGGTCTGTCGCAGATCGTGGTCAGTACCGCCGCCTCGAACCGCCGCCCTGGTTCGAGGAGGAACTGATGGAGCTGTTCAACCGCCGCACGGCGATGCGAGGAGCGCTCGCCATCGCGGCGACGCCGTTCGTGGCCGGGGTCGCGTCCGCGGACGTGGGCGCGATGGCGTTCGTGCAGAAGTGGGCTCCGAACCCCGGGTCGGTCGGGCTGAAGGCGTTCGTGGGCATCGAGGACGACCGCTCGAACTCG
Source organism: Lentzea sp. NPDC005914 (assembly GCF_040629405.1). NCBI lineage: Bacteria > Bacillati > Actinomycetota > Actinomycetes > Pseudonocardiales > Pseudonocardiaceae > Lentzea > Lentzea sp. NPDC005914. The sequence goes on along the minus strand of NZ_JBEXVQ010000056.1, from coordinate 21,734 downwards.
CATCCGTCGGCCACGCACATCTTCGCCGAGAGCGACCAGTACCGGTTCGTGATGCACAAGTCCGATCGGGACGGTTCGGACCGGCAGCGCCAGGAGGTCCGCGCTATCCAGACCGGCAGCACCCGCCACGACATGAAGAAGGGCGAGACCTGGCGCTACACCTACCAGATGTACATCCCCAGCTCGTTGAAGGGGACCACGAGCTTCACGCACATCTTCCAGGTCAAGCACACCGGCGTCGCCTCACCGGTGGTCACCATGTCGTTGTTCCGCTCGGGTTCGAACGAGACGGTCGAGATGCGGCTCTTCGGTGCGGGACAGGCGAAGCTCGGCAGCACGCCGCTCGCCCCGCTGCGCAACAAGTGGATCGACGTCGAGATCGAGATCAAGGTCGCCGACGGGTCAGGCTCGGTGCGCTTCTCGTTGAAGGACGGCGGAACCACGGTCGTCAACGCGTCGCGGTCCAACTTCGACACTTGGCTCGGTGGTGACCAGGCCCATCCGAAGTGGGGCATCTACCGGTCGCTCGGTGACGCCGGGCAACTGCAGGACACCTATCTGTTGCTGCGGAACATGAAGGCGTACCGAAACGAATGAGGTGTTCCCTGGAGGGCGTCCGGAGGTGAGAATTACTCGCGTGGGGGATCTACGCGGACGCACGTTCGAGAGCAGGGCCGGTGTCACCGCCTTCCTGGCAGGTGTGTGGCTGATCGCCGCGCCACCGGTCCTGCACTTCAGCGCGTCACAGCACGCTTTCCGGCCCTACTGGTGGTCGATGGGCCTGGCCGTCGTGGTGATGCTGCTCGGCATGGTGCGGGCGATGGCCCCGTTGGACGTGCCGCTGGCGCAACCGGTCACGATCGCTCTGGCGCTGTGGCTGGTCATCGTGGCGTTGAGTGCGGGAGACGGCGGGATTTGGGCCGTTTGGCTCAACCAGCTCGTTGTCAGCGCTCTCATCGCGCTGTCCGCGGGGCTCGCGCTGCTGATCAACGCGCGCCGATGAGCAGGTGGCACGAGCCGTCGGACAACTGCCTGATCTGCCACGGCGAACAGGAACTCGTCATCGGCGTCCGGGAACGCGGGCCGTACGAGCGGATGCACGACTACACGCGCGTGTTGTTCTGCGCTGCCTGCGACATCGGCGAGCTTCGGTCGTTCAGCTACGACGACTTCGTGGTGTTCGGCGAGGAAGACGAAATCATGGTGTGGTCGGGGATTCTCGTCACCGCGGACGTCGACCGGCTGCGTGCCGTGTTCGCGTGCCCGGCCCCGCTCGACCACGACTGCAAGTGCGCGCAACACATCCGGGCCTACGACACGAACGTGAGGGCCGGCAAGACGTTGCTGGCCGAGTACGGGCCCGCCCGGCACAGTCCGGACGGGCGCGCCACCGTGACGGTCAGGGTGACCGACGGCCTTGCCGAGTTCTGCTGACGCTCAGCAGCGCTCGCTCGTTTTGGCGAACAGGAAGTAGCTGCTGCCGTCGACCTCGCCGTGCGCACGCGTGCAGTCGTCGATCGTGTCCGCGGGACCGCCCCACAGCTCCCGCTGCCCCCGCGCGCCCGTCTTGTAGCCGTGCGAGTTGTTGTCGCGGGTCAGGATGTGGGTGCGGAGGGTGAAGTCCCTGCCGTGGCTCGCGATCCACTGGTCCCACACGTAGATGTAGGAGAAGTTCTTGCCGCAGCCCTTGAACTGCTTCACCGACGCCACTTTTGTGTCGAAGTTCATCACATAGGCCGTCGAACCGATCTGCGTGACGCTGTTGCAGTACTGGTTGGACTCGGCGTGGGCGGTGCCGCTCAGCAACGTCGACGCGGCGGCGGCGACGGCTGCCGCGGCCAGGATCTTGCGCATGGTGCTCCTCTCGTTCGAGAGGAGCCTCCGCCGCGCCGGTTAGCCACCGGTAAATCAGACGACCGCGATGGCCTCGACCTCGACCAGGTGCTCCGGGACGTCCAGCGTGGCCACACCGATGAGCGTGGCGGGCGGTTTCACGTTCTCGCCTGTGCGGGTCATCGCGTTCTCGATGCCCTTGAGCAGCTCGGGCATCTTGTCCGGCGTCCAGCCCACGGCGTAGACCCGGACGTGCACGAGGTCCTTGAAGGAGGCGTTGGCGGCCTTGAGCGCGGTGTGCACGTTCACATAGGCGTTCTCGACCTGCTTGGCGAAGTCCGGGTCCCCGCTCCAGTCGACCTGTCCGGCCAAGTAGACGGTCTTCGTCCCGGTCGCGACGGCCACGTGGTGGTAGACGTCGATCTCCGGCAAGCCTTCGGGGTTGATCAGGGTGACAGCCACTTGCTTTCCTCTCTTGTGGTTACTCGGTAACCGTAGGAGAGTGAGCGCTGAACTGGAAGAACGCACTTTTTCGTGAGTGGGGAACCAAAAGGTGAGCAAGCAGCTCAGCGGCGACATCGCCCGTGCGGATTCGTTGGCGCGCGAGATCTTCTCGGACATCGCGAACAAGTGGGCGTTGCTGATCATCGAAACGATCGGCGACTCCACGAAGCGCTTCACCGAGCTGAAGGTCGAGGTCGACGGCATCAGTCACAAGATGCTGACGCAGAACCTGCGGCTGCTGGAGCGCAACGGGCTGGTCGTGCGGGTCCTGCACCCCACCGTGCCGCCTCGGGTCGACTACACGCTCACCGAGCCGGGGCAGGCGCTGCGGGTCGCGGTCGACGCGATGTGCAGTTGGACCACCCGGTATCTGGAGGAGATCGAGGAGGCCCGCAGCCGGTTTGGTCACTCAGCTTCATAGTCACCGATTGGTGGTTGTGCAGGGGCGCGTGGAGGCGGCCAACTGGTCCACCTGCACCGTGATCTCGGGGAGGAGCACGCCGTGTCGTATTCACCCGCCGGCCTCGATCGGCGTGGTTATCGACGGGTCGTGGGCGCCGCCACCATCGGAACCTTCGTCGAGGTCTACGACCTTCTCGTCTACGGCTACTTCGCCAGCATCCTGGCCGAGCAGTTCTTTCCTCGCCAGGACGCGACCGCGGCGTTGTTGTCCACGTTCGCGATCCTGGCTCTCGGCTCCATCGTCCGTCCGCTCGGCGCGATTCTGTTCGGGCACGTCGGGGACCGGTTCGGGAGGCGGACGGCACTGGTCGGATCGGTGCTGCTGATGAGCGGCAGCACGATGGCTTTCGGTCTGTTGCCGACGTACGCGTCGGTCGGAATTCTGGCTCCGGCCCTGCTGCTGGTGTGCCGGGTGCTGCAGGGTTTGTCCGCGAGCGGCGAGCTCACCGGAGCGAACGTCCTGGTGCTGGAACACGCTCCGAGCGATCGCCGGGGCCGTGCGGTGGCGATCGTGAACGTGGCGGGCAACCTGGGAGCCTTCACCGCGGCGGCTGTGGGGTTCGTTCTGGCCAGGGTGCTGTCGCCGGAGCAGTTGGCCGCGTGGGGGTGGCGGCTGGCGTTCGTCATCGCGTCGCTGATCGGGCTCGTCGGGCTGTACATGCGCACCCGCGTGCTGGAGAGCCCTGCATTCGTTGCGCTGGGGGACAAGCCCAGGCGCGAGAGAGCACCGATCCTGCGGGCGTTGCGCGTCGCGAAGCGTCGGCTGCTCGTGGTCACCGTCTGGACGGCGGCTGCGTCTCTCGGCGGTTACATGCTGGTCGGTTTCCTGCCCAGCTATCTCATCCGTGCCGGGCGGTTGTCGCCTGCCGACGCGTTCGCGGCCAACGGCCTGTCGGTCCTGGTTCTGGGACTGTCCACGCTGCTCGGTGGATACCTCGTCGACCGGTATCCGGTGCGCCGGGTCGCGATCGGTGTCCTCGTGGGCACCGCGATCGCGGCGGTGCCCGCGTTCCTGTTGATCGTGCGGTCGGGCACGTTCGCCGGAGCCGTGGCGGGGCAGAGTCTCCTGGCCGTGTTCCTGGGGGCCAGCGGGATGCTCGGTGCGGTCCTGAGCATGGTCCTGTTCCCTGTGCCCATTCGCTTCACGGGGACTGCTCTGGCCAGCAACCTCGCCGTGGCGCTGATCGGCAGCACTGCCCCGTACGTGTCGGCGTCGCTGATCGCGGCCACCGGAAGCCCGCTGTCACCCGCGATCTACGTTCTGGTCGTGACGGCCGGCGCGTTGCTGGCGGTGGTTCTCGGGCTGCCGGCGCGGCAGGAAGAGCCGACCTGAGGTCGCTGCCGCAGGAGGTAAGTTCCAGCCGTGGACCGGGTCAAAATCGGCAAGCTGCCCGCCGAGCTGACCAGCTTCGTCGGCCGGCGGCGCGAGGTGGGAGACGTCAAACGGCTGTTGACCCAGGGCCGGTTGGTGACGTTGACGGGGGTCGGCGGGACCGGCAAGACCCGGTTGGCGCAGCGGGTCGCGACGGAGCTGCGTCGAGCGTTTCCGCACGGTGTGTGGTTCGTCGATCTGCCTCACCGCAACGGGACGGACCAGCCCGCCACCGAGGCTCACGACCCGGATGTCCTGGCATGCCTGGTGGGTGCCGCGCTGGGGCTGCCGATGCAGTCGGCTCTGCCACCGCTGCGGCTGCTCGCGGACCAGCTGGCCGCCCGGCACATGCTGCTCGTCCTGGACAACTGCGAGCAGTTGATACCGGCCTGTGCCACCTTGGTCGACACCTTGCTCCGAACGTGTCCCGAACAGCGGATCCTGGCCACCAGCAGGGAACTTCTCGGCATCGCCGGCGAGCTGACCTACGCCGTCCCGCCGTTGCCCACCCCTGAGTCGCAGACCTCCCCTGACCTGAAAGAGCTCAGCCGCAACGAATCGGTGGCTCTGTTCGTCACGCGGGCCGAGGTCGCCGAGACGGGTTTCCAGCTCACCGAACAGAACCGTGCCGCGGTGGCCGACATCTGCCGGCAGCTCGACGGGCTGCCACTGGCCATCGAACTGGCCGCCGCGCGCATCCGCGTGCTGACGCCACTGCAGATCGTGGATCGGCTCGGCGACCGGTTCGCACTGCTCAGCAGCAGCGAGCGCGCCGCACCACACAGGCAACAGACGCTTCGGGCCTGCGTGGGCTGGTCCTTCGATCTGTGTTCTCCGTCCGAGCGATCGTTGTGGGCGCGGCTTTCGGTGTTCGACGGAGGCTTCCAGCTCGCCGCGGTCGAAGGCATCTGCGCTGACGACACGCTGCCCGAAGCCGGCATCCTCGACCTGGTCACCGGTCTGGTGCACAAGTCGATCTTGACCTTCGACAACCGGGGAGCCTTCGCGCGCTACCGGATGCTGGAGACCATCCGCCAGTACGGCCAGGAGGAACTGGGCCGTCGCGGTGAGGCGGCATCCCTGCGGCGCCGCCACGCCGACTGGTACACGAGCCGCGCCGACGAGGCCGAGCGCGACTGGTTCGGGCCGGACCAGGACAGGTGGTGCCAGTGGTTGTGGGCCGAGCACGGCAACCTCCGGGTCGCGTTCGACTTCTGTCTGAGCGTCCCGGACGGCCGAGAGCGAGCGTTGCACCTGGCCGGCACTCTGTGGTTCTACTGGCTGGTTTTCGGCTTGGTGTCGGAAGGGCGCACCTGGCTGCGGCGGGCACTCGAAGCCAACGCCGAACGCACCAGGGACCGCGCAGTAGCGCAGTGGATCGACGGTCATCTGGCATTCGTGCAAGGTGATCTGGACACGGCCGACGCGCAGCTCGAAGCAGCGCGTGATCTTGCTCGTGAGCTCGGCGACGAACTGACCCAGGCCCGTGCCGTCAAACGACTCGGTGCCGTTGCGATGTTCCGCGGTGACCACGAACTGGCCAACGCGCTGTTGACCGACGCGCTCGCGCGGTTCGAGGCACTCGGCGAGCAGGGTGCCAGCGTCGCGCACGCCCGGATCGGTCTCGCGATGAACAGCTACCTTCAAGGCGACTTCGCCGCCGCCGTCCAGCAGGACCAGCAGGTTCTGGCGATCTGCCGCCCGCGAGGCGACCGGTACCTGCTGGCACACGGACTGAACAACCTGGCACGGGTCGAGTTCGCCCTGGGGAAACTGGAATCGGCCTCTGCGCACGCCCATGAAGCCCTGAAACTGGGGCGCAGCCTGCCGGACGCGATGACGTTGATGTTCTCCCTCGATCTGCTGACCGAGATCACGGCAGCCGCGGGTGACTACGAACGGGCCGCCACGCTCATCGGGGCGGCACGCAACCGGTGGCAGGTGCTCTCGTCGGTGCGCCATTGGACCGTCCTGGCCGAACCGCACCGGGAGTGGGTGGACCGAACCCGCCAAGCGCTCGGTGACGCCGCTTTCGCAGCCGCCGTCCGGCGCGGCTCTGACTTCGCGATCGACGACGTGATCTCCTACGCGCTCGGCGAATACGTCGAACCGTCACCAGACCCGGACACGATCACGCCGGACGTGAGGTTGACCCGGCGTGAAAGTCAGATCGCCGAGCTCGTCGCCCAGGGCATGTCGAACAGGCAGATCGCGGCCCAGCTCGTGATCAGCCAGCGCACGGCGGAGGGGCACATCGAGCGGATCATGCAGAAACTCGGGTGCAACTCGCGCACGCAGATCGTCCGCTGGTTCCACGATCGATAGCTCACCCGTCGGCGGTCAGAGGAAGGTGGCAAGACCGTCAGTCGTTCGGCCAAGACTGGTCGGAGAGCCGGTCCTGGTCCTTCTCAGTGGCCACGGCGGAGGCGGAGAGGAGCGTCGCCGCGCTGAGGCTGCCCCACAGGGCGGCCGGGCCGTAGGAGGCGAGAGCGGTGATGACCGCCGGGGAGACCGCGAGGCCGAAGCCTGTGGAGAGCTGGAAGCGGGCGAGAGCGCGTCCCAGGACGTGAGCCGGCGCGCGGGCGGTGACGAGCGCGGTGGAGCTGCCCGCGTAGATGATCTCGCCGAGGGTACCGATCACCGACACCGCGGCGATGACCGGGACGGCCCAGCCGTGTCCCAGCGAGGTGGCCGCGAGGAAGCCGAGGTAGGACGCGGCGAGCACCACGCCGCCGAGGGCGAGTGCGGTTCGCCGGGAGAAGCGGGACAGCAGGACGGTGACCGGTACCTGCAGGGTGACCACCAGCACCGTGTTCGCCACGAAGATGGCCGCCGACCACACAGGGGACGCGTGGAGCTGGGTCACCAGGACCAGAGGCAGCGCGATCTCGGGGACGTTGAGGCAGAAGACGTAGACCACGTTGGCGGCGAGCAGCGTGCGCATCCGAGGTGCGGGCCCGTCGATCCTGGCCGCGGTGGCTGTCGGACGTGCGCGGAGGTGGACTGACCACGCCAATGCTGCCGCGGCGAGGTAGGCGAGCCCGGTGACGGCTGCCAGCGCCTGCAACGCGGTGGTGCCGCCTGCCAGGCACGCGGTGGCGAGCAGCGCACCCACACCAAGGCCGGCGTTGCGCAGGGCACGGCCTCCCGCGAGAGCAGCGTCGCGTTCCCGCCCGTGTGCGACCGTGGCCACGAGAGCAGCGTGGGCGGCCGGCCAGGCCTGGTTGCCGATGCCGAGGAACAGCGCTGCCGCCGCGAACGACCAGACCTGGCCCGCAGGTGTGACGAGCAGCAGCGCGACACCCAGAACCCGCACCAGCATCGACGCCGCGACGACCGTGCTGCGCGCGCCCAGGTCCAGCCAACGGCCGACCGCGGGCATGCACACCAGACCCGCGACGATCCCGGCCGTCATGGCGATGCCGGTGGCCGACGCGGAGAGCTGCAGCACCATCACCCCGTACAGCAGCAGAAACGGTCGCAACAGACCGGTGCCGAGCGCGTCCACCGCCAGCGCGACGGCATAGCGGGGGCCTCCGGAAGCCCGGACGAGGGCGCGCGGCTGGATCTTGGTTGCCATGGCGTCAACGATGCGTGGGCCAGCGGGGCAGACCGCATTGGTTGACGAACACCGTCAACCGACGCGGCCGCCAGCCATCCGACCAGCGAGAATGAGCGGATGACGTTGAGGATCGACATCAGCGGCCTACCGGCCGGGCGACTGCGGTTCGCCGTCTCCCCGCTGGCGGAGCTGACCGCGATGCTGCACGTCCTGGCCGAACCCGCCCATCACCCGCAGCTCGCCGGCTGGGCGGCGGACGTCTGGGCCGGGCTGGCGCCGGAGCTCGCCGAGCGGCTCAGGGAGGCGGAGTTCCTCTGGCGTTCCTCACGAGCGGACTTCCTCGTCCCCGCCCGTCCCCGGCCGACCCTCGCCGAGGAGCTGGACGACGTGGACCAGATCGACGACGAGACCTACGTGACCGCCGCGCTCATCACCACCTGCGGCAGCAACCGCGTGCACTTCGCCGCGCCGTCCCCGCTCGCCGACGCCACCGCACGCGAGCGGGCCCTGGACCTCGCCCAGGCCCGCGGCGGACTCCAGGAGGCCTTCGCGGAACGGCTGCTCGCAGACCCCGCGGCCGTGCGGGCGCGCGTGCGTCACACGCTCGAGCAGTGCGCCGAAGCCTTCTTCGACGCCGCCTGGACGAGCGTCGCCGCGCACCTCGCCACCGACCTGCGCCTGAAGAACAACCTGCTGAAGCGCCAAGGCATCGAGGCAGCACTGGCGTCGATCTCCAGCGCCGTCACCCTGACGCCGGACGGCACCTGCATCATCGTGGACAAGCTGCAGGACAATGCGACCACCGCGCACAGCACCGGAGTCACCTTCCTCCCGAGCGTCTTCGGCCGCCCGCACCTGGTGGCGGTCCACGCGCCGGGGTGGCAGCCGGTCGTGCAGTACCCCGTCGCCGAGCCGGGGCCGTCGGAGCCGGTATCGCTGGAAACGGTCACGGCACGGCTGGAGGCGCTCGCACACCCGGTACGGCTACGGCTGCTGCGCACCCTCGCCCGAGGCCCGCACACCACCGGGGAACTGGCCCACGCCTGGGAACTCTCGCCCCCGGAAGTCTCCCGCCACCTCGCCGTCCTGCGCCGAGCGGGCCTGCTCACTGCACAGCGACAGGGCCGCTACGTCCGTTACACCGTCAACCTGCCCGATCTGACGGCGCTGGGATCCGACCTGCTGACGGCCGTACTGCGGTAGCCATGATCGTAGCGCTGGACGTTGGCGATTGGTCACTCAGCTTGATAGTCACTAGTTGGTGACTATATGGTGGTGGCATGACCGAGAAGAAGATCGTGGCTGTGGTGGGCGCTACCGGCGTGCAGGGCGGAGCGGTGGCGCGGGCGTTGCTGGCCGACGGGGAGTTCGCGGTGCGCGCGCTCACCCGCTCGGTCGACTCGGCGGGCGCGAAGGAGCTCGCGGAGCTGGGGGCCGAGGTCGTGGCGGCGGACCTGTACGACGTGGACAGCCTGCGCAGGGCGTTCGACGGCGCGTACGGGGCCTACCTGGTCACGCCGTTCTTCACGCACCTGTCGGCGGCCAAGGAGATGGAGGAGGTCGGCAACCTCGTCGAGGCCGCCATGGGGCTGCGGCACGTGGTGTGGTCGACGCTGGAGGACACTCGCGAGGTGATCTCGCTGGACGACGACCGGATGCCGACGCTGGACGAGAAGTACAAGGTGCCGCACTTCGACGTGAAGGGCGGCGAGGCGGACGCTCTGTTCGAGCAGGCCGGGTTGCCGACTACGTACGTGCGGATGTCGTTCTACTGGAACAACATGCTGCGTGACCTGGCGCCGCGCCGTGGCGAGGACGGCGTGCTGCGGCTGTCGTTGCCGATGGGGGACAGCAAGATCTCCGGGATCGCCGGTGAGGACATCGGCAAGGCCGTCACCAGTGTGTTCAAGCGGCCGTCGGAGACCATCGGGCACACGATCGGGCTCGGTGCCGAGCACCTGACCGGCGACGAGGTGGCGCGGGCGTTCAGCGAGGTGCTCGGCGAGACCGTCAAGTACGAGCCCTTGTCGCACAACGACTTCCGCGCGCTCGGGTTCCCGGCCGCGGTGGAGCTCGGCAACATGTTCCAGTACTACGCGGAGTTCCCCGAGCACATCCTGAGCCGCCGGGACACGGCGCTGACCCGCGAGATCGTGCCGACCTGGTTGACGCTCAAGGACTTCCTCGCCGCGCACCGCGAGGAGATCGCAGTCGGATAGTGATCACGGTCGGGTGGTGATCACGGCTGGGTGGTGATCTCCGCGAACACTTCCTTGAACGCGGCGAACCGCTCGGCGCCGACCTGGCGGGCGAACCTGGCCTCGATGTCGGAGATGATCCGCTTGGCCTGGACCATCTGGTCGCGGCCCAGTTCCGTGGGCACGACCAGTTTCGCCCGCCGGTCGGCGGGGTCGGGCTGCCGGGTGACGTAGCCGAGCCGTTCCAGCTCGTCGATCAGGGTTCCGACGACCTGCTTGTGCTGGCCGGAGCGTTCGGACAGCTCGCTCGCGCGGGTGCCCTCGGCGGCGATGTAGGCCATGATCGCGCCGTGGCGCGGGCGCAGGTGCTCGTGGCCTGCCTCGGCGAGGCGGGTGAAGAGCTCCTTCTGGAAGCCCGTGAGCAGGTGCGCGGAGAGCACGCCGACGTCCGACATGCCGAGCATGGTAGCCCGTCGGGTGTCAGTCCGAAGAGGACTGAACGGGCAGCGGTGAGCTCTGGAAATCGGAGATGCGCTTCACCACCTGCACGACCAGGACGGCGGCCACGACACCCGCGATCGCGGACAGGGTGGAGAAGATCGCCGTGGTGAGGAACGAGTCGGTCGTCAGCATGCCGTTGCGGTAGGAATGCAGGTATGCGCGGTCCATGATCCACATCAGGACGAACGCGATCCACCACTGCGTGACCAGCTTGTGCTGCACCCGTTGCTGCAGCGGCACGCCCTGCTGCTGCGGGTCGCTGGCCCGCCAGACGTCGTCGACGACCTGCTTGGGGTACCAGAGGTTCACGAACGGAACGAACCAGCCCAGCCACACCCACGTCCTGCTGCGACGGTGTTCGGCAGCGGGTGTCAGGCGTTCGGCGTTGACGCGCGCGTTGTACAACCACACGACGAATACGACGCCCGCCGCTAGTGTCAACAGGAACGCCGGCGTGCCGACCACGACGTTGACCTTATCTGCGGTGTCGAGATCGCTCGCGGTGGCGGTGCCGTCGCGGTAGCCGCGGATGGCGGTGTAGTTGAACCAGTCGGCCGCGGCCTCGCCCACGTTGCCGAGGGCGGTGAGCCCGGCGAGGACGGAAGCCGCGATGCCGAGGCTGCGCACCGGTCTGAACTTCTCCATGTTTTCCCCCAGTCGATCCAGGTTGCGACAGCTAGACGCGGCCGGTGGGGGAATTGTTGAGTGGCCCGCCGTGTGACGGGCCACTCAGGCGCTCAGGCCTTCGGCTCGTACAGGCTGAACGGCGTGCCCTGGTCGTCCCAGCAGTGGGCGATGCGGCCGACGTCGGGCACGGCCTGGACGTCGTCGCTCTTGCCGCCGAGCTCGGCGACCTTGCGCACGGACGAGTCGATGTCGGTGGTGTGGAAGTAGATGCGCGGCTGGGTGAGCTGCGCGTCCTTGGCGGCGATCGCGCCCCGCGCGCCGTTGGTGATGAAGTGGTAGTCCTCGCCCATCGGGCTCGTCTCCCAGCCGAACACGCCGGCGAAGAACGCCCGAGCCCGCGCCGTGTCGTCGGCGGGCAGCTCGAACCAGTTGACCTGTCCGGACATCTCGATCGCTCCTTCGGTTGTCGTGCCTGTGAGCGAAGGACGAGCGAGCGTCGCGGAACTCGACATCAGCCTCCGAGAATTTTCAGGCCGGTGTCGTAGTGCTCGAGTGCGGCGCCAACGGCGGCGGCGACGGTCACCTCGAAGATCTCGTCCTCGGTGTGGTGCTGCTTGAGGCGGGTGATGTCATCGTCGGCAATGCGGTACGAGGCCGTGCGAACTGTTGCGGCGTAAGAGCCCCACGCGTCACCGGCAGCGGCGGCCTGGCGCAGTTCCGGCGGCGTGTGGGCCGGGGCTTCCAGCACGGCGTGGCGGAGATCGCCCGTGCCCTTTCCGGTGAGGAAGCCCGGGAAGCGGTAGCCGAACCTGTGCAGCGAACGGGTTCCGGACTCCAGCTGGCCCGGCAGCAGCCGGAAGCCGAACGCGTTGGCGAGCCGGTTCACGACCTGCCAGATCAGGCTGACCTTCAACGCGTCCACCGCGGCGTCGCGCTGGAGGTCCGGTGGCCTCAGGTCGTCCAGGAACGCCAGCGCGGCGACGAGTTCCGGTCGCAGTGGTGACGGATCGCCTGCTATCTGGACGAGCTCGGCGTGCGTGACGGCGCAGTACGGGCACCGCAGGCGTTCGGCGGTGGTCTTCGCCATGTACTCGCGTTCGCCCGCCGTCCAGAACGACGGCCCGCGCATCGCCTTCGCGCTCAGGTCGAGGAACACCGCGCCGAAGAAATCGGGGCGGTACAACAGGGTCTTGGGCACGTCCGACATCGGGACGCGGGAGACCAGCTCGGTGAAGCCGAAGAACATCCGGGCGGGCAGGCGGTGGCCGCGGTCGAGCACGGTGAGTCGCATCAGGAGTCCTCCAGGGAGCGCAGACGCCCGGCGAGGAACCTCCGGTCGGCCGGGCTGACCGCCAGCTCGTGCGCGAGCCGGTACGCGACAACGGCCTCGTCGCGGCGGTCCAGGCGGCGCAGCAGGTCGGCGCGGGCGGAGTGCAGCAGGTGGTACTCGTTCAACCCGATGATCGCGTCGATCAGCTTGAGCCCCGCCTCGGGGCCGTCGGCCATCGCGACGGCGACCGCGTGGTTGAGCTCGATCACCGGGGTCGGCGCCACCGCGAGAAGTTCGGCGTAGAGGGCGGTGACGCGCGTCCAGTCGACCGGGTCCTGCACGTGCAGGGCGGCGATCACGGCGTGCAGCACGTAGGGGCCGGCCGTGCCGAACCGCAGCGCGCGGTCGAGCAGCGTCATGCCCTCGGCGATCTCCTCGACGTCCCAGAGCGTGCGGTCCTGGTCGTCGAGCAGCACCACGTCGCCTTCCGATGTCATGCGGGCGGCGCTGCGGGAGTCGTGCAGCAGCATCAACGCCACGAGCCCGTGCGCTTCCGGTTCGTCGGGCATCAGGGCGGCGACCAGCTTGCCGAGTCGCAGAGCTTCGTGGCGCAGGTCGGCGTTCGCGGTGGTGTAGCCCTGGGTGAAGATCAGGTAGAGCACCGCGAGCACGCCCTGCAGGCGTTCGGGCAACAGGTGGTCGGCGGGCACCTCGAAGGTGATGCCGGCGTCGCGGATCTTGCGCTTGGCCCGGACCAGGCGCTGGGCGAGCGCGGGTTCGGCGACGAGGAACGTCCGCGCGATCTGTGCGGCCGTGAACCCTGCCACCGCTTGAAGTGTCAGCGCCAGCCTCGCTTCTTCGTTGAGCGCGGGGTGGCAGCAGGTGAAGATCAGGCTGAGCCGTTCGTCGCCGAGGTCGACGAGCTGTTTCTCGCTCATCGTGGCGGGCTGCGGTGGTGCCGGCAGCTTCGTGCGGGCCATCTGGGCGTGCCGGAGCCGGTCGAGCGCGTGGTTGCGGGCGACCGTGAGCAGCCAGGCGAACGGGTCGTCCGGCACCTGTGACCGCGGCCATTTCCGCAACGCCTGCGAGCACGCCTCCTGCAGCGCGTCCTCGGCCAGCTCGAAGTCGCCGAGTGCCCGCACGAGCGCCGCGAGCATCCGGGTCCGGTGCTCGCTGTACACCCGTTCGACCGCGGCCGACGCGAGGTCGCTCATGCCACCCCGTGGTTCAGGCCGGGGATGTGGTCGACCGGGCGCACCTCGATCGTCGCCCCGAACTGCGCCTGCGGCACCATCTCCGCCAGCTCGAGCGCCTCGTCGAGGTCACGGCAGTTGAGCAGGTAGTACCCGCCCAGGTGCTCGTGGGTCTCGGCGAACGGCCCGTCCGTCAGCACCGCCTCGCCCTCTTTGACCCGCACGGACGTGGCGGTGCTGACGGGTTTGAGCGGGTCGCCGGCCACGAACACACCCCGGTTGCGGCACTCGTCCGCGAACGCGTTGACCCTGCTCAGGATCTCCTCGAACCGCGGGTCGCCAGGCGCGGGCCGGTTCTCGCAGTTGTAGATCAAGAACATGTAGTGCATCGATGTCCTCCAGTCGTCCTGGCCTGAGGACGAACGAACCCTCTGGATCTCGACATTCGAGCACGACGTGTTTCTCACGGCGCGGCGAGCGCCTCCGTGGGGGTGAGCCTGGACGCCCTGACCGCCGGGTAGACGCCCGCCGTGACGCCGGTGAGGACTGCCGCCAGGAGTCCCGCCCCGATCATTTCGAGGGGGATCACCGCAGGCCAGGCGTGTGCGGCGGCGTACCCGGCGGTGCCGATCAGGCCCAGGGTCACGCCCGCGATGCCGCCGAGCAGGCACAGCACCACCGACTCGGTGAGGAACTGGGTGCGGATCTGGCCGCGGTGGGCGCCGAGAGCTCGTCGCAGGCCGATCTCGCGTTTGCGTTCCAGTACGGAGATCACCATCGTGTTCGCGACTCCGATGCCGCCGACGAGCAGCGCCACTCCCGCGAGGCCGAGCATGAGGGCGGAGAAGGTGTTCTCGGTGAGGCGCTTGGCCGTGAGGGCGTCGGAAGGGCGGCTGACCCTGACCTGAGACGGGTTCTGCGGGTAGATGGTCGGGGGCAGGACCGCTCTGACGTCGTCGATCGCCGGCTCGTCTGCCCGGAGGTAGAGAACGGTCGGGCGCTCGTCGAAGCCGAGGTTCTCGGCGGCGTTCCAGCCGATGAGCGCGGACCGTTCGATCTCCGGGGCGAGCGGGAGCGGGTCGAGGATGCCGATCACGGTGAACCACGTGTCGTTGACGCGCACCTGGGAGTCGGGGTTCGTGATGCCCAGGCGGGTCGCGGCGATGTGGCCGAGGACGACGGTGGGGAACTTCTCGGTGGCCTGGTTGAGGAACGTGCCGGTGTGGACCCGGCCGTTGAGGGTGTCGAGGAGGTTGAGCTTGGTCGCCAGCACGGTCAGGCCGGACGTCTCCGAGTCCGGGATGCGGTCGGAGCGGCGGACCACGGCGTGGGTGTTGGCGACGGCGCTGACCTGGTCGGTGGGGCCTATGCGGTCGACCATCGCGATCGAGTCCGGTGGCAGGGACGCGGCTTCGTTGCCGGTGCCGGTCGCGGCCTCTGCCCTGAGCAGGTTGGTGCCCAGGGCGTTGAACTCCTCCATGAGCGCGGCTCGGCTGGAGGCGGGGATACCGGTGACGATGACGAGGGTGGCGATGCCGATGGAGATGCCGAGGGCGGAGAGGACGGCTCGCAGAGGGCGGGTGCGCAGAGGGGAGAGGCCGAGGAGGAGAAGATCGAGAGGACTCAGGCGAGTCGGATTCACACCGTCACCTCTGCCTGGATGCGGCCGTCCCTGATCTCCACCTGGCGCGGCAGCCTCGCCGCCACCTCCCGGTCGTGCGTGATCACCGCGAGGGTCGTTCCCTCCCGGTTCAGGTCCAGCAACAGGTCCAGCACCGCCCGGCCGGTTGCCGTGTCCAGGGCGCCGGTCGGTTCGTCGGCCAGCATCAACGCGGGACGGTTCACCACGGCACGTGCGATCGCCACCCGTTGCCGTTCACCGCCCGAGAGCTCGTGCGGCCGATGCTTCAAGCGATGCCCCAAACCCACTCGCTCCAACGCTTCCGCGGCCATCGCGGCACGCCACTTGCGAGGCGTTCCCGCGTAGAGCAGGCCGGTGGCGACGTTGTCCAGTGCGGTCAGGCCGTCTGCCAGGTGGAACTGCTGGAACACGAAACCGATGCGCCTGCCGCGCAACGCAGACAGTTGCCGGTCGGTCAGCTTCGAGATGTCGTGGCCGTCCAGCATCACCGTGCCGGTGGACGGGCGGTCGAGCGTGCCGAGGAGGTTCAGCAGCGTCGACTTGCCCGAGCCGGACGGGCCCACGATCGCCACGGCCTCGCCCGCGTGCAGCGTCAGCGAGACGCCGTCGAGGGCGCGGACGCCGCCCGTGTACTCCTTGACGGCGTCCAGAACTTCGAGGACCGGCGTCATGACGTCGTCACCACCTGCATGCCCTCGGCGACGCCACCACCGCTGATCTCGACCAGGCCTCCGGCGAACAGGCCGGTCTTCACGGCCACGAGCTGACCGGACGCCGACTGGACCGCGTAACCGCCCTCGCGCAACGCCAGCAGAGCGGTGACCGGAACGGCCAGGACTCCTTGTCGGGCGGTGCTGGTGAGGCGGACGCGGACCGGGCCGGAGTCGAACGATCCGACCTCGGTGTCCAGCCCGATGTCGACGGCGATCACTGGGGTTTCCTCGCCGTTGCCGTTCTTCTCGGCTTTGGCCTCGGTGCTGACGGACCGCACGGTTCCAGCGGTTTCGGTCCCGTTGGGCAGCACGACGGTCACCTTCACGTCCTTTTTGAACACTTCGGCCTGGCGTGCGGCGACCGAGGCGGCGACCGCTTTGCCGGTGGCGGTCACGGTCATGAGCGGGCCCTCGCCGGACGCGGAGAGCTTCGCGGTCACCGACTCGAGACGCACTTTTCCGGACAGCACCACGACATCGCCCGGTTCGATCACGCCGCTCTGCTCGACCTTCTCGGCCTTCTGCCAGCGCTTCACGGCGTCGATCGTGGCGGGCGTCCACTCGTCCGCGACGCCGCCGAGCTGGTAGCCGAGCGCGGCGAGGTTGTCCTTCACGATCTTCACGTCCGGGCCTTTCAGATCGGCGGTGTCGAGCTTGCGCCACAACGGGGTGTCGCCGAAGAACAGCCACACCGGCCTGTTGTCCACTTTGTACAGAGCCTCGCCGCGGTCGACGGCGGCACCCGGCGCGGGCAGCGACGTCAAGGTTCCCGGGCGGCGGCCCGTCACCTGCTGGGAGGCGCCGAAGCCCAAGGTGGCCTTGAACTCGCGGATGTCGGTCAGGTCGGTCTTCACCACGGCGACGGTCCTGGGTGCCGGCGGCGGGGAGGGCTGGGCCGGCGCCTCACGAGTCCAGGTGAGCGCTACCGCGCCGCCTGCCAGGGCCAGAGCGACAACTCCGGCGATGAGCCAGCGCTTCACTTGCGTCCTCCGCCGAAAACCTCCTGCTCGCACTCCTTCTCGATCTTGCGGCGCTCTTCCTCCGGCAGCGTCTGCTCGCCGTTGTAGGTCCAGCTGCCGGGCTCGGTCTCGATGACCTTCATGCCGCGGCTGTTGATGCATTGGACGTTCTTGTGCCAGTTGTCCTTGAACGTCGGGTTGCTCGAGTCCATCTCCCACGGCGGCAGCGGCCACTTCTTCGCGCACGCCTTCCACGCCTCGTCGCTGTACTGCCGGCGGCCGGCCGGAGCCGATCCGGTGCCCGTCGCGTTCGGGTCCTTCTCGGCGAGGCACGCGGTGTGCGCGTCGTAGTACCGCCTCTTCTCCTCCTCGGTCATGTCCATGCGCAGACGCGGCTGTTCACCGTCCGACGGCGCGGCGGCGGACGACGACGTGGCGACCGCGCCCGAGGTCTCGAGCGAGGCGACGTTCGACGGTGGGGGAGCGGCCTGGCTGCACGCGGAGAGCAGCAGCACGGCGGCGCCGATCAACAACCTGGGATTCATGGCGGCGATGCTGCCCAGCGGTTGTGAGGAAGATGTGCGCTCAGCGTGCTGGATTCTTCTGGCTCGGCAGCGTGATCGTGAACGTGGTGCCGCGCCCGACCTCGCTGTCCACCGCGATCGTGCCGTTGTGAGCGCTCACCAGGGCGTGCACGATCGCCAGTCCGAGCCCGCTGCCGCCGGTGTCGCGGGTGCGGGAGCGGTCCGCGCGCCAGAACCTGTCGAACACGTGCGGCAGATCTTCGGCCGAGATGCCGGAACCCGTGTCGCTCACGGTGATCCTCCGACCGTCCGTCCACAGGCGAACCGTGTCACCGGAAGGCGTGTAGCGCAGGGCGTTCGTGACGAGGTTGGTGAGGATCTGCCGCAGCCGCACGGGATCCGCGTCCACCACACCGCCACCCTCGGCCACCAGGCCTGGATGCGCGGTGACGAGCTGGTCGAACAGGTCGCGCAGGTCGACCTGCGAGGGGTGCAGCCGGAGCTCGCCCGCGTCGGCCAGTGCGAGGTCCTGGAGGTCGTCGATGAGGTGCTGCAACACCAGCGCCTCGTCGAGCAGCGCGGTCAGCGTCGTGCGGTCCAGTTCGACCACGCCGTCGCGCGCACCCTCCAGCCAGCTGCGGATCGTGCCCAGCGGGTTGCGCAGCTCGTGGGAGATGTCGCTGGTCATGGCCTTGCGCTGGGCGTCGGTGCGGGCCCGGTGCGCCACCATGTCGTTGAACGCGCGGGCGAGCTGGCCGATCTCGCTGCGGGAGGAGATGTCGACCTGGGCGTCGGCGCCGTGCTGCATGCGTTCGGCGGCGGCTGTGAGCGTGCGCAACGGCCTGGTCATCCGCAATGCCACGACCACGCTCACGCTGACGGTCAGCACCAGCACGATCGCCGCGACCAGCACGATCCTGCCCACGTCGAACTTCACCACCGTCGCCTGCGTGGTCTTGCCGGCGGCGTCGGTGACGAACAACAGTGCCGCTGGTGCCACATAAGGCTGCAGTTGGGCGCGGCGTGCGCTGGCCAGGCACTCGGCGTTGGAGGCGAAGGGTTGCCACGACCCGTTGAGCTTGATCTGCTCGTCGGGCAGGCCTCGCTGGCGCAGGCAGTCGTTGACGCGGAGGTTGAGGTCGTTGAACGCCGCTGACTCGCCCAATGTGAGCGTGCTGAGCCGTTGCTCCGCCTCGATGCAGGCCTCCGTCGCGGGCTGGGGCGCAGTTCTGTCCACGTTCACGATCGGGCGGCCCCAGGACGTCGTCTTCATCTCCTCGACGGCGGCCGGTCCGACGCAGCGCAGCGTGTAGAGCTGCCAGTCCTCCGCGAGACTGCCCTTCTCCCGGTCGGTCAGCCCGAACGGGCCGGTGATCCGCGCGTCGATCCGGTCTGGTGGCGCGTCCTGGGCCTGAGCCAGGTCCAGCTCCAACGGGTTGATCACCGCGGACGGCACGGCGGGCAGCTGGCCCGGGTCGAGGTTCGTGCCGGTGTCGGCGATGACCTTGCGGTCGGGCGTGGTGAGGATCAGGCGGCGGTTGCCGGGCGGCAGCGTCACGCCGTCCCAGCCGCGGTGCTCGACGGCGAACGTGATCAGCGTGCGGTAGGTGGCCGCGTCACCGGCCAGCGCGGCGCCGAGCTCCTGCTTGATCGACGTGGACGTGCTCTGCGCGGCCAGCCAGGCCGTGGCGGTGATCGAGCAGATCGCGACGAGCACGGACGCGGCCAGCAGCCGCGCCAGGACGCTATGCACCGGACCCGTCCACCAGCTTGTAGCCGACGCCGTGCACGGTCAGCAGATACGCGGGCTTGCGCGGCTGGACCTCGATCTTCTTGCGCAGGTTCATCACGTGCGCGTCGATCGTGCGTTCGGTGATGTAGCCGTCGAGCCCGTGCACGGCGCTGAGCAGCTGCCCGCGGCTGAACACCCGGCCGGGGCTCGCCGCCATCGTGTGCAGGATCCGGAACTCCGACGCGGTGCACTCGACGTGCTCGCCGCGCACGCTCACCTCGTGCCGGTCGGGGTCGATCGCCAGGTCGCCGAGCGCGATGCCGGAGTTGGCGCTCGTGCGGTGGACGCGCCTCAACAACGTCCGCACGCGCGCCATCAGCTCACGCGGGCTGTAGGGCTTGGTAACGTAGTCGTCGGCGCCCAGATCGAGGCCGTGCAGCAGATCGTCCTCAGTGGACTTCGCGGTGAGCATGAGGACCGGGATGTCGGACTCGTTGCGCAGCACCCGCACGACGTCGAGACCGTCCACCCTGGGCATCATGACGTCGAGGATCAGCAGGTCGGGCGGGTTGCGGCGGACCTCGTCGAGCGCGGCCCCGCCGTCGTGGACGATCCGCACCTGGTAGCCCTCCTGGCGCAGGTATCGCCCGAGCATGTCGGCCTGCATCACGTTGTCCTCGGCCACCAGCACGCACATGCCCATGCGTCGCAACATAGTCATTCACGTGGCCGCCGCACGGTGTGAGGACGCCTTCCGCACAAGATCCTCACAACTGGCTGCCACGGTCGCGGCATGCGAATACTCAGCGTGGTTGCCCTGCTGCTGCTCGGAGTGCCGGCCGTGGCGGCGGCTTCTCCGGACACCGACGTGGTTGTGCACGATCTCAGCACCGACGGCGTCGCGGCCTACTGGACGCCCGAGCGGATCGCGGCGATGCCGACCGGACCGTCCACACCTGGTGTTCCGCCCGTGGACGGACCTGACGGCGCGCCCGGACCTGCCAGCAGGACCATCGGGCGGTTGTTCTTCGTCGACCGCGACGGCGCGGACTCGAGCTGCACCGCAACCCTGGTGGTGAGCGCTAACAGGCGCACAGCCGTCACCGGCGGGCATTGCGTCCACACGGCGAACCTCATCGGCCAGGACCCCCGGTGGCACTCCAAGCTGCTGTTCGTGCCGGGATTCCGGGACGGCGCGCGGCCGTTCGGCGAGTTCGTGGTGCGCAGGGCGGTGGTGAACCAGATGTGGATCACCGACGACCAGCAGTCCGAGTACGACCAGGCGTTCCTGGTGCTGGACAAGCCGTCGCACGCGAGCGAGAACATCGCCTTCAGCCGGCCGGGTGATCGTCCGGCGCACGAGTACGGGTACCCGCGTGCCGCCGGTCAACCTGGGCATCAGGGCAGGCCGGAGTTCACGGGTCAGCGGCTCGCGCAGTGCTGGGGCGCGCCCGTCCTCCACCCTGACGGCGAGAACCTGTGGGGCGTGCCGTGCGACATGGGCGGCGGTTCCAGCGGCGGCCCGAGGATCAGCGGAAACGCCGTCGTGGGCGTGAACACCCAGAGCTTCCGGGTGAACGACGTCAGGCACCTGGGCGGGCCTCAGTTCAGCTGGAAGATCACGGCTCCGCTGTTCCAGAAGGCGCAGACGAGCTGAGGTCGTCCGCGATGGCGGCGATCAGCTCGTAGCTGCGGCGGCGGTCCGCGTGGTGGTAGATCGGCGAGGTGATCATCAGCTCCTCGGTGCCCATTTCGTCGAGCACCGCCCGGAGCCTGCGTGTGATCGTCTCCGGCCCGCCGACCAGCACGCGGCCGTCGTCGGGGCCGGGGTGCGCGTCCTCGGGGCTGGGCAACAGGATCCGGTTGCCCTCCCGGCGGCTGCGCACCTTCGCCCGGATCGGCCCGGCCAGCCACTCGGCCCGCGCGTCGTCCTCGGCGGCGATCACCGAGACGCTGACCAGGTCCGCCCTGCACGTCTCGTCCGGGCTGAGATGCCGCGCGAACGCGAACGGGACACCCAGCTCCGCCGCCAGTTCGGCCGTGCCGGGCGAAGAGCCGAGCAGCCACAGCTCCGGTACGTTGCCGCCCTGCACCGGCACCGCGACGGTGTCCGCCGGGTCGAGCAACGCCTGCAGCTCCTCCAGTTGCTCTCGGTACGGCCGGTCCGTGCGGCGCAGGGTGGAGACCACGTGCGGCGCACCACCGGGTGCACGTCCGACGCCGAGGTCGATGCGGCCGGGGTGCAGCGCCGCGAGCGTGCCGAACTGCTCGGCCACCACGAGTGGCGGGTGGTTCGGCAGCAGCACGCCGCCGGAACCGACGCGCAGGCGCGATGTGAGCGTGGCCAGGTGCCCGACGAGCACGGCCGGAGCGGAGCTGGCGACCCCGCGCATGCCGTGGTGCTCCGGCACCCAGTACCGGTGAAACCCCAGCTCTTCCGCCAGCTCCGCGAGATCGGCCGTGTTGCGCAGCGCCTCACGGGGTGTCGAGCCCTGGACGATCGGCGACGTGTCCAGCACCGACAGTCGAATCCCCATGCCCGCCACACTAAAGGTTGTCCCGTAACGCTGTCTCGGCGTGATCGAATGATCTTGGTGTGGATCAGGTGATCAGTGCGGAGCGGCCGGAGTGGGTGCCGGTGT